>JARIBS010000058.1 GCA_029257385.1 Thiorhodococcus sp.
GGATTCGAGGCGGCGGTCGCCGGTGGTATCCCCATCGTCAAGGCCCTGCGCGAAGGTCTGGCGGCGAACCATATCGAGTGGATCGCCGGTATCATCAACGGCACCGGCAACTTCATCCTCAGCGAGATGCGCGACAAGGGCCGCGCCTTTGCCGATGCGCTGGCTGAGGCGCAGGCGCTGGGCTATGCGGAGGCCGACCCGACCTTCGACATTGAGGGCATCGACGCGGCCCACAAACTCACCATCCTTGGCGCGCTGGCCTTCGGTATCCCCTTGCAGTTTGAGCGCTGTTTTACCGAGGGAATCTCCCGGATCGAGGCGCAGGATGTCGCTTATGCCGGGGCGCTTGGCTACCGCATCAAACATCTCGGCATCGCGCGGCGCTCGCCAGGCGGGATTGAGCTGCGCGTGCATCCGACCCTGATCCCCGAGCGGCGTCTGATCGCCAACGTCGAAGGGGTGATGAACGCCGTGCTGGTCAAGGGCGATGCGGTCGGTCCAACGCTCTACTACGGCGCGGGCGCCGGCGCGCTGCCGACCGCCTCGGCGGTGGTGGCTGATCTGATGGACATCGTCCGCGCGTTGACGGCCGATCCCAGCAACCGGGTTCCGCATCTGGCCTTCCAGCCCGGCGAACTCGCAGACACCCCAGTGCTGTCGATCGAGGACGTCAAAACGGCCTACTATCTGCGCCTTTCGGCGCTTGATCAGCCAGGCGTGATGGCGCGCATCGCCAGTATTCTGGGCGACCAGGGCATCAGCATCGAGGCGATCAAGCAGCAGGAGCCGGGCGAGGGCGAATCGCATGTGCCACTGGTCATGCTGACCCATCGCGTGATCGAGGGGCACATGAACCAGGCGATTGCCCAAATCGAGGCGCTGGAGTCCGTGCTCGAGCCGGTCGTGCGCATTCGTATGGAGCCGCTGTCGGGCTGAGACGCGCTTAAATACACGACACTGACACTCAATACACCGATCAACTGGACTCATGACCGACCGCTCCCCGGATACCGCCAACGCGCTTCTATCCATCCTGCGTGACTTCGTGCGTGAATCCCGACTCGCCGAGCCGCGCGAGGGGATCGGGCTGGAGACCCGGCTCGAATCCGATCTCGGGTTGGACAGCCTCAGCCGCTCCGAGCTGATCGCGCGTCTGGAGCGGGGGCTGGGTGCGCGACTCCCGGACGAGGCCCTGCTGGCCGCGACACCGCGCGATCTGCTGACATTGCTGAATGCGGAGGAGGGCGTTTCAGCCGAGGCCGGACCGGACCCGCGCGCATCGACCGCCATGGCTGCCGAGGGCGCCCCGGCAAGCGCGCGGACGCTCCTTGATGTGCTCGCCTGGCATCGCGACCGTCATGGATCGCGCGTCCATATTACGTATTACGACGGGCAGGACGCAGCCCATCTCATCACTTACGCTGATCTGGCTTCCGGAGCCGAGCGGGTCGCCGGGCGCTTGCGCCGCACCGGTCTCACGCCTGGAGCGACGGTCGCGGTCATGCTGCCGACGGGGCCAGAGTATTTCAACAGCTTCTTCGGCATCCTGATGGCCGGTGGCGTGCCCGTGCCGATCTATCCACCGGCGCGCCCGCAGCAGCTCGAAGACCATCTGCGCCGACATGCACGCATCCTCAATAACGCCAGTGCGGCGGTGCTCATCACGGTCCCGGAGGCGCGCTCGGTCGCCCATCTACTCAAGACGCTGGTTCCGTCGCTGCGCGAGCTGGTGACGCTCGAAGACGTGATGGACGAGCCACCGATCGCCGTCTGGGCCGAGCCGCTGCCGGACGATCTCGCCTTCTTGCAATACACCTCCGGGAGTACCGGAAGCCCCAAGGGCGTGATGCTCTCCCATGCCGATCTGCTGGCCAACATCCGCGCCATGGGCGAGGCCATCGCGATCAGTTCGGACGATGTTTTCGTGAGCTGGCTGCCGCTCTATCACGACATGGGGCTGATCGGGGCCTGGTTGGGGAGCCTTTATTTCGCCACGCCGCTGATCTCGATGTCGCCGCTGGCCTTTCTGGCGCGTCCCAGCCGTTGGCTGCAAGCGATCCACCGGCATCGCGGGACGCTCTCGGCGGCGCCCAACTTCGCCTACGAGCTGTGTCTGACCCGGCTCTCAGACACGCAACTGGAGGGGCTGGACCTGAGTTGCTGGCGACGCGCCTTCAATGGCGCCGAGCCGGTCAGCGCCGATACGCTGCGCCGTTTCAGCGAGCGTTTCGCGTCCTGTGGGCTCAAGCCCGATGCCCTGGCACCGGTCTATGGCCTGGCGGAGGCGGCGGTCGGACTGGCGTTTCCGCCCGCCGATCGCGGTCCACGCATCGACTGTATCGACCGCGTGCGTTTTGCCGGCTCCGGCTATGCGCTGCCGGTTTACTGTGACGACCCGGACGTGCTGGAGGTCGTCGCCTGCGGGCGCGCGCTGCCCGGCTATCGGATGCGGGTGGTCGATGCCGACGGCCAGGAGCTTCCCGAGCGCCACGAAGGGCTGCTCCAGTTTCAGGGTCCATCGGCGACGCGTGGCTACTATCGCAATCCCGAGGCCACCGCCGGGTTGATCCAGGCCGGCTGGCACGAGACCGGCGATCGGGCTTATCTGGCGGGCGGCGATCTCCATCTGACCGGACGGGTGAAGGATCTCATCATCCGTGGCGGACGCAATCTCTACCCTTACGAGGTCGAACAGGCGCTCGGGGAGCTGGCGGGCATCCGCAAGGGCTGTGTCGTCGCCTTTGCCGCCACGGATCCGAGACAGGGAAGCGAGCGCCTGGTCATCGTGGCCGAATCCAAAGAGCGCGACGAGACACGCCGGGCGGCGCTGATCGAGCGCGCGCGTGAGTGCGCGACGGATATCCTCGGACTGCCGCCGGATGAGATCGTGCTGGCCCCGCCGCGCGCGGTGCTCAAGACCTCAAGCGGCAAGCTGCGCCGGGGCGATACGCGCGAGCGCTATCTTGCCGGAAAGCTGTTCGAGGGGCCACCACGCCCCTTTGTGCAACTGCTGCGACTGAGTGGCTCCGGCTTGATCGCCCGCGCCAGAGGTATCACCAAACGCCTGCCCCAGACGCTCTATTCCGGCTATGCCTGGACGGTTTTTTATCTGATCGCGCCCTGGTTCTGGATCGCGGTGATGCTCACGCCAAGGCTGGCCTGGCGCTGGAGCATGCTGAGATTCGGCATCCGCCTGCTGCGCCGACTCGCCTTCGTGCGGTTGTCGGTGAGCGGCCTTAAGCACCTGCCGCCGCCGGGAAGCGCCTTTGTCCTGGTTGCCAATCATCAAAGCTATCTGGATGCGCTGGCGCTGATCGAGACGATCAAGCGTCCGCTGAGCTTCGTTGCCAAGCGCGAACTGACACGCAATCCCCTGGTCGGTCGATTCCTGGAGCGCATGGGCACCCTGTTCGTCGACCGTTTTGATTCCCGGCGCGGCGGTGCCGAGGCCACCCGGCTCAAGGACACTCTGGAGCGAGGTCGCAGTCTCGCCTTTTTCCCGGAGGGGACGTTCCGCGTGCAGCCGGGACTCTTGCCGTTTCGCATGGGTGCCTTTGCCGCAGCCGCTCAGGCCGGTGTGCCGGTGGTGCCGGTGGTGATCGACGGGACCCGCGAGATCATGTCTGGCGACAGCCTCAGAGCGCGGCCAGGTAAGGTCACCGTTGCGATCGGGGCGCTGCTGGAAAGTGACGGTGACGGTTGGGAGGCCGCGATTACACTGCGCGACACCGCCCGTGGGTTCATCGCCAGCGGACTCGGCGAGCGCCAGGATTAGCCCTGGCCGTGAACGCTCAGATGCGTGCTTCGGGTGGCGCCAACCATGTCGATGGCCATCTGCACCGCTGCGAGAAGACTGCCGAGATCGGCGCGATCCGTTCCCGCCAGGTCCAATGCCGTCCCATGGTCGACCGAGGTGCGGATGATCGGCAGGCCGAGGGTGACGTTCACGGCGCGTCCAAACCCCAAGTGTTTGAGCACGGGCAGGCCCTGATCGTGATACATCGCCAGCACCGCGTCGACCTCGGCGAGACGCTCGGGTACGAAGGCCGTATCCGCGGGTAGTGGACCGATCAACGTCCAACCCAAGCGTCGCAGCTCCATGAGCACGGGTTCGATGACCTCGATCTCCTCGCGACCGAGATGACCGCCTTCGCCCGCATGCGGGTTGAGTCCGCACACCAACACACGGGGCTGCTCGATGCCAAAGCGCGTGACGAGATCCTGGTGGAGAATGCGGATGACGCGCGAGAGATGATCGGGCGTGATCGCGGCGCTCACTTCGCTGAGCGGCAGATGCGTGGTCGCCAGCGCCACACGCAATCCCGGGGTGGCCAGCAGCATCACCGGTTCGGCGTTGCAGCGCTGAGCCAGGAATTCGGTGTGTCCGGTGAAGGCGACTCCGGCGTCGTTGATGACGGCTTTATGAACCGGCGCCGTCACCAAGGCATCGAATTCATGCGCGAGACAGCCGTCGCACGCCAGCGCAAGGGTTTTAAGCACCGCGCGCGCATTGCCCGTGTCGAGTCGCCCTGGCTCCACCGGCCGCTCCAGCGGCACCGGCAAGACCTGTAGATGGCCGGGCGGTGTCTTGACGGCTGGCGCATTCGCATCGAAGACGTGGAGATGCAGATCCAGTCCGAGCCTGCGGGCGCGCTCGGTCAGCAGATCCGGGTCGGCGACTGCCACCAGTTGGGCGTCGCTGCCCAGTTGCGCGAGCCGAATGACGAGATCAGGCCCGACACCCGCCGGTTCGCCCGGCGTGATGGCCAGACGTGGCGCGGGTGTGCTCATTGCTCACGACCGAGGCGGATTTCGAGATAGGCTTCATCGCGGAGCTGCCTGAGCCATTCCTCGGTCGCCTCCTCGCCCTTGCGCCGCTGCAAAGCCTCACGCGCTTTGATGCGCATGATATCCACGCTGGTGTCCTGACTGCGACGCTCCAGCACCTGAACGATGTGCCAGCCGAAGGGGGTTTTGAACGGCTCACTGATCCCGTTGGCGGGGACGGCACTCATCTTCTCCTCAAAGTCCGGCACGGTGTCGCCCGGATTGACCCAGCCGAGATCGCCGCCTTTGAGCGCGGAACCAGTATCGTCGGAATGCGCCCGTGCCAGCGTTGGGAAATCATCACCGCCCTGCAGGCGCTCGCGCAGTTGACTCAGGCGTTGTTTGGCGTCGTCGTCGGAGATCAATTCGTTTGTGCGAATCAAAATATGTCGGACATTCGTCTGGGTGACGTTTTCCGGCGTCGCAGCCTTGATCTCGCGCATCCTGATGATATGAAAACCGCTGGCGCTACGCAGCGGATCGCTGACCTCACCCTCTGCCAAGGTGTAGGCAAGATCGGAGACCAGGGCCGGTACCGCGCCCATCTCAAACCACCCGAGATCACCGCCTTCCAGGGCGTTGCGACCATCGGATTCGCGCACGGCGACTTCGGCGAAGTCGGCGCCGGCGCGCAGTTTGGCCACCAGCCGATTGACCTTGTCCTCGGCGCTCTTGATCTGCTGAGCGGATGGACTCTCCCCCAGGGCGATGAGGATGTGCTGCAATCGCACCTGCTCACGCTCGATCAAGCGGCTGGCCTCGCGCGCGAGAAAGAAATCGATCTCACGCTCCGTCACCTGGACCTTCCTGGTGACCTCCTGGCTTTGTAGCCGACTGGTGAGGATCTGTGTTCGGGTGTCATTGCGGAAGTCCTCAAAGCGGATGCCACCAGCCTCCAGCGTGGCCTTGAGCTCTTCGAGCGAGAGATTATTGCGGGCAGCGATGCTGTCCATGGCCTCGGTGAGGGCGGCGTCGTCGACCGTGATCCCGAGATCCTTGGCGCGCTGCTGCTGCAGACGATTGAGAATGAGCCGGTCGAGCACCTGCTTTTCCAATTGTGTTCGTGGCGGTACCGCGGTGCCTTGTTGATTGAGCTGGGGAATGACCAGGCCGATCTCCTTGTCCAGCTCGCTCTGCACGACGACGTCATCATTGACCACGGCGATGATCGCATCGAGTTCTTGGGCCGCCGCTGGGGCGCAGCTCAGGACGGTCGACAGGAGCACAAGCGCGGCCAAGCGGGGCCGCGCTTGTGCACGCTGGCGCTGTGGGCGGTCAATTGGACTGATAGCCATAAATTCCTCGTTCCAAGAACTTGTCGATCTGGTTGCCGAATGAACCCAGACCGGCCAGTTCCAGTTGCAGCATGACGCTGGTGCTGGCGGGGTTGTCGGCGCCACGCTTGAGATGCTGGCCCAGGACACGCAGCCGCCAGCAGCAGCGCCCGAACTCGATCCCGGCAAAGGCCTCGATGGTTTCGTCGTTGAGCACCGAGTAGAGCCAGCGTCCCACCACGCTCACCTGCGTACCCAGCGGCATCTTGAACGAGAGATCCGTATCCTCGTATTCCTCCGACTCCTGATTGCCGAGATTGTATCGGTAGGCGAGATTGACCAGATGATCGGTATCCGGGGCATATCTGAGCTGCAATACCTGCTTCTCCCAAGGTTGCTCGCTCTCGTTGGGGTTCCACTGAAGACTCGCCGATGCCGACCAGTCGCGATGCAGACGCGCGGAGAGTTCACCGGCCATTGAGGAGCTGATGTCGTTTTCGACCTCGTCTCTCGTCTCATCAAGCTGCACACGCCGCTTGTCGAAGTAGTAGACCTGACCGATGCTACCGCGCAGGAGTTCCGCACCGCTGCGACTGGAGATGGTGCGCGAGGTCAGACCGAGCGTGAGGCGGTTTTCATCGCCGATACGGTCATAGCCGGTGAAGCGGTTGGGCCTGAACAGGCTCGCGAAGCTGAAGTCGAGTGCGGTGGTGTCAAAACGCGGATTGTCGGACTGGTCCTCATAAGCGGTGAGGACATAATAAACGCGCGGCTCAAGCGTCTGTAGGGCCGTGGTGCCAAACCAATCGGTTTCGCGCTCGAAGATGAGCTTGCCGTCGAGATCGAAGCTCGGAATCAGGTGCCTTGGGCGCGTCTCTGCGCCCGCTTCCTGCGCCGCGAGATCGTAGTTCGTGGAATAGACACTGGCGCGCGGAATAAGATGGCCGAAGCCGCGCCGCAGCGGCATACGCAGCGAGGGAATGGCAACCATACGGCTGCCGTGGACGGCGGCGCTGTGATCGAAGTAATCGTACTGGCTGTCGAAGCGGTATTCGAGCAGGTTG
>JARIBS010000081.1 GCA_029257385.1 Thiorhodococcus sp.
TTGTTCGACTTGTACTTGATCGGCGGTCGGCTCATGCAGTCATTATACAGCTTTGTGCTATATAATAAATAAAGCGTCGGCTTGACCCCACGCCTGAAGGCGGAGGATTGCGCCGACAAGACGTTCAAAAGCAGGAAGGACATCCAACAGTCCTTCTTCCTACGCAACGACCAGTGGTCTAAGAAAGTACGCGGGTTTAACGTAAGGTCTTTAGGCGAACTCAAGTTCTCTGAAGCTCTTCCGATGGATCTGCGTGATGGTCGCGTTGTGAAGTACGCCGATAGTTGGTATGTCGCTTTGCCCGTATCAAAAAAGCTAACTCGTACCGAAAACCAAGGGCGGTTAGTCTCCCTGGATCCGGGTATCCGTACATTCCAGACGTTCTTCAGCGACCAGCACGCAGGACATCTAGGGGAACAAGACTTCCAGAGGATTGCACGACTCGCTGTGCATCTGGACGGTCTCGTGTCTCGTCGTTCTACCACCACCAACAGAAAGAAAAAGACAGGGCTGTCGCTCGCTATCGGAAGGCTTAGAGAAAAGATCGCCCATCTGATAGACGAACTGCACTGGAAGGTCGCGAAGTTCCTAACCACCAACTTCGATGTCATCGTGCTACCCACGTTTGAAACAAAGCAAATGACACCGAAAGGGGCTAGGAAGCTCAGAAACAAGTCCGTTAGAAGCCTGCTCTCTTTCAGCCACTACAGATTCAGTCAACGCCTCGGGCAGAAATGCCTCGAGCACGGAAAGACGCTTGTCAGGGTCTGTGAAGCCTACACGAGCAAGACGGCTAGCTGGACTGGGGAACTCTGTAACGTCGGGTCTTCGAAAACAATTCGCAGCGAAGGGGTCGTGGTAGACCGAGATATCAATGGCGCTCGTGGGATTTTTCTACGAGCTTTGGTGGATTCGCCCGCCCTTATTGAGGGTGCGCGTTAACTAATGTTAACGAAATTGAATCAGGCAGCTCCTGTTGGGTCCGCGCCGAGGTATCAGACCCGCACAACGAAAAACGCCCCCGGTTTGCGGGGGCGTTTTGTATCAATCGCTGGAGTGGTCGTCGATGGGTTTCACGGCCAATCGGCGTCCGTGCCATGGCCGTTTTATTCCTCGGACCAAGGATCAATATCGAGCCATCCGGCTGGCATGCCGTCTTGGCGTGATAGCACCATGACCACGTCTTTGTTATTTCCGCGCAGGGGTAGATACAGATAGGCATCTGCCTGAGCGCCGGTGCGCTCCAGAAACCGCTCTAGGGCGCGTTTAGTCTCGGCATTGTTGGCCGCTATGGCCTGGATGTCGATGCTGCGCTTGGTCAGTTTCGCGAGATCGGGCCGATAGGGGTGATAGAGTTCGGCGCGGTATTCCAGATCCTTCGCGCCGCCCATCACCACCTCGAACATCAACTCATTGCGACGGTTTGAATCCTCGGGCGGGAGCGCCTCGGCCAGTATCGGGCCAATGCCCATGATGCGCTTTAACGCCGGGTCGCGCAGTTGGTCGAAATCGACATCCGCCGCCGCGACGGCAGTGAACCGATCGACCGCAAAGACCGTAAACGCCGGGCGCTGCTGGTAGATGAGTGATCCGCCGTAGGCCAGCGCCGCCAGTTGCAGCGCGACGATCACGCTCATGTCGAATTTTAGGCTTGGCTTGCCCGGTTTGAAGACGATCAGGGTGAGAATCGGGCCGAGCACGACATCCACACCGGCCAGGATACCCAACACGCCCCAGCCGCCATTGATGGCGAAATAGGGCGCCGGGTACCACACCAGCCACATGATGGCGAGAAAGGCGAGCATCACCAATATGCTGGCGATGAGATGGATGGCGAAGGCGCGTCCTTTGGTCATGGGTTCCAATCCTGCTGATACGTCGTTTCTCAAAGCCGCCAGCCCGCTAACGGTTGTCGCGCTTTGGCTGCTTGGGCCGCACCCTGAGCGGGCGTGCGCCTAAGAACTTAAATCGTCCACAATGTAAAACGCCCCTGGTTTCCCAGGGGCGTTGTGTATCAAGCGTTGCGGCAATGGTTAACGGTCAGTTGGCGTCCGTGCCAGAGATCAGTGTCATACCGTGGCCGTTCTAACCATCCTACCTTGCTTGATCGGTTACGGACGGCAATTAGAGGGCAGATATTTAGCTAGCACACTTCCCACAGCAGCGGTAGCGCCATCCATATCAGCAGTGTCGCCAGGAGCATCTACTGCATCTGCGCCTTGGCAAAGCCAAGATACGCTATTATCACCTGAAACCAATGGGCTTAACGTGACAGTTCCATCGGCAATCGCTGTGTTAGCTTTATTTCCATAGGTGACCGTAATCAGCCCATTCTCCACCTCAACCGATGCAACATAGCTGCCCTGGGTATCAGTCGCGTCGGCGCTCATGCCGGCTGCCGTGCGGCTTGCGGGGGCTGTGCCAGTATTCGCAAAGCTCTCCGTGATACCGGTCTTAGCTGCTGCCGCCAATGTCAGGCCCTCAGAAACCTGCGAGCGGATGGTGTAGTCCTGATACGCCGGAATCGCGATGGCGGCCAAGATACCGATGATCGCGACAACGATCATCAGTTCGATCAAAGTAAAACCTTGTTGAGTCTTTTTCATGGAATCTCTCCGTTGTATAAGGATGAAGTCTTCTTAACCAGGAGTCCGTCCGTGCGGCCTATCACCGCGTCTCCGTTGCTCCCGGTATCAGTAATGCAGCTCGCGTGCCAGAAGCTAAAATTAAGCAGAAAACGGCGCTGAGGCCGCGTGGTTGCTGGGGTTGCGCGTTTTGCCTGCCGCCCGCGTCATTTTGAGTGTTTTGCGATTGGCACGCCTGCGTCTGTGCCATCGCTGAAAGCTGGCACACCTCTACCTGTGCCAGGTGGGCGTTTGTCGCGCTGGCCGATGCTGTGATGCTGGTTGGCGGGCGATCTGCGGGCGATGGTGGACGACTGTTTTGGGCCTTTAGATGGAATACGCTGGGTGAGAGATACAGCAGAGGTTGATGACCATGACTCAGCAATACCGCAGCGAGGCGCTGGCCTCGATCCATGAAACCATGGAAGCACTCCACGAGGTGGCCGCCATCGACAAGCAGACCATGCGCGAGTTCGACGACGCTTGTCTGACGCCGCTCGCGCCCCTCCCGCCCGAGGCCATCCGCGCCCTGCGCGAGCGTGAGCATCTCTCTCAGCCGGTCTTTGCCCGCTATCTCAACGTGAGCAAAAATCTCGTCTCGGACTGGGAGCGAGGCGTCAAGCGCCCAGGTGGCCCGGCGCTTCGGCTGCTAACCATCATCAAAAACAAAGGCGTGCAAGCCATCTCCTGAGCGCCCACGCACGCGCACCGCTTTGCGTAAAAGGCATGAGCCGAAAGCCCTGGAGAGGGCGTTTCACGCCTGTCTGGGCTTTGCCGCAGATCGTGAACGGCATATCGCGGGGGCCTCAGGCGTGAGGAAACGTCGGCGTCGCGCCGTTGCGTGAGTGAGGTTGGGCGAATATCATACATACAGTTTAGTATGTACATGGACCGCTATTATGAGCACCCTAACTACCCGCGTTTTCATGAACGGCAATAGCCAGGCCGTGCGCATTCCGGCTCAATTCCGACTCGACACCCAGCGCGTAGAGATCCGGCGCAATGCCGACGGCGATCTGGTGCTCCACCCGCTCCGCCAAGATCGCGGTCATGCCCTGTTGCAGGCACTCGAAGGCTTTGATGGCGAGTTTGTCGCCGCGCTCGAAGCCGATCGCGACGAACCGCCCCGGTTACAAGATCGCGAAAGCCTGTGAACTACATGCTCGATACGAATATTTTGATCTATTTGATCAAGCACCGTCCTCCAGGCATTGCCGAGCGCCTCAATGCGCTGCCCGCCGAGGATGGACTGTGCATGTCGTTTGTCACCTATGCTGAGCTACTCAAGGGCGCAGAGCGCAGCACTCGCAAGCCGGATGTCCTGCGTCGGCTCGATCGCCTCACCTGTCAGGTGCCGGTGTCCTATCCGAGCAATCAGCGCATCTGCCAGCATTATGCCGAGCAGTTCACCCGACTCAAGGCGGCGGGCACACCGATTGGCGCCAATGACCTGTGGATTGCCTGCCACGCGCTCGCCGACACCGCAACCCTCGTGACCCACAACCTGCGGGAGTTCGAGCGGATTGCGGGATTGTCCGTGGTGACTTGGGTCGAGCCTTGAGGGCGCTCGCTACCGTTGAGCGGGAGGTGATGCCAAGGGTGTTGGCGGAGACTGCCAGTAGCGACATCGACTAATCGATGGTGCTTTAGGTCGGCGCGGTTGGCTGCGGGGGTGCTTAGAGGAGTTTCACCAATGCGGCAATGGCCGCCACTTGCGCGAGCATCAGCGGCACGAGCCATTTGAGTAAGTCGACCTTGGTCTGTATCACCTCGCCGCGCAGGCGCTCGATGTCGAGCTTCAGCTCGGCACGCACCTGTTCAGTTTGGGCGCGCACCTGCTCGGTTTGGGCGCGCGCCTGCTCAATGTCTGCTTTCAAATCGGCGTGGAGCTGTGCGATGTCCGTTTTCAGCTCGGCGCGCACCTGCTCGATATCCGTTTTCAGCTCGGCGCGCACCTGCTCGATCTGAAGCTGCAACCGCAGCTCAGTCTCGCGCAGATGTCCTTGGGTGGCTAGATCTGGAAGGTGCGGGTAGCGCACATCCAGACGCTCGAACGCCTCGGCGATCACGCGGGCGCGGGCGTGATCGTCGGGGGCGCTCGTAAGGGCTTCATAAAGGGCGATGCTTGAACTCATAGAGGGACTCTGCCACTTGGCGCACAACACGGCAAGGTGCAAGAACGGAAACGGGCATGGAGCCTGAGCGCCCACGCACGCGCACCGCTTTGCGTAAGATGTGCTCATCGCCACCCTACGCCGGGAGTCCCTGATGCCTTCAGTCTGTTTAAACACCGCCATGTCCATCACCGGCCTGAGCAAGCGCACCCTCTGGCGGCGCATTGGCGAGGGCCGCCTCACCACCCGCGACACGCGCGCGCCGGGCGAGCAGACGCGCCTGGCGCTGGACGATGTGCTGGCGCTCTCGCATCTGGCGCTCGGGCCGCAGGAACACGCCCTGATCGTGGCCGCCGACCAGGGCGAGCGCGCGGCCCAGTGTGAGCTGGGGCTGTTGCTGCTGAACGCCAACCGCGCGGCGAACGCGCTGTATTGGTTCGATCTGGCCGCCAAGCAGTATGACCCCAACGCCATGTGCTACCTCGGGCGCTGCTACCTTGCCTGCGATGGGGTGGAACCCGACCAAGACGCCGGGATGCTGTGGATCGGCCAGGCCGCCGCCAAAGGCCACCAGATCGCCCAGGCGCTGATGCTGTTTCTGCAAAGCCCCAAAGGGCAACAGTTGCTTGAGAGGCAGGAGCCGAAAGCTCTGGAGACGGCGCTTGATGCCGTTGAGCGGGAGGTGATGCTGAAGGCGCTGAGCGAGACTGCCGATCCGGCATCGGCTGAGCGATGACGCCTTAGGTTGGCGCTGTCGGCTGCGGACTGCTCAGAAGAGCTTGACCAATGCGGCAATGGCCGCCACTTGCGCGAGCATCAGTGGCACGAGCCATTTGAGGAGGTCGATTTTGGTTTGTGCCACCTCGCCGCGCAGCCGTTCGATGTCGAGCTTCAGCTCGGCGCGCACTTGCTCGATCTGAAGCTGCAACCGCAGCTCGGTCTCGCGCAGATGTCCTTGGGTGGCTAGATCTGGAAGGTGCGGGTAGCGCTCATCCAGACGCTCGAACGCCTCGGCGATCACGCGGGCGCGGGCGTGATCGTCGGGGGCGCTCGTGAGGGCTTCATAAAGTACCGCCAAAAAGCCGCTTAATCTCGACAGCTCCCATCCGGTCGAAGTCATCCGGG
>JARIBS010000101.1 GCA_029257385.1 Thiorhodococcus sp.
GCCAGCCAAAATCAGCAATGCGCTCAGCTCCTCTTCGGTGAGCGGTCGCCAGTTGCCCGGAAACAGCCGCCGGCCCAGCTCGACGATACCGTAGCGGATACGAATGAGCCGACTCACGGTGCAGCCCGCAGCCTCCCACAAACGCCTGACCTCGCGGTTGCGCCCCTCGCGCAGCACGACGTGATACCAGTGGTTCGCACCACTACCGCCAGCGTCTTTGACCGAATCAAACTTGGCCAATCCATCTTCCAACTCGATGCCCTGGATCAAACGCTCCAGCGTGTCGGGTGCCAGATCGCCCAGGATGCGCACCGCGTATTCGCGCTCGATCTCATAGGAAGGATGCATCAGCCGTTTGGCCAGCTCGCCATCGGTGGTAAACAGGATCAGCCCCGAGGTATTGATGTCCAGACGCCCGACCGCGATCCAGCGGCCCTGTTTGGGGCGCGGCAGACTGCGAAAGACCGTCGGACGCTCCTGCGGGTCGCGGCGCGTGACCATTTCGCCGACTGGCTTGTGATAGACGATGACTTGACGCTGTGCCTCGCGTTGAGGCCGGATGTGCACATCACGACCGTTCACACGGATGCGGTCGGTGCTGGTTGCCCGGTCGCCCAGCTTGGCCAGATCGCCGTTGACCCGCACGCGTCCTTCGCTGATCCAGCGCTCGATCTCGCGGCGCGAACCCAGACCGGCTTCGGCCAGGAGCTTCTGCAGCCGTACCGGCTCGGCGTTAGAGCTGGGTTTGGTGGGGCGTCGTTGATTTCTCATGGAGTATTCCGGGAAAGTGAGACCACTGCGGATGTCTGTGCATCGGTGTCTGTCTGATCGGCCACGCCCAAGACGCTGTCTGGATCACGGACCTGAGACAGCGGCGGGAGGTCGTTGAGTGAGCGCAGACCAAAATAGTCCAGGAACGTGCGCGTCGTGGCATAGAGCGCAGGCCGTCCGGGGACATCACGATGGCCAACGACGCGCACCCACTCGCGCTCGCTGAGTGTCTTGATGATCGTGGTGCTGACCGCCACGCCGCGAATCTCCTCGATCTCACCGCGTGTGACGGGCTGACGATACGCGATGAGTGAGAGTGTTTCGAGCAGGGCGCGGGAGTAGCGCGGCGCCTTCTCCTCCCACAGTCGAGCCACCCAGGGAGCCACGCTGGCGCGCACCTGCACGCGATAGCCGCTGGCGACCTCGACGATCTCGATGCCGCGCGACTGATACTCAGAGGCCAACTCACGCAAAACCTCGCTGAGCGCGCCGCGCTCGGGGCGCTCCTCATCGTCAAACAACCCCAAGAGCCGATCCAGACTGAGCGGGCCACCGGCGGCGATCAGCGCCGCCTCGACGATCTGTTTAAGCTGCGGAGACGCCATCACACACCGGCTGCGCGACCTCTAGCAGCCGTACCTGAATCGGTGCGAAGCGCTCCGGCTGAAGCAGCTCCACGACCCGCGACTTGATGAGTTCGAGCACGGCAAGAAAACTGACGACGACGCCTTCACGCCCCTCGCTCGGATCCAACAGCTCTACGAAATGAACGCAGCCATCCACCTGCAAACGCTCCATCACCTGCGCCATGCGCTCACGCAGCGAGAGCGGTTCACGCGCGAGCGTGTGACTGACAAACAGCGCGGCCCGCGACAACACGCCGCGCAGCGCCAGCAGCAGCTCGTGCAGCTCGACCTGCGGCACCGCGCGCTGAACGCTGCCGGGCGTCATGGCCGCATGGACCGGGAACAGGTCGCGCTCCAAACGCGGCAGGGCATCGAGATCCGCTGCCGCCTGTTTGAAGCGCTGATACTCTTGGAGTCGCCGGATCAGCTCGGCGCGCGGATCGACGCCCTCCTCTTCCTCAGCAGCAGTACGCGGCAACAGCATGCGTGACTTAAGCTCGGCGAGCATCGCGGCCATCACCAGATACTCCGCCGCCAGCTCTAGGCGCAGCTCGCCCATCAGCTCGACATAGGCCATGTACTGCTCGGTAATCTCAGCGATGGAGATCTCGAGGATGTCCAGATTCTGACGCCTGATCAGATACAACAACAGGTCGAGCGGACCCTCGAAGGCGTCCAGGAAGACTTCCAGCGCGTCTGGGGGAATATAGAGATCACGCGGCAGCGCCAACAGCGGTGCGCCTTGGACCATGGCGCATGGCTGCACGGCGCTCAGAGCATCACCAGTGACATGGCGTGCCTGACCTCATCGATGGTTTCGCGGGCCACCTCGCGGGCTCTCTCGCAACCGTCGTTGAGAATGCGCCGCACCAGATCGGGCTGGGCTTCATACTCCTTGATCCGTTGCTGGATGGGGATCAGCTCGCCGAGCACGGCCTCGATGACCGGCTGCTTGCAGTCGATGCAGCCGATTTCGGCCGATCGACAGCCCTTGCGCACCCACTTGCGTACTTCGTCATTGGAGTAGATCTGATGGAACTGCCACACCGGGCACTTCTCCGGGTCGCCCGGATCGGTCCGGCGCACCCGTGCCGGGTCCGTCGGCATGGTTTTGATGGCCTTTTCGACCTCTTGCGGCGTATCGCGCAACGCAATAATGTTGTCGTAGGACTTCGACATTTTCTGACCGTCTAGCCCTGGCATCTTCGAGGCTTTGGTCAGCAACGCCTGTGGCTCTGGCAAAATGACGCGCCCACCGCCTTCCAGATGCCCCGACAGCCGTTCGCGGTCGGCCAGCGTGATGTTGGCCTGCCCCTGAATAAGCGCGCGCGCGACATCGAGCGCTTCCTGATCGCCCTGTTCGCGATAGCGGCGCTGGAGCTTGTCGAACAGCTTGGCGTTCTTCTTGCCCATCTTTTTCTTGGCCTTCTCGACGCGCGCCTCGAAGTCCGGCTCGCGCCCGTAGACGTGATTGAAGCGCCGCGCCACCTCGCGCGTGAGCTCCACATGCGCGACCTGATCTTCGCCCACCGGCACCCGGCCGGCCTTGTACATGAGAATATCGGCACTCTGCAGCAGCGGGTAGCCCAGAAAGCCGTAGGTCGAGAGGTCCAGTTCCTTGAGCTTGTCCTGTTGGTCTTTGTAGGTTGGCACGCGCTCAAGCCAGCCGAGCGGCGTGATCATCGAGAGCAGCAGATGCAGCTCGGCATGCTCGGGCACACGCGACTGCACGAAGAGGGTCGCCGAACCCGGATTGATGCCGGTGGCGAGCCAGTCGATGAGCATCTCGCGGGCGCTGCCGGGGATGATGCTGGGATCTTCGTAGTGCGTCGTGAGCGCATGCCAGTCGGCGATGAAAAAGAAGCACTCGTACTCGTGCTGAAGCTCCAGCCAGTTCTTGAGCACACCGTGATAGTGGCCAAGATGCAAGCGGCCAGTGGGGCGCATGCCTGAGAGCACACGCGTGTTCTGAGTCGAGACAGACGCCAAGGGCTTGAAACTATCGGCTGACATCTACGCTTCTCTCGGAAAATGGTTTGTTGTTGAGATGTTCATCAGTTCTTTAAGTAGGATGGTATTTGCACGATCTCGCGCGGGCGTCTCAGCGGGTAAAGAACAGCTCTTTCACGATTCCCGCGCCAGGCAGTAGATCCACGGTGATGGCGACGAGCGGCAACAGTATGGCAGCGAGCAATCCACTCACCAGCAGTCCGATCAGGATGATGAGCCCGAAGGGCTCGAGCCGCGAAAAATAGTACGCCAGACGCGGCGGCAGCAGGGCACTGAGCACCCGCCCGCCATCGAGCGGCAACAATGGGAGTAGATTCAGCACCATCAGAAAGACATTGATCAGGATTCCGGCGGCACCAGTGTAGATCAGCGGCAGAGCGACCCACTGACTGCTCTCCAGCAGCACAAGCCCGACCTGGATCACCAGCGCCCAGCCGATCGCCATGATGAGATTGGCGCTTGGACCGGCGATGGCGACCAGGGCCATATCACGGCGCGGGTTTCGCAGGTTGCGCCAATCGACCGGCACTGGCTTGGCCCAGCCGAACAGAAACCCCGTGAACATGAAGGTCATGATCGGCACCAGCAGCGTGCCGACCGGATCGATATGCTTGATCGGGTTGAGGGTGACCCGGCCCAGCATCAAGGCAGTTTTGTCCCCCAAACGGCTGGCGACCCAACCGTGGGCCGCTTCATGGACGGTGATCGCAAAGAGCACCGGGATGGCCAGAACCGCCAGGAGCTGTAAATGGTCTAGGGACTGCATTATTGCTCGAACAGGCTCGCGTCGCCCTTACCGTTGCGCATCACCGTTGGCGGATCGGTGGTCATGTCCACGACCGTGGTGGGTTCCAGCCCGCAGAAGCCGCCGTCGATGATCAGATCGACCTGTTTGTCGAGACGCTCGCGCATCGCGTAGGGATCGGTCATTGATTGACCTTCATCGGGCAGGATCAGCGTGGTGCTGAGAATGGGTTGATCAAGCTCGCCGAGCAGCGCGCGACAGATCTCGTTGTCGGGTACACGCAGACCGATCGTCTTGCGCTTGGGGTGGAGCAAGCGTCTGGGCACCTGCTTGGTGGCCTCGTGGATGAACGTGTAGGGGCCTGGCGTCAGGGTCTTGAGTAGACGAAAGGCTTGGTTGTCGATGCGTGCATAGGCCGTGATCTCAGAGAGATCGCGACACACTAGGGTGAAATTGTGCTGGTTGTCGAGCTGGCGAATCTGGCGAATCCGCTCCATGGCGGATTTATCGCCGATCTGGCAGCCCAGCGCATAGGATGAGTCCGTCGGGTAGACGATGACGCCACCCTTGAGCAGGATCTCGACCGCGCGGCGCACTAGGCGCAGCTGCGGATTGTCTGGATGGATCTGAAAGAACTGGGCCATGCGTATTTCTCAACCAGCCGCGCTACGCGCCACGGACACTGTCTCTGAGAGCTCGGGCCAATCGTGCCAGATGGGCTGACAGCCATCGGGCAGTCGCGCCAGCCTACCGAGTTCGACCCAGGGGTTTTCCGGGCCATGATAGTCGGAACCGGCAGAGGCCAGCAGACGCTGCTCCCGGGCATAACGGGCGAAAGTGAAAACCTCGTCGCGACTATGGCTGCCGGTCACGACTTCCAGCGCCGCTCCACCGAGTTCGCGAAACTCGCCCAACAGCGCCAGCATGCGCGTGCGTGTGAGACCATAGCGCGCCGGATGGGCGATCACCGCCTGTCCGCCAGCGGCGCGAATCCAGCCTACCGCCGCCTCCAGCGTCGCCCACTCAACCGCGACATGACCAGGCTTGCGGGGGGTAAGAAAGCGCTTGAAGACGCTCCCGGTATCGGCAGCCAGACCCTGACTGACCAGGAAGCGCGCAAAATGGGTGCGCCCGATCAAGCGCCCGCTGGAGAGCGCCTTGGCGCCTTCATAGGCGTTCTCGATGCCATGCTTGGCCAGGTTGCGTCCCATTGCCTCGGCACGCCAGGCCCGCACGGCCATCAACCCCGCCAGCCCCTGCTGGAGTTGGGCATTGGCCGGATCCAGATGCAAACCGACGATATGCACGGTGCGCGCGTTCCAAGTCACCGAGATTTCGACACCGGCGATCAACGCCAACCCGAGCGGTCGCGCGGCCGCCGTAGCCTCTTGCAGACCGTCGGTGGTGTCGTGATCGGTGAGCGCCAGCACCTGTACTCCAGCCGCTGCGGCACGCTGTACCAGATCGGTCGGCGAGAGCGTACCGTCGGAGATGTGCGAGTGCGTATGCAGATCGGGTGAGGGGTTCATATGCATAGTTTAACCGAACGCCGGGGACGGTGTGAGCGGATACGCAAGGCAGGGTCATTTTGTCCGGTTGTCGGCGGACGATTTTCAGCTCGCCGAGACATACACCGCGTCTGCGGCGTTTCGCGTATTGCCATTCTGGCAGCCCAACGGGGACCGGATGCGTGAACATTCGCGTCGTGCTCTAAAAAACGCGCACTGAAAACTGCTACCATCCATGATTAAACGTCCGGCTCTCCAAACGCCATTCGTGCGGCTGCACTCGCACGCCGTCAAGAGACGATCAACCATGCTGCCTCCGATCGACATCAGCGATATCGCCGAACAGCTCGGTGGGCTGGGTGAGGACATCCAACAAGCCTTCGAGGCGTCGACGGATGTCGTTGAGCCAGCGCCCCCGGTCCTCCTGGAAGGACTTGCGCAGCTTTTCGAGACCATGCGCTCTACACATTGGAGTGCGCCTGAGACGGACGTGATTGCTGAGCGCCTACTCGAGCATGGTCTGAGACTGCTCACCCAGCTCGCGGGGGTCGCCGAGCAGCTCAATCTGCCGCGCCATGCCCAGGACGTGAGCCAGCTCTGTCTGCCGCTCGCCTGCTGGATGCTGCGCCATGGCGCGGAGCTTCGCCATCCCGAACCCATCGTCAATGCTGCGGCCTATCTCGCCAATCGTCTCAAAGAGCCGCACCGACTCGCCGAGTTGTTCGAATTGCTGAGCGAAATCATGCACGGCATCGGCCTGGAGCGGACGCTGGACATGGAGCGCGACAACACCGAGCAGCTCTGGAGCGTGCTGTTGCTCAACCGCGCCATTGTCGCCACCCGCAGCCAGCAGCCCCGGCTCATGGAAGACGCCTTCCAGGCCGTAGCCGAGCACCTGCCGGAAGCAGCGCCCGATTTCTTCCGCGAGGGGATGGGCCAAATGGCCTCGCCAGACTACCCATCTCATGTTCGCGAAGTCATGCAGCGCTATTTCGACCTGTGGTGCGTGGGCCAGCGGCTGCATTGAGCGACGACTGATGGCCATCATCATGCGCAAATCGTGAGCCGCGCGCCGGGCTGTCGGGCCTGTGTCTGGTCTAGCGTGGCGCTCTCAGTGCTGCTGCATGGTGTCGTTGCCGCCGCCATTCTGCTTCAGCAGCATGTTGCGCCTGAGCCGCCGGAGCGCGCAGTTGCGATGGAGCTGGTGATGCTCGCTGACATCACACCGGCTCAGCCATCCGCACCGCTTGCAGCCGAACGAACATCCGTTGCGCCTGTTGCAGCGCCGCCGCCAAAGACTCCAGCACCACAGGTCGTCGAACCGCAACCCACGCCAACCCCGGCGCCCAAGCCCAAGCCCAAGCCCAAGCCCAAGCCGACAGTGAAACCGCAGCCAAGCGCCAAGCCGCAACCCAAGACGATCCTACCGCAACAAGCCGCCCGCGCGCCCAGAGCACAGCCGTCAGCACCAGCGGCCAAACCAGCCCCCGAGACGCAGCGCGGCGGTCGTTCGGGCGGTCTCTCGAAGACCGCCAAGAACGCTGCCGAACAGGCGTATCTGGCCGCGCTTCAGCGCGCGATCAGCCGCCAGCAACGCTATCCGACGAGCGCCAAACGCAGACAGCAGAGCGGAGTTGTGACGCTCTCCTTCGTCATCCAGGCCGACGGCAAGATCAGTCAGACCCGTATCGCCAGAGGCTCAGGCCATCAGGCGCTGGATCAGGCGGCGCTGGATGCGCTGTATCGGTTGGGGCGTTTCAAGCCTCTTCCGAGCGCGATCGGTCGGCGTACCTGGTCACTGCAGGTGCCGATCCGCTTTGATCTTCAATAATCGACGGGAGAGCGTACTAGGTGTTGTTGATGGGCAGTTAGATCAAGCTTTTAGCCTATTTTGCATACTCTTCGAGCAATCCCGCATTAGGACTCAAGCGCTTCTAACACCCACTGCGCCTTGTTGAGTTGCTCCTCGGCGAGTTCGTAATAGTGCGCGTGGCTGGCGTGGCGAAAGAAGTCCAGGACCGCCTCGAGATCGGCCATCGCCAGACGCGCGATCTCGGGCGCTTTGACCCGTTTGGCGAGCACCCTGCGTGCGACGCCCAGGTTGGCTTTGGTCATGGCCCAGGCCATGGATGCCCGCTCAGGCGTCCACTCCTCTAGCGCGCACTCATAAGCCTCGAGTGCTTGTGCCAATATGCTCGGATCATCCAGACGCTCGCCGAGCTTGTGCAGTGCGGCGCCAAGATTGTTCTGGGTCATCGCCCAGTCCTGCGGCGTGCGTTCGCGGGTGCGCTCGGCAAGCGCGTTCTGGTAGGCTGCAACCGATTGTTCGATGGGCCGCGACGCGTCCTGAACCTCACCCAGCATCCGCAGCGCCGTGCCGATGTTGTCCAAAACTTTGGCCCATTGCAGCGGGACAGTATCGCGCGTCCATATGTGCAGCACGCGCTTATAGGCGTCGATGGCCTTGGTCAGCAATGCAGCGTCTTTCTTGCGTTGCCCCAAGGTGAGTAGAACGGTGGCGAGATTGTTCTGTGTGCTCGCCCATGCCTGTGGTGTCGTGTCAGGCGTTCGCTCCAAGAGCGCCTGCTCGAACGCCTTGGCCGCGCGCTCCAGCAACTCGTCGTCGCCCCGGCGCTGGCCGAGAACCCCAAGCACATGACCCAGGTCGTTCTGCGTGGTCGCCCAATCCAGCGGGGCATGCTCGCGGCTGCGCTCGGAAAGTGCGCTGTCAAAAGCGACCAGCGCCTGCTCCAGTCTGGCCGTGCCGGTTTGGTGCTGACCGAGAAGCCCAAGCGCTCGCCCGAGATGACTTTGGGTCGTGGCCCAGTCTGTCGGCCGTTCAGCTTTTGGCGTTAGCGGCAAGATCTTGGTCTGATAGAGTTCGATGGTCTCTTCGAGCACCGCACTGTCGCCCTGATCGCGACTGAGGTCTTCAAGCATCAAGGCTCGATTGATTTCATATCGCCATTGCAGCACCACATCCAACCCCGGTGTTGCAGCCGCTTGCGCGAATAGATCAGCCGCGCGGCGGTATTGCTGCTTGGCAGCGGCGCTCTCGGCCTGTCGCAAGCACGTCACGGCGGCGCATTCAGGTTCGTCTGTGAGCGGGACACGCCGGGTCGGACCTTGCGGATGTTCGTCGGGTATGTGCATGGGGATGATCTCGTGGTCGCGACCTGCGTGATGAAGCGCCGGCCGTTGCTCGGTAAACCATGAGGCGGCTCTGGAAGAAGGCGACCGGGCGGAAGAACTCCACCCGGTCGATCAGGGCTAGTCGACGATGTGATACACCGGGGCCTTTTCCATCGCCCATTCGCCCGACTCAGGATCACGGCGCGACAGGGTCAGGACATGCCAGTCGTCATCGTTGAGCTTGAGGTGGTCGCCACGATAATAATAACCGGGCCAGCGGGTCTCCTGACGGAACAGAGTGTGCTGCGTCACGCATTCGGACGCAATCGTGCGGTGCTTGAGCTCCCAGGCGCGCTGCAACTGGTGAAGATCTTCGGCGCCGACCTTCTCCAAGTCTTCTTGGAGCGTACCCAGCAGGTGCAGACCCCGCTTGAGCATCGGCTCGTTGGTCATGTAATTGACGCTGATGCCGCCGACGTACTCGTCCATGATTTTTTCGAGCCGTTGCAGCCCGTGGATCGGCAGGATGTAGCTTGGCGAGACCGTTCCGGCGACGATCTCGTTGCGGTAGATCTCGTAGTGCTCCAGCGGCGTGTAGATCTGCTGCTTGAGGTCTTCGATCTGCTTGTCGGAGATCGTGACTTTTTCGGTGGAGTGCTCGCGGATGTACTTGACGGCGGCTTTGGCCGCGAGACGACCCTCGGTGAATGAACCCGAAGAGAAGGCGTGCGCGGTCCCGCCGATCGCGTCTCCGGCACCAAACAGTCCCTCGACCGTCATCATGCGGTTGTAGCCCCAGAAATACTCGTCCGGAGAGAGGTCCTCGGGTCCGCTCGCCCAAGCGCCTGAGCAGGTGGCATGCGAACCCATGACATAAGGCTCGGAGGTCGTCAGCTCGGGATTGGTGTATTTCGGATCGATGTCTTGAGAGGCCCAGACCACTGCTTGACTGACGGTCATGCCGAGGAAATTCTCCCAGCCGACGGTCTCCTTGTGGGGATCCTGGAAGGCTTCGGTAGTCACCATATGGATGGGACCACGGCCAGCCTTCACCTCCTCGATGAAGGCGTGGTTGCGCAGACAGGTCGGGGTCGGATGGTGATCGATGTACTCCCCGACCATCGCCTTGGTGTGGTCGTACCAGGTCTTCTCGTAGTTCTCGCCATAGGCGTTCTGGGTGTAGGTCTTGAGGTGCAGGAAGTAGGCGCCGACCGGGCCATAGCCGTCCTTGAAGCGGCACAGTACGATGCGGTTTTCCATCTGGGTCATCTTCGCGCCGGCCATGATCGAGAGCGCATACGCCGAGGCGCTGCTCCAGGG
>JARIBS010000126.1 GCA_029257385.1 Thiorhodococcus sp.
GCCCGCTGGGCCAGCCTGGCGCCGCCGTCGACCTTGGAGATGGAGTCGTCGATCAGCGCCTTGATCTCTTTGGCGGCCTGGGCGCTGCGTTGCGCGAGGTGCCTGACCTCGGTGGCGACAACCGCGAATCCCTTGCCTTGCTCACCAGCGCGCGCGGCCTCGACCGCGGCGTTCAAGGCCAGGATATTGGTCTGGAAGGCAATCGAGTCGATGACGCCGATGATGTCGGCGATCTTGCCGCTGGCGCCCTGGATGTCCGCCATGGTCGACACCAGCGACTTGACTGTCTCGCCGCCGCGCTCGATGGTCTGGTTGGCGGTGACTGAGAGCTGGTTGGCCTGACGAGCGTTCTGGGTCGTGCGCTGGACGGTGACGTTGAGCGCCTCCATGGAGCTTGCCGTTTCCTCCAGCGAGCTGGCTTGGGATTCGGTGCGCGAGGACAGATCCGAGTTGCCGGCGAAGATCTCCTGCGCTGCGGTGTTAATGGATTGGGTCGACTCCAGGATGCGCCCCACGATCTCTTGCAACTGATGCACCGTGGCATTGGTGTTGGACTTGAGCGCGCCGAAGGTGCCCGCGTAGTCTGCGGTGATCTCTTGGGTCAGATCGCCCTCGGCGATGCCGTGCAGGACGCGCGCGATATCGGCGAGTCCGGCCGAGACGATCTCCATCAATTGATTCATGCCCTCCGACATCTGCCGGAAGAAACCGTGCTTGTCCGTGGTGTCGAGCCTCAGGGCGAAATCGCCTTGTAGGGCTGCTTCCAGCAGTCTGGCGAGTTCTCGCTCGGCCTTGATCTCGGTGGTGCGGTCGGCCCATTCGATGACCGAGCCGACCCGTTCGCCCTGGTCGTCGACGACCGGGTTGGCGACCAGTTGGAAAACCCGTTCGCCTAGCTCCATCTGCACGATGCGTTCCTGGCCAAGGTCCGCGAGCAGGCCCTGGTGGCCGCCCGGATGACGGTGAAGATCCTCGAAATCGCTGTCGATGAGCCGCTCGGCGCTGAAATTGGGCAGGACTGCGCGGATGTCCCGCTCAGATTCGCGCATCAGGCGCGCCACGGCGCCGTTGATGTAGATGATCCGGCCATCCCGGTCGGCCAGCATCATGTTGGTCGATGCCTTGTCCAGGGCGCTTTGGATGCGCAGGCTCGCGGCGGCGATGCGCCGTTCCTGCTCGATGCGATCGTGCAACTGTCGCTGCATGGCGTTCATGGACGCCAGCAGACTGCTCGTATCGCCACCGCGCAGGGGGATTGCGTTGTCGAGCTTGCCGTCGGCGATCTTGCCTGCCACGGCGACCGCGAAGGCCGGTTCGCCGCCCATCTGTCTGAGGATGCCGCGCGCAATCCAGGCGCCCAGCCAGATGGTCAGCAGCAGAGCCGTGCCGGCTAGGCCCAGATAGACCGCAAGCCCGGTTCTGGCCGTTTGTGCGGTGGCATCTGCGGCTGCTTGTAGATCGGTCGTGAACTGTTGCTCGACCTCACGTAGCAGGTCGATCTTCTCGGTGATCTGATCAAACCAAGTCACCGGCGGATAGCTTAGCTCGACGCCCGCGCCGCTGTCCTTGACCATCTGCTCGATGCGGGCGACTTCGGCGACGATCGGGCGCTCCAGCCTGGCGTTGAGAAACGCCCGTTGCTCGGGTGTTGCGTAGGCGCCGGTCAGGCGCAGGTAGTTGGCCTGATCGCTCAGCAGCGTGAGCAGGATGTCGAAATGTGTCGAGGTGATCTGCCCGGCGCTGAAGGCGCCGGACAAAATCGCGCGTTCCTGGCCGTTGCGTTCTTTCAGGTAGAGCAGGGCGCTCTTGGCGTTGGCGAGCCGCACCAGCGCGGCATTGGGTAGCTCGTTGCCGGACTGGATGGCGATATCCAGGAGACTGGCGATCAGTGCACTATAGTCGCGGAAGGATTCGGGCGGCGCTACGCGCAGGTCGTTGATGCGCGCGCGCAGATCGGCCAGTCGGCCCAGCTTTTCACCAGACTGGCCGAGCAGCGCGCGGTAGTCCGGCGCTACGGATGCCGGATCGATACGCGTAATCGTCGCATTGAGGTGCGCGATGACGCCGTCGGATGCTTGGCGCTGAGCGGGGAGCCGGTCGGCGAACTCGGCGCCTCTGCTGGAGAGAAAACCAGCGCTCATGCCGCGCTCTTTCTGTAGCTCGTGGGCGACCTCTCCGAGCGCCACGACCAGTCGGCCGACATGCTGGGCCTGTTTGGCCTCCTGGAGATCAGTGAGCAACTGCGTGGTTCCCAGCGCGGTGAGACCCAACAGCGACAGGATGGGAATCCCCGCAATCAGCAAGAGCTTGGTTTTGATTTTGAGTGTATTGAGCATGGTCTGAGTGACGCGTTTCCCACAATGATGCGGCCTTCCGGCTCGCTGGAATCCGGCCGGACGGGGATGCCGGCGCGGTCATCGGATCGGATGCCCGGACACGGGCGGACACAAGGATGCTCTCACGGGACATGCGAGCGGATCAGCGACATGAGTCGCGAAAACCGAACGTCTGGATCGCAGTGTTCAGTGGTCAGGCGCGTGCAGGTCTTTGTTTATGATCGGCCTCTCCCGCTTGATCAAGACCAGCCGGGAGGTGCGTCGGGCCTTGCAGCGCGACGGTCTCGTAGAGTGAGGGTGGGTTAGCGGCTGTGATCGCGCAGACGCTGCGCCTCGTGCTCGGTCGCGCTCAAACACGCCTCGCAGCGCAGCGCATCGAGTGCACGGGCGGCACGCTCTAAGTCGGCGATTGCCCCACTCAGGGCTGGTACGCCGCAGTAGCTGGTCGCGGTCCGCACCTGATGGGCGTATTCGGCCAATCCTGGCCAGTCGGCCTCGGCCAGACAGGCGCGCAGCGACTCGATCTCTTGCGGCAGCCCGGCGAGTAGCGCCGCCATCAGCTCGGCGGCAAGCTCAGCATCGCCACCGGCATGTTCGAGCGCAACGGCTTGATCGCGCACCTCTAGTGTGGCGCTTCGCGCGGGCGTATCGGATGGATTCATGCGCTATTCTCCACACATCAACGATGGCCGGGACAGTTACGCACTGTAGCGGCATCCGCCGCTCCAGGTCCAGGCGCGCACCGGCCCGCGATCCTCCAGACTGGAGGCTGAGGGCCGGAGGTTGTAAGCTCGCAGCACTGTGCGCGCATGGCCGCAGGATCTCTCCAGTTTTGCCTCATTCGACCGAGAGGGCCAGATGTCATATCCGACCATTGAAGACTGCGTGGGCCGCACGCCGCTGGTCAGGCTCCAACGCCTGCCCGGCGAGACGGACAACCTCATCCTCGCCAAGCTCGAGGGTGACAATCCGGCTGGCTCGGTCAAGGACCGCGCGGCGCTCAACATGATCCGACGCGCCGAAGAGCGTGGCACCATCAAGTCCGGCGATACCCTGATCGAGGCCACCAGCGGCAACACGGGCATTGCGCTGGCGATGGCCGCAGCCATGCGCGGCTATCGCATGCGCCTGATCATGCCGGAGCACATGAGCGAGGAGCGCCGTGGCGCGATGAAAAGCTATGGTGCCGAAATCGTCCTCACGCCCAAGGCCGGCGGAATGGAAGCGGCGATCGATCTGGCCGCCGACATGGAAGGGCGAGGCGAGGGCATCCGGCTCGATCAGTTCTCCAACCCGGACAACCCAGCGGCCCACTACGAAACGACGGGACCGGAGATCTGGCGCGACACCGATGGGCAGATCACCCACTTCGTCAGCGCCATGGGCACCACCGGGACCATCATGGGGACAGGGCGTTATCTCAAAGAGCAGAGCGCCGCAGTCCAAATCGTCGGCGTGCAGCCCGATGAAGGGTCGAGCATTCCCGGCATCCGTCGCTGGCCGCAAGCCTATCTGCCGCGCATCTACGACCCGGCGGGCGTGGACCGCATCATCGACGTCTCCCAGGCGCTCGCCGAGCAGACCGCCCGCGACCTGGCCGCGCGCGAAGGCATCTTCGGCGGCATTTCCGCCGGTGGCGCCGTTGCTGCCGCGCTGCTGCTCTCCCAAGAGGTCCGGGGCGCGGTAATCGTCGCCATCGTCTGCGATCGTGGCGACCGCTATCTCTCCACCGGCGTCTTTCCCGCATGACAAGGCTGCTTGTCCACCGCCACACTCCAACTGACCACTGACCCAATCGTGTCACGCAAACGCAAACCCATTCCCCAAGCACCCGTCGAGGCCGAGATCGAGTCGCTGACGCCCGAGGGCCGTGGGTTGATCCATATCGGGGACAGAAAGGTCTTCGTCGATGGCGCGCTCGCTGGCGAGCGCGTGCGATTGCGCTACCGACGTGTCAATAGACGCTTCGACGAGGCCGTGGTCGAGGAGGTGCTGCGCGCCTCGCCCGATCGGGTCGAGGCCAAATGCCCGCACTTTGGCGTCTGCGGCGGCTGTGGTTTCCAGCATCTGGATGTCCGGGCACAGATCCGCATCAAGCAAGAGGGCCTGGAAGCCGCCTTCATGCAGATTGCCAAGGTGACGCCCGAGCGTTGGCTCGATCCGCTGATGGCCGACCACTGGGGTTATCGTCGCAAGGCACGCCTTGGGGTACGTTATGTCACCAAGAAGGGTCGCACCCTGGTTGGTTTTCGCGAGCGTGGCAACGCCTTTCTCGCCGATCTGACCCGCTGTGAGGTGCTCCATCCCAGGGTCGGCGAGCGTCTCACGGTCATCGGCGAGACCATCGACCGGCTGAGCATCCGCGATCAGATACCGCAGATCGAGATGGCCATGGGTGATGAGACCTGTGTGCTGGTGTTTCGGGCCATGCAGACACCGACCCCCGACGACGAAGCGCTGCTGCTGGAGCTGGGCCGACGCGAGGGGTTTCAGATCCACATTCAGGAAGGCGGTGTCGACAGCGTGCGCGCCCTGCCGGGCCAGACGACGACTTTGAGCTACAGTCTGCCCGCCCATGACATCGATATAGCGTTTTTGCCGACCGATTTTACGCAGGTCAATCTGGCCCTGAACCGGCAGATGCTGGATCAAGCACTGGATCTGCTCGAAGTCGAGCCAAGTGACCAGGTGCTCGATCTGTTCTGCGGACTGGGCAACTTCACCCTACCGCTGGCGCGTCGCGCGGCGTCCGTCGTGGGCGTCGAAGGCGATGCTGGACTGGTGGCGCGCGCCCTGGCCAATGCCGAGCGCAATGGCATCGACAACGCACGCTTTTACAGCGCCAATCTCTACGACGATTTGACGTCCGAACCCTGGGTCGAGGAGCGTTTCTCCAAGGCTCTGCTCGATCCGCCCAGAACCGGGGCCTTGGAGGTGCTCGACTGGCTCCCGCGTCTCGGCGTCGAGCGTGTCCTCTACGTCTCCTGTAACCCCGCAACGCTCGCGCGCGACGCCGATCGGCTGGTAAACGGACTTGGCTACAGTTTGCGTGCGGCGGGTGTGATGGATATGTTCCCACATACGGCGCATGTCGAGTCCATGGCGCTGTTTGAGCGTCGCGCTTAACGCTCGCGAATTTTGTCCAGGAGGCGAAATGGCGGTCGAAATCGAACGTAAATTCCTGGTGTGCAAAGAGACTTGGCGCTCCAGCGTGGAAGAGGAGAGTCCCATCCAACAAGGCTATCTGGCCGATGGCGCGACCACGGTTCGGGTTCGCAGATACGGCGAGCTGGCCTATCTGACCATCAAGGGTCCGAGCAGCGGTATCAGTCGGCTGGAGTTTGAGTATCGCATTCCGCTGGCGGACGCCGAGGTCATGCTGGCTGAGCTGGCCGTTGCCTCCGTGATCGAGAAGACTCGCTATCGGGTGCGCTGCGGCAGCCACGTCTGGGATCTGGATGTCTTCGAGGGCGAGAACGCCGGGCTGGTGCTCGCGGAAGTCGAGCTGGACGCCGAGGACGCCGACTTCGAGCGCCCCGACTGGGCGGGTGAGGAGGTCTCGGATGATCCGCGCTATTACAATGCCAGCCTTTCCCAGAATCCCTATCAGTCCTGGTAAACGAAAGTCGCCATCATGCACAGACGGATGTCGATCGATATCGCGCAACAGACCCTGATTCTGTTCGATGGCCGCCGTGAGCTGCACCGTTACGCCGTCTCGAGCGCTCGCAACGGCGTCGGTGAACTCAACGGCAGTGGCTGTACACCGCGCGGACTGCATCGGGTGCGTATCCGTATCGGAGACGGCTGTCCCGTTGGCACCGTCTTTCGCGGCAGACGCCCGACCGGCGAGATCTGCGATGATCGTCTGGTTGCGGCCCATCCCGAGCGGGACTGGATACTGACACGCATCCTTTGGCTTACTGGGTGTGAGCCGGGGCGCAATCGCGGCGGTTGTGTCGATACGCTGCGGCGCTATATCTATATTCACGGCTGCCCGAACTCCGAGCCGATGGGCGAGCCACGCTCGCACGGCTGCATTCGCATGCGCGATGGGGATCTGATCGCACTCTTTGATCTGACGCCGGTGGGGACGCCGGTGGAGATTCAGGGCTGATTGCCGCCTCGCGCGCCTGATCCGGCTAGAATGCCCAGCATCCCCAAGACGCAGACCCGAAAATACAGCACGATGAGCAATCCCATGAAGAATCTCCCACGTCGGCCAGTGGTGCTGATCATCCTCGACGGTTTCGGCTTGAACCCCGCCAAGGCCAACAACGCGATCGCGCTCGCCAAAACGCCGAACTTCGACCGCTACTTCTCGCAGTATCCGCACACCGCCATCCAGGCGTCTGGTCTGGCAGTCGGTCTGCCCGATGGGCAGATGGGCAACTCGGAGGTCGGGCACATGACGATCGGCTCGGGCTGCGTGGTGCGCCAGGATCTGGTCTTGATCGATGAGGCGATCTCCAATCAACGCTTCTTAGATAATCCGGTGTTGATCGCTGCGGCCAAGGCTGCGGTGGCACAAAATCGGCCGATCCATCTCATGGGCCTGGTCTCCGACGGCGGTGTGCACAGCCATGTCCAGCATCTGAATGCCTTAATCAAGCTCTGCGAGCAACAGGGCGCGCGCCCCATGGTGCACATGGTCACCGACGGGCGCGACACGCCGCCGCGCTCGGCCAGTAGCTATCTCGACAGCGTCGAAGCATCCCTTGAGCGCGCTGGTGGGCGTATCGCAACGGTGTCCGGGCGCTACTATGCGATGGATCGCGACAACCGCTGGGAGCGCACCGAGCTTGCCTGGCGCGCCATGGTCGACGGCGAGGGACGCCATGCCGAGAGCGCCCGCGCGGCGATCGAGGACGCTTACGCCCAGGGTGAGAACGACGAGTTCATCCGCCCGACCATCGTTGCGGGTGCCGAACTGATCGAGGACGGCGACCAGGTCATCCACATCAATTTCCGCAAGGACCGACCGCGCCAGATGGTCTCGGCCTTCTTCAAGCCGGACTTCGACGCCTTCGACCGGCGCGGCGTCACCGGGGTGAAGGTGACCTGCATGATGGAGTACGACCAGTCGTTCGCTCTGCCCTTCGCCTTCGACCACGACATGCCCAAGATCACACTGGGGCAGATCTTAAGCGAAGATGGTCTGGCACAACTGCGTTGTGCCGAGACCGAGAAGTACGCGCATGTGACTTTCTTCTTCAACGGTGGCCGCGATGAGCCATTCCCCGGCGAGGAGCGCATCTTGGTTCCCTCGCCCAAGGTAGCGACCTACGACCTGCAGCCGGAGATGAGCGCGCCCGAGGTTGCCGATAAGGTCGTCGAGGCCATCGAACGGCGGACGTTTCCCTTCATCGTCGTTAATTTTGCCAACGGCGATATGGTCGGCCACACGGCGGTACGCGAGGCGGTCATCGCCGCCGTCGAAGCGCTCGATCGCGAGGTCGGGCGGGTGCTGGATGCGGCGGTGGAGCATGGTTATTCGGTGATCCTGACCTCGGATCATGGCAACTGCGACGAGATGGTCGATCCCGTCACCGGTGATCCGCATACTCAGCACACGCTCTATCCCGTGCCGTGCCTGATTCTCGACGAGGTGCCATGGCGGCTCTCGGTCGGTGGTGGGATCAATGACATCGCCCCGACCGTGTTGCAGCTGATGGGCATTGCGACCCCGGATGCGATGGATGGCCGCTCGCTCCTGCTCGGTCCGGCGGCGCCCTGAGCCGTGCGCGTCTATCTGGATCTGCTACGCGATGTCATCGACAATGGCACCGACAAGGACGACCGCACCGGGGTCGGCACCCGCTCGGTGTTTGGGCGCCAGGTTCGCTTCGATCTGAATGCCGGATTTCCGCTGCTGACCACCAAGCGCATCCACGTCAAAAGCGTCGTTTACGAGCTGCTGTGGTTTCTGTCGGGTTCGACGGACAATCGGGCGCTACGCGAACAGGGGGTCGGCATCTGGAACGACTGGGCGAGGGAAGACGGCGATCTGGGCCCGATCTACGGCGCGCAGTGGCGCAGTTGGGCCTGCCCGGATGGGCGGGTGATCGATCAGATCACCGATCTGATCGACACCATCCGCGCCCGTCCCAATTCGCGTCGGCTGCTGGTCTCGGCCTGGAATCCGGCCGATTTGCCAGAGTAGACCCGCAGCCCGCGCGAGAATGTCAGGACCGGGCGCATGGCGCTCGCGCCCTGTCATTGTCTGTTCCAGTTCTATGTGGCCGACGGGCGTTTGTCTTGTCAGCTCTATCAGCGCAGCGCCGATCTGTTTCTGGGGGTGCCCTTCAACATCGCCAGTTACGCCCTGCTGACGCACCTGATCGCCGCGCAGTGCGATCTCGGCGTTGGCGATTTCGTACACAGCTTCGGCGACCTGCATCTGTATCGCAATCACCTGACCGAGGACATCGTCCAGGCGCAGCTCGCGCGCGCGCCACGGCCCTTGCCAACCCTGCATCTAATGCGCCGCCCGTCGAGCCTATTTGATTATCGGTTCGAAGATGTCGCGTTTCAGGCGTATGATCCACATCCTGTCATTCGCGCCCCGATCGCCGTCTGAGCGCCGCTCAGGCCCGCCAAATCACTGCCCAGGTTGTTTGCCCATGATGGCGTTGCTGTTTGAATCGCTCTTCGACTACGGCCTGTTTCTGGCCAAAACCCTGACCATTCTGGCCGGGTTGGTGCTAGTGATCATCCTGCTCATGCGTGGGCGCTCGGGTGGTGAGCGGCGCGAGCGGCTTGAGATCATTGACCTTAAGGACCGTTATCGCACCCTGACCTTCGCGATCAAGGAATTCTCTCTTTCCAAAAAGGCTTACAAGGCACTTCTCAAAGAGGAAGGCAAACGCGAGAAGGCGCGTGAAAAGGCTGGAGAAGAAGACCGCAAGCGCCTCTTTGTGATCGAGTTCAATGGCGATATCCGTGCCAGCGAAGTCAGCGCCCTGCGAGTGCTGGTCACGGCGCTGCTGATGGAGGCCCGCGCGGGTGACGCGGTGCTGGTGCGCCTGAACAATGCCGGAGGCATGGTCAGCGAGCACGGACTGGCGGCCTCGCAGCTCGCACGCATTCGCGCCAAGGGCATCCCGCTGACCGTGTCCGTGGACAAAGTCGCGGCCAGCGGCGGCTATCTCATGGCCTGTGTGGCCAACCGGATCATCGCCGCGCCCTTCGCGGTGCTCGGCTCCATCGGCGTGCTCGCGGAGCTTCCCAACTTTCACCGTCTGCTCGAACGCCATGGTGTCGATTTCGAGCTGCATACCGCCGGTGAGCACAAGCGCACCCTGACGCTGTTTGGCGAAAATACCGACGAGGGTCGCGAGAAGCTGCGCGAGCAACTCGAAGAGACTCACCGGCTGTTTAAGACCTTTGTGGCCGAGAATCGCCCGGATCTGGATCTTGCACAGGTCGCCACCGGTGAATACTGGCATGGACGGCGCGCGGTGGAGCTGGGGTTGGTCGATGAGATCCAGACCAGCGATGACTTTCTACTGGCGGCAAGCGAGGGTATGGAATTACTCGAGCTGAAGTACCGCGCCCACAAAAAGCCGATCGAGCGTCTGCTCGCCAGCATGAGCGCGGCGTTCGATCGGGCGCTGGCGCTCTGGCGACGCTGATCGTGCTCAAGGAGATTTTCGGGTCGAGTGATCAGGCGGGCGGCTTGTTCGACGCCGGGCTGAGAGGCAATGCGCTATCCTATGGCTCTAAATTTCGGCTAAGAATCTTGAGCCCATGATCGAAGCAACGAAGCATCATCGCGAGCGCCGCATTCAGACCCGCTATTCGGTCGATCTGCATGCCAAGGTGCGCGGACGCAATCAATCGCCCACCAACTGTCGGGTTCGCAATATCTGCAATGGCGGCGTGCTCTTGGAGACCGCCGCCAGCGAGCCGCAGTTGCCTTTTCAGACCGGCGAGCATGTCGATATCCACTTCGATCTTCCCGACGCCCAGAGCATGGACTCCGTCCAGGCCGTTATTGAGATTGTCCATCGTGCCGATCGCGGTCTTGGTGCACGGTTCGTGCGACTGGTTGGCGACGGTCGGGCCAGACTGGCCCATTTCATCAGTGAGAAGGCCGTCGAGCATCGCTCGACGGGCGCCGAATACTACAGCAATCCGCTGCGCATTCGCGCGCGTGAGGTGCTGACACAGGTCGGCGAGCAGCGCCTCGGCGGCATGTTTGACTCACTGTTCGAGACCCTCGTGGAGGAGCTTTGGGCGCATACCGAACGCGCCGGAAGCGATGCCGAGCGCACCCAGTTGTCTGGCGAGATCGCTTCTCTGGCACGAGCCATCCACAGCGAGGATTTTTCCGAGCGTCTGCGCGCGCAGCTCATCGACGCACTCAAGGGTATCGGGCAGCAACTGCCCGGCGCTCCTAGAGCAAAGCCTCCAAGTGGTGACCCATCGAAGGATGGGCTTCAGCTCATCGACCCAGAAGAGTTTGAGACCTGGCTGGCGAAGTCGGAGCTGGCCGACCGTTTGGAAAACGAGCTGCGTGAACCACTCGAGGCCCTCAGAACCCAGCTCGCCGCCTGTTTCCAGGACGCCTCGCTGCCCATGGAGCCGATGGCGCTGGCCGAGACGATCGAGCAGGCGCTAGAGGAGCTTGGCCTCGGTGCCGCGCTGCAACGTATCGCTTTTGGGATCGTCGCCGATCATCTGTCGCGCAATCTCGGTGCTTTATATCGCGAGATTTTACGGGCTTGGGATTCCGCAGGACTCTCCGTGCTGGTGTCTCAATCGGAAACGGCTCCCGATTCAGAGCAAGCCGACTCTTTCGCGTCCTCAGGGCCCGAGACTGGCTCGACTCCAGAGGGGGCAGAACATCCATCACCGCCCGAGTTTGGGTCAACGGCGGCACCAGTACAGGCCGGAACGGATGCACAGTCGATCACTCGAGCCGCAGGCATCATGGCCAATATGCTGGCCGGCTATCCGCCGGGCCTGGAGCGGCGCGGACGTGTCTATACTGGCGGGCGGCGCGTGGCGGATATGCTCGCCGCCTTGCCGCCCGATCATCAGATGCCCGATCCCGACTCCAAGCGGCCACTGAAAGAGTTGGTGCTCCAGTGGCTCCAAGCCGCCGAGGGCAAGACCGGACAACCGGGCGAGGCACCAACGATGGCGCCGCAAGTGGAGGAGCGCGTCGATTTCACCGACCGTCTTCTGTCGCTGATGCGCTCGGACCCCAAGGCACCGCAGCGGATGAAATCGCTCATCCAACCTTTGACGAGGCGTTTCCTCTCCATGGCGGTGACCGAGCAAGGCGGCATCACCGACGCCAAGCTGCCGTTGGTCAAGCTAATCAACAGACTGGAGCATCTCGCAAGCTATCTACAGAGCGACGACTCACCCAGCGAGGACATCCAAAGGGAGTTCGAGGCGGCGATCGAGAAGCTGGCCGCCGCCAAGGGCAGCGACCGCAAGACGGTCGACGAGGTCAGCGAGCGATTGGGCGATCTCGAGATGCGCGCTGGGCTCGAGTACCGAGACAACATCTCCAACTGGGTCAACATCTGCGAGTCCAAGGAGCGTGGCCGCCTGGCGCGCGAGGAGGTGCGCGAGCGGCTCAACGCGGCGTTCTCGGGTCAGCGTGTGCACAAGGTGTTGCTCGAACTGCTGGACATCGGCTGGCGCAATCTGCTCGATTTCGTCTGTGCCAACTCGGGTGCCGATGCCCCGCGCTGGCTCGAGCATTGGCGCGCGCTCCAGAGCCTGGATGCGCTCACACACGCTGAGCACGCACAAGAGCCACCGAGCCTGGATGCGCTGATCGAGGAGCTGCGCGCCGGACTGACCTTCATGGGCATCGATCCGGTCATCAGTGACGATCTGCTCGAACGCATCGAGAACGCGGTACAGCGCGCGCGCGTGGGTCTCGATCGCGATAACGACTATCTGACGTTCATCCCGCTCAAGCCCGATCCAGAGAGTGAGCCGGACAAAGTGGTACCGGATCTCCCCGCCGCCGATTGGGCGCAGGGGCTCGCTGACGTGGACTCGCTCTCCATCGGGTCGCTCATCTGGATGCGCTCGAAAGAGTCCAGCAAGGCCTTGCGTCTGATCTGGCGCAATGACGAGGGCGCGCGGTTGGCCGTCACCGACACCATGGGCAAAAAGGTCAGGGTGCTGAGGCGCAATCTTCTGGCTGAAGCCTTTGCGCGCGGCCAGGCGCATGCCCAGGCACCGACCGGTAAGCGGATCGTGACGCGCGCCGCCGATGCCGCACTCTCTGAGATGCAGGAGCGTCTGCACTACCATGAGACACACGACCCACTGACTGGACTGTCTAATCAGCGTCGGCTGCTTGGGTCGCTGACACAATTGCTGCTTTCCGAGAGTCCTCCCGCCGCGCCGCACGTACTAGCCTTTCTAGAACTCGATCGCTACGACACCCTCACCGGCACGTACGGTTACTCGGTTGGTGAGCGGATGCTGGTGGCGGTCTCCAGACTCTTGGAGAGCGTGGTATCGGATGCGCGCTGTCTGGCCTACATGGGCGGTAGCCGTTTCGGCTTGCTGATGCCGGTAATGGATCTCGACCATGCCACCGAGGTTGGCGAGTCTATTCGGGCAGGGCTGACCGTGATGCCGTTCGAGCTTGAGGACAAGCCGTTTCGCATCTCCGGAAGTCTGGGTCTGGCGCTGTTGTCCGGCGCACATCAGGGTCCGGAGAAGCTCGTCTCGGCGGCCAGCGTGGCCTGTCTCGCGGCCCAGCGCGAGGGCGGTGATCAGGTTATCCTGTTCAGCGAGACCAACGACATCATCGCGCGACAGTTGGAGCGCATGCGCGCATGGGCGCAGGCCGAGGACGTTATCAAGGGCGGGCGGCGCAAACTGCGCTATCAGCGTATCGTGCCAATCGATCCGGAGAGTGGGCTGCGACCACACTGCGAGATTCTGCTCAGCGTCTATGATGAGAGTGGTCTGCCGCTTCCGCTGCAATCGTTCATCGCCGCCGCCGAGGCCTTCAACATGATGCGCGAAGTCGACCGGCAGGTCATTGAGGCGTCCTTCAAATGGGTTCAGGGCAACCCGGACAAGCTCAAGGAACTCGGCGGAATCGCCATCAACCTGTCGGGCCAGTCGCTCACCGATCCCGATCTGCTGCCCTACATTCGAGCGTCCTTGAAGACGTTCGAAGTCCCGGTCGAGTTGATTTGTTTCGAGGTCACGGAGACGGCCGCCATCGCCAGCCTCGATCAGGCGGCGATCATCCTTGATGACATCAAATCGCTGGGCTGTCAGATTGCACTGGACGATTTCGGTGCCGGCATGTCCTCTTATAGCTATCTCAAGCGCTTGCCGGTCGACTATGTCAAGATCGACGGCTCTTTCGTCAAGGACATCCTGATGAGCCCGCATGACCGTGAGATCGTCAAATCCTTTAACGAAATCGCCCACTTCATGGGCAAGAAGACGATTGCCGAATACGTCGAGAATCAGGAAATTCTGGAGTTACTGAGGACGATCGGCGTCGACTATGCTCAGGGCTACGCGATCGAAAAGCCGAAGTTCATCGAAGATCTTCAATAGCGTGTCGATGACGCGGGCGTATCAACTTAATTTATCAGGACCGGTCCATCGCCATGCGACCAGTCGTATCAGCAGTTAGAGGTCTTTAGCGCAGTGACTCGGCACAACACACCCTTGCCTGAGGCCTTGACGGCGACACGCAAGGACTTTTTTACAGACGATGGTGTTCGTTTGGCCTATTACGTCGATGACTCTGTCAGCGGCAGGCCGCTCGTGCTCATCCACAGCATCAATGCTGCAGCCAGCAGCTTCGAGATGCGTCCGCTGTGCGATCGCTATCGCGGTCGCCGCCCAGTCTACAGTCTGGATCTGCCTGGTTTCGGTCACTCCGATCGCAGTGCCAGAGACTATTCCCCAGAGCTTTATGGCCGTGCGATCGCGGATTTCCTCAGCCGCATCGTCGTCGAACCCGCTGATCTGGTCGTGCTGTCATTGAGCTGCGAGTTCGCCGCTCGGGCGGCCCTGCTCGCACCGGGACAGGTCGCCTCTCTGGTGCTCATTTCGCCTACGGGATTTGGCGCCCAGAGCCTGCCGAGTCCGGGCGTGGCCGCAACGGCCATCCGAGTGCTTAATCTGCCCTTCCTGAGCCAATGGCTCTACGATCTGGTCGCCACACGCCGCAGCATCGCCTATTTCCTGGGTCTGTGCTGCGTCGGCGAGGTTCCGCGGGAGATGATCGACTATGCCTATGCGACCTCTCATCAGCCGGGCGCCAGGCATGCACCGCTGACGTTTCTCTCGACCCGTCTGTTTACCCCCGATGCACTCAATCAGCTCTATGCCAAGCTGGGGGAGCTGCGCGCACTGGTCATCGCGGACCAGGACCCTTTCGTCACCTTCGAGCAGCTCGAGCCCTTCGTCGTCGAGCATCCGAGCTGGCACAGGATCAGCTTGGCGCCCCACAAAGGGCTGCCCCATTGGGAGAAGCTTGAGGACACGGCCGAGACGCTTGAGCAGTTCTGGAGGGGCTGACTGGGTGCTCAATCGCGCGGGCGCAGCGCGTAGACCTGCTCCAGAAGGGCGGTCAGACCACGACGCCGGAAATTCGGCGAGTCGTCCAGCGCATCGAATGCCGCCAGCTCCTCGATACGGTGGGTGCCGCCAAACAACCGCGCGACCTCGCCGGTCCCCACCGCGAAGGGTGGTCCGCTCATTTTTGTCTGATCGTAGTTCAAGGTGATCAGCAGGGTATCGCGGGGGCGCGCAAAGAGCCGCTTCAACTGTGCGGCATAGCTGCCGCGCATGTCCGGCGGCAGAGCGATTAGCGAGGCACGGTCGAAGATGGCTCCGACGTCCTCGGTGTGATGAGGTTCGAGCGCGAAATAGTCGCCGCACAGGACGGTGAGCTCACCGACCTGATAGCGGCGAAACGGCGGCATCTCGCTGATCTCAGGTGTCAGCTCGTGCTCCTCGAAGAATGCTTGTACGGCAATCTCGCTGAGCTCGACCCCAAAAACCTGGAACCCCTGGCTGACCAGCCAGATGAGATCGAGCGTCTTGCCGCACAGCGGCACGAAGACCCGCGTGCCCGGTTGCAACCCGAGCCGTGGCCAGTGTTCTTGCAGATGCGTGTTGATCTCGTCGAGATGAAAACCGATTTCACGGCGATGCCAGCGCTCTAGCCAAAATTCAGTGTTCATATTGGATATTCGGGATTGATATGATTTAAAACAAAATCCTGAGAAGTCCTGTTCATCCTGTCGAGAAGATTTAGCGCACAGTATGCATACCCGCGAGGCCCGATGGATGTGGCGCCCGCGCGCGAACCAAGTCTATAATTCCCGGTTTCCTCGGGTGGAACAAGCTATGTTCGAAATCAATCCCATCGCTCACCAAATCAACGACCTGCAGGGACGCTTGGAGTCTCTCAGGGGGTATCTTTGACTACGCCGAACGCAAAGAGCGTTTGACCGAGGTTTTACGCGAGCTAGAAGATCCGGCAATCTGGAACGATCCGAGTCGCGCCCAAGCCCTTGGTCGCGAGCGCTCGATGCTCGAAGGAATCGTAGTAACGGTCGATGAGCTGACTGCGGCGCTCACGGATGCCGATGAGCTGCTCGCCCTGGCCTCTGAAGAAAACGACGAGGCGACCATGGCCTCGTTGAGCGACGATCTGGTCGAGCACGAGCGACGCGTCAGCGAGCTTGAGTTCCACCGGATGTTTGCGGGCGAGATGGATGCCAACAACGCCTTTGTCGACATTCAGGCAGGCTCCGGCGGAACCGAGGCGCAGGATTGGGCTGAGATGTTGCTGCGCATGTTCCTACGCTGGGGCGAGCGACGCGGATTCAAGACCGAGCTGATGGAAGTCTCCGCAGGCGATGTGGCGGGGGTCAAGTCGGCGACCATCAAGTTCGAGGGCGATTATGCCTTCGGCTGGTTGCGCACCGAAACTGGCGTTCACCGTCTGGTGAGGAAGTCCCCGTTCGACTCCGGCAATCGCCGCCACACCTCGTTCGCCTCGGTTTTCGTGGCCCCGGAGATCGATGACAGCATTCAGGTCGACATCAATCCAGCCGATCTGCGCATCGACGTCTATCGGGCCAGCGGCGCCGGTGGTCAGCACGTCAACCGCACCGAGTCAGCCGTGCGGATCACGCACCTGCCGACTGCAACCGTGACTCAGTGCCAGAACGACCGCTCCCAGCACAAGAACAAGGATCAGGCCATGAAGCAGCTCAAGGCCAAGCTCTATGAGCTGGAGATGCAGAAGCGTCAGGCCAGTCAACAGGCGCTCGAAGACACCAAATCCGACATCGGCTGGGGCAGCCAGATCCGCTCCTATGTGCTCGATCAGTCACGGATCAAGGACCTGCGCACCGGAGTTGAGATTGGCAACACCCAATCGGTGCTGGACGGCGATCTCGACCCCTTCATCGAAGCCAGCCTCAAGAGTGGCCTCTAAGGCCCAGAGATCCTTAAATAATGACCCAGCAAGACGAGCGACCGACCCACACCGACGCCGCAGATGACAACAAGCTGATCGCGCAGCGCCGCGAGAAGCTGGCGCTGTTGCGCGCGCAGGGTAACGCCTTTCCCAATGATTTTCGCCGCGATGTGATCGCGCACGAGCTGCATGTCGAGTACGGCGAACTGGATGCCGAAAGCCTGGAAACGCGCGCACAGCGTGTGAAGGTCGCCGGTCGACTGATGACGCGGCGGGTCATGGGCAAGGCGAGCTTCGCGCATATCCAGGATATGTCTGGGCGCATGCAACTGTTTGTACAGCGCGATCTGATCGGCGAGGAGGCCTACGCCAGCTTCAAGCGCGATCTGGATCTGGGCGATATCCTGGGCGCAGAGGGCGTGCTTTTTCGCACCAAGACCGGCGAGTTGTCCATCCGCTGTGAGAGTCTGCGTCTGCTGACCAAGGCGCTGCGACCGCTGCCGGAGAAGTTCCACGGGCTCACGGACATGGAGAGCCGTTACCGCCAACGCTATCTCGACCTGATCATGAACGAGGCCACACGCGAGACCTTCCGTGTGCGTATAGCGGTCATTCAGTTCATCCGCGACTATCTCAACGCACGCGGCTATCTGGAGGTCGAGACGCCGATGATGCAGGTGATTCCCGGCGGCGCCGTCGCCCGGCCCTTCGTGACCCACCACAACGCGCTCGACATGCAGCTGTTCCTGCGTATTGCACCGGAGCTTTTCCTCAAACGGCTGGTGGTCGGTGGCATGGAGAAAGTCTACGAAATCAACCGTAACTTCCGCAACGAAGGGCTTTCGACACGACACAACCCCGAGTTCACCATGCTCGAGTTCTATGAAGCCTACGCGGATTATCGTGACCTGATGGACCTCACCGAGGACATGATCCGCAACATGACGCTCGCCGTCCTGGGTCGGACGCAGATCGTTTATCAGGACGCGACCTACGATTTCGGCCAGCCTTTTGCGCGGATGAGCGTGCGCGAGGCGATCCTCAAGTACAACCCCGAGCTGGAGCCGGCGGATGTTGACGACATCGCGCGCGCTAGGGCGCTGGCCGAGCGGCTCGGAATCAAGCTTCAATCGTCCTGGGGCCTGGGGAAAATCCAGATCGAGGTGTTCGAGCAGACGGTTGAGTCCCAGCTCATGGAGCCGACCTTCATCACCCAGTATCCCACCGAGGTCTCACCGCTGGCGCGACGCAATGACGACGATCCTTTCGTCACGGATCGCTTCGAGTTTTTCGTCGGTGGGCGCGAGATCGCCAACGGTTTCTCCGAGCTGAACGACGCCGAAGATCAGGCCGAGCGCTTCCGTCATCAGGTTGCGCAGAAAGACGCCGGCGATCAGGAAGCCATGTACTTCGATACCGACTACATCCGCGCCCTGGAGCACGGGATGCCGCCCACGGCGGGCGAGGGCATTGGGATCGACCGGCTGGTGATGCTGCTGACCGATTCGGCCTCGATCCGCGATGTGCTGTTGTTCCCGCACATGCGCCCGGAAGCAGCGACCTGATCTGACGGACGGTCAGGGACGATACGCTCGCCCGCTTAGACCTCGGCGGCTGGGAAGCCGTAGGGCGGCTCGCGCAGACTGAGCGCGGGGCCATGTTCTCCGAGCCGGAACTCGCCGCCGTCGACCGCGGCAATCTCGGCGACGACGAGCAGGGCATAGCGCCCGTCGGGGAGCGGGGCTGCATCGACGACACGTCCACTGGCCTGCTGGGACGTGCTCTGCGATGTGAAGAGTTCATCGCCCGGCTGGGGGGCGACGATGTCGGCATCGACCTCGGCAAGATACATGCGACGCTTGAGCTTACCCAGAAACTGCATGCGCGCGACCACTTCCTGACCCGTATAGCAGCCTTTGTGAAAGCTCACACCATGAATGAGGTGTAGATTGGTCATCTGCGGGATGAACGCCTCGGCTGTTGCATCGTAGACGTTGGGAAGACCCGCCTGGATGTCGAGCAGCGTCCAGCCCGGGGGGTTTGCGGGGGTGGCATCTCGACTGAGCGCCGTCCAGAGAGCGGTCATCGCCGCAAGCGGACCCAAAATCTCAAAACGTGGCACCGGAGCCGAGAGACGCATGACGGCCAGATCGCCATGCACCGACAGCACGTTGTCCTGCTCGGGTGGCGTGAGCCCCTGATCGGCCAGAAGATCGGGCGCGCGGTCTCCGGCAAGACCGATACGGATCAAGGTGTCGCTGGCGTCTTCGAGACTGACCTTGCTGCGCAGCACGAAGATCCTCAAACGCTCAAGCACCTTCGCCAGCCGCTCGACCGGGGTTTGCAGATAGACTGTGTCGCCAAGCTGGAAGATCCGCAACAGAGCTAGTATCCGACCCTTCTGGTTGCAAAGCCCGCCGATCTGGGTGTAGGTCTCGGAGATTTCACGCAAATCGCTGGTGAGCTGCCCCTGGAGTAATGTCTTGGCGTCCGCTCCGTCAACGGCGATGAGACCGAGCTGCGAGAGGTCGAAGATGTGGCATTCAGACGAGGATTGCGGCTCGGGAAAAGCGATGTGCCCATGCGCATCGACACGGGCACCCTGGGTGATGAGGAAATCGCGCCATTCAGTCATCATGTGGAAAACCTCGAAAACGGTTGAGGCCAGCGGGCCGCCTTTGTGAGCAATCGCCTGCGATACATTCATATTGGGGATGGTTTCGCCAAATGCGCGCTTCCTTCAATAGCCTTGATCCAGTCAGCGGCTAAACGCGCTGACCTACTGTAGCGACTGGGAGATCACATCACTTTGCAGACCTATCAAGCAATGCCGTCACTCGACAGCCTGGTGCTCTACAAATCCCGCGCGGCGCGGGTCGTGAGCCTGGGAGAGAAGATCGAAATCGAGCTGAACGGCGGACAACGCAAGCGTGTTCGGCCCAAGGATATTGTGCTGTTGCATCCAGGCCCGTTGCGCGACCTCGCTGAGCTGCGCGCCCAACAAGGCGATCTGAACGAGGCATGGGAGCTGCTAGAAGGCGAAGAGACCACCCTCAAAGATCTGACCGAGCTCGCTTTCGATGATTTTACCCCCGCGACTGCCTGGACCACCTGGCAACTCGTTGCCGATGGGCTGGCGTTTAGCGGGACGCCCGCGTGCATTCAGGCGCGCAGTCGCGAGGTGTTCGAGCGCGAGCAGGCCGAGCGTGCGGCACGGGAGACCGCCGAGCAGGATTGGCGAGACTTTCTCGAGCGGATGAGCGCGGCGCGGCTCGCGCCACAAGATACGCACCGGCTGGCCGAGATCGAGCGTCTGGCTCTGGCGCAGTCCGAGCACAGCCGGATACTCGCGGCGCTGGGCTATCAGCAGACACCCGAGCATGCCCATCGCGCCCTGGTGCGGATCGGGCACTGGGACAAGGACTACAACCCGCATCCCATCAGATGCGGCGCGCCGACCGGCACGCTTGATCTGACGGTCCCTGACCTTCCCCAAGAAGATCGGCTCGATCTCACGCATTTGCCCGCCTATGCCATTGATGACGAAGGCAGTGACGACCCGGACGATGCCGTGAGTCTCGACGGTGAACGTATGTGGGTGCACGTCGCGGATGTGAGCGCCCTTGTAGCGCCAGACAGCGAACTCGAGCGTGAGGCGCGCGCGCGCGGGGCGAGCCTCTATCTTCCAGAAGGCATTGTCAGCATGCTTCCTGCGGGCGTGACCGAGCGCCTGGGACTTGGTCTGCAAGAGATCTCTCCAGCGTTGTCGTTTGGGTTTCGCTGTGCGCCGGACGGCGCGTTGTTTGATATCGAGGTACAGCGCACCTGGATTCGTGTCGAGCGCCTGACCTATGGCTGCGCCGAGGATCGGATGGCCTCGGATGACGCCTTTTTCAGTGCGCTGCGCGCGCTCACCGAGCGGTTTCAGGCGCGTCGCATCGCTTGTGGGGCCAGTCGATTGGAGTTGCCCGAGGTCAGCATCAAAGTCGTGGATGGACAGGTGCTAATCCGTCCGCTACCCCGGCTCAAAAGTCGCGAACTGGTGATGGATGCCATGCTGATGGCTGGTGAGGCGGCGGCGCGGCTGTGTTTGGACAATGACATTCCCATCCCCTTCGCCACTCAAATGGCGCCTGAGCCGGGCGAGGAGCCGACCGATCTGGCGGCGATGTATGCCAGACGCCGTTGTTTCAAACCGACCAGGCTCTCGCTGACACCCGATATCCACGCCGGCCTTGGCCTGCCGCTCTATACGCGCGTGACCAGTCCGATGCGACGCTATTCGGACCTGCTCGTCCACCAACAGCTTCGCGCCTGGCTAGACGGGCGCGATCTCCTCAATCAACAACAGGTGCTTGAGCGCATTGGCGAAGCGGATGCGGCCTCGCTGGCCGTGCGGCGAGGCGAGCGTTTCTCCAACCAGCACTGGAAACTCGTCTTTCTCAGAAATGCCTCGGGGTGGGAAGGCGAGGGTATCGTCGTCAGCCTTGAGGAGCGCAGAGCTGTCGTCCTGCTGCCCGAGTTGGCGATGGAGACGCGTGTGCGGCTGCGTGATGAGGTGGTTTTGAATCAGCGCCTGCGCATGGCGCTAAACGAAGTCGATCTGAGTGATCTGAGCGCCAGTTTTCGCATTCTCGGCTGAGGCCTGAAGCGGGCCTCGGTCATCTGGCCGGGTCGCTGCGTCACGCGAAATACGACGCGGACTGACAGTGAGTTGACATGCGTCAGTGAGACGCCGGCATCTAACGGATAACCTTGCACTCTTTACGGGCAATATCGGCTCCGTCATCTTGGCGCGGCAACCAAGCTAAACATGGCTATAGGCAGAAGCGAGGTCCGATCTCAAAAAAGAACTTGGGTCACAGATCCAAGTTCTTTTTCCTGTTAGATTTTTCGTTTGAAAATATCGTCCCTTGTTAGATCAGGCACCCCATTTGCGGACATTACCGGTGTCGAGATGGACGAAATCAGAGCGCCGATAATATCCGACGCCACCACGGCCAAGCGTGATCGCGGCATCGCGTACGCGCCGTGTCGATAAATCCGGGAGACGAATGTCGATGGCCTGTCCTGTCAGATGCAGGCTTTTCTTGGCTACGCCACTTGATGCGCGCCTGAGTCTGGCGTTGGTCGCCGGCGAGCGATATCCGCTCACGACGTGAAAGCGGGCATCGGAGTCGCCGAGCGCGGTTTTGAGATCGTAGAGAAAATCAAACAACCGGTGATCCATGGCGGTCGTGTCACCAGTGCGGAAGTCTCTGAAGAAGTAATTCAGCCGCTGGAGCGCCGAACGCTGATATTGATCGCCAATGCGATAGGTGACGTCGATGTGGTCTTCAGTGTGCAGATGATAGAAAGACAGCACGCGCGGCCGGTCATAAGACCGATTGGTGGCAAAGCGGTTATAGGATGTTCCCGCGAGCACAGGCGTGGCAGCTGTCGATAGGGCAAGCCCTAGAAAGTAACGTCGGTTCATGTTCCCCCCGGTACATTTGAGACGCTAATCAGTATCAAGCATCAAGAATGTGCAATTATAAACGTGGGGCGCTATAAAGCAATCCTAATTTTTCTTTTAACTCATTTCGAATATCGACTTAATGTGAACTCTTAAGTAAATAATATATATTATTGTATTTAGACATCATCTTAATACATCTTCATAAACAAGATAATTGTACTTTAACGCACTTTAAGTTCGCTTTTTGGCTAAATAATTTAAAGTCTCACTGTCAATTGAGACTTCATCGCTGCGCGAACTGCGCTATCATCAAGCATGTTCGCCTATTCCGGGGGGAAGGTAATCAATGTATGGACTACTGAGGGTTGCGTTATCGGTTGGGGTCGTTTACGCCGCATCTACGCTGCCTGTGCATGCTGATGTTTTCCATTACAAGGACGGTTCGGGGAAATCCTATTTTACTGATACGCCATTGAAGGGGAATCGCTACAAGCTGCAGTGGCAGCGTGAATCACGAAAGCTTGTGAGCAAGAGCAATCAAGCATTCATTCAGGATCGCAGCGACAAGGTTATTACGGCAAAAGGGCGGGTGATTTCGAGCAAATCAACGCCGCTGAGCGGCTCGGCCTCGAAACGGCGCGCGGATATCGAGCATCTGGTGACGGCCAATGCACGTCGCTATAGGCTTTCTCCCGCGTTGCTGCACGCCGTGATTCGCGCAGAATCGGCATACAATCATCGCGCGGTCTCGCACGCCGGGGCGCAGGGGCTTATGCAGCTCATGCCCGCAACCGCTGCGCGCTATGGGGTTCGCGACAGCTTCGATCCGGCCGACAACATCCGCGGCGGATCGGCTTATCTGCGCTTTTTGCTAGACCTATTCGATCAGGACGTAAAACTGGCCGTCGCTGGCTATAATGCCGGGGAGGGGGCGGTGCTCAAGTACGGCAGATCGATCCCGCCATACTCCGAGACGCAAGCCTATGTCCGTAAGGTGCTCAAGTTTTATGGCGCCGAGCGTCCGACGAGCTTCATCATGAGCGCACGCTGAGAGGCCGCGTGATCAATCTTCTCCGATCACGCGTTCGTCGCGCGGGATGGAGAGGAGCTTCTCGGCCTCGCCCTGCTGTCTTGCAAAGATCAGTCGATACTCGACATTAGTCTCACGCGGCTCGCTCGCACGGTGGCTGCGTACCTTCTCGCGTGCGTCCTGATAGTGATCGAGTGTGGCGATGTGTTCGAGCAGGCGGGGCGGTAAAATCTTGTACACGAAATACGGCATGAGTGTAGATCCTGCGCTGGAAATCTCCGGAACATGGAGCAGCGATAGGGTGTCACTGCCGCTCGTGTGGGGCAAGTGATGTGGCTGCGTAGATACACTTCGACTTCAACAATTCATCTCATCCCGGTGTCTGCGTGATCGTTGCTGTGCACTCAATGTAACCCAGAGGAAAAATTGATGATCAACCCCGTGGGTTCTGATGCCCTCAAGCCCTTATTCGTCTACGCTGCCGAGCAGCATCAGGCATTGACGCGCGAGGCGCAAACGCTCCCTCAGATCCTCATCAGCTCACAAGCTGCGGGCAACGCCGTGATGATGGGTGGGGGCTACTTCAGCCCGCTGTCGGGATTCATGAGCCTGGCGGATGCGCTGAGCGTGGCCGACACCATGCGGATGACCGACGGGAGGTTCTTTCCGGTTCCGATCCTCTGTCTGCTCGAAGATGCAGACGCCATCAGGGATGCCAAACGCATTGCGCTACGCGATCCAAATCTGGATGGAAACCCGATCCTGGCCGTGATGGACGTGGAGGCCATCGAGGAGGTCTCCGAGGCGCAGATGGTGCTGATGACCGAGCAGGTCTACCGCACCACAGACCCCGAGCACCCAGGCGTTGCCGCCTTCAACAGCCAAGGGCGGTTTGCCGTATCGGGACCGATTCAGGTTCTGAACTTTTCGTATTTCCAGAGCGAGTTCCCCGACACCTTCCGCACCGCAGTGGAGATCCGCCACGAGATCGCCGAGCGCGGCTGGAAGCGCATCGTGGCTTTTCAGACCCGCAACCCCATGCACCTGGCGCATGAAGAACTCTGCCATATCGCCATGGATCGGCTCGACTGCGACGGTCTGGTGATCCATATGCTGCTCGGCAAGCTCAAGCCGGGCGATATTCCGGCCCCAGTGCGCGATGCGGCGATCCGCAAGATGGTCGAGCTTTATTTCGCGCCCAACAGTGCCATGGTCACCGGCTATGGCTTCGACATGCTCTACGCGGGGCCGCGCGAGGCCGTTTTGCACGCCTATTTTCGCCAAAACATGGGCGCGACGCACTTCATCATCGGTCGCGATCACGCCGGCGTCGGTGACTACTACGGCGCCTTCGACGCCCAGAGCATCTTCGACGAGGCCGTGCCCGAGGGGGCGCTGCAGATCGAGATCTTCAAGGCCGACCATACCGCTTACTCGAAGAAGCTCGATCGCGTGGTCATGATGTGCGAGGCGCCGGACCACACCAAAGAGGATTTCGTACTGCTGTCCGGGACCAAAGTGCGTGAGATGCTCGGCAACGGTATTGCGCCGCCGCCCGAGTTCTCGCGACCGGAAGTCGCTCAAATCCTGATGGACTACTACCAATCCATCGACTAAAAACCTGATTGTAAGGTCTATATCCGCCCGTCGTGACCCTGCGCCACGACGGGTTCTTTGTTTTTGGCGGACCAGCGCAGAGTATCCTTGCAGGAAGGAGAGGCTAGCGCGTTGCGCACCCTGGAGAAGTGGGCAAGCGCCATGGTCACAGTGGCGAGTTCGACGCACCAGAAGCTGGCATTGGGCACATCCGCGCGATGCAAGATGGCGTTGATGAAATCGACACCAGTCAGATTGGCATAATGGACATGCGTGTTTCCAAAACACCAAGAAAATACCAAAGATGATCAAACACTCGGAGGAGTGAGTCTATGAAGATCGAGACCCTGGCCATCCATGCCGGATTCGCGCCCGACCCGACAACCAAGGCGGTCGCCACGCCCATCTACCAGACGACCAGTTATGCCTTCGATGATACCCAGCACGGTGCCGATCTGTTCGACCTCAAGGTGGCGGGTAACATCTATACACGCATGATGAATCCCACCAGTGATGTGCTCGAGCAGCGCGTCGCGGCCATGGAGGGTGGAGTCGGCGCGCTGGCGCTGGCCTCGGGCATGGCGGCGGTGACCAACGCCATCTTCACCATCGCAAAGACTGGGGACAACCTGATCGCGGTCTCGACGCTCTATGGCGGCAGCTACAACCTATTCGCCCATACCCTGCCACGGCTCGGCATTGAGGTGCGCTTCGCCGCGCCCAACGATATCGATGGGATGGCCTCCCAGATCAACGCGAACACCAAGGCTGTGTTCTGCGAGTCGATCGGCAATCCAGCGGGTAACGTCGCCGATATTCAGGCGATCGCCGACATGGCACACGCGCACGGCGTTCCACTCATCGTCGACAACACCGTTCCCAGCCCCTATCTGTGTCGACCCTTTGAGCACGGGGGCGATATCGTCGTGCACGCGCTGACCAAGTATATGGCCGGTCACGGCACCACCCTCGGTGGAGCACTGGTGGACTCGGGCAAGTTTCCCTGGGCAGAGCATGCCGAACGCTTCGCCATGCTCAACGAACCGGACCCCTCTTATCACGGCGTGGTCTATACCGAGGCGCTCGGAGCGGCGGCCTATATCACCCGGGCGCGCGTGGTGCCGCTGCGCAACATGGGCGCAGCCATTTCGCCGTTTAACAGCTTCCTCACCCTGCAGGGGATCGAGACCCTGCATGTGCGCATGGACCGCCACTGCGAGAATGCCGTCGCCGTGGCGGGCTTTCTCAAAGACCATCCCAAGGTCGAATGGGTGCGCTACGCTGGATTGCCCGACAGCCCGGACTACCCGCTCGTGCAAAAGTATATGGACGGGGCCAAGGCGAGCGCGATTCTCTCATTTGGCATCAAGGGTGGACGCGAGGCCGGGGCGCAATTTATCGATGCGCTCAAGCTCGCCGTGCGCCTGGTCAATATCGGTGATTCCAAGACGCTCGCCTGCCATCCGGCCACCACCACACACCGTCAGCTCTCACCGGAGGAGCTCGCACGCGCCGGCGTGTCTGCTGACTTGGTCCGCTTGTCAATTGGAATCGAGCATATCGATGACATTATCGCCGATTTAGATCAAGCGCTAGCGGCAACAAGTTAAGGTGGATTATATGTTCATGATGCCGCACTGCGGTATCACGAAAAAACAGCAGTGCTTGCGCGTCGGGGTCGAACTCACAGGGACCGACCGCATCTAAAGCGGTCGAACCCCCAGGAGACCCCGTATGCGCATCACCCACCAATCAGACATTGCATCCTCGGAGATCACGCCGCCCGAGCTGTGGCGGCGGCGGCGTGAATTTCTTAAGGCATCAGCGGCCGGTGTCGGTCTGATCGCGACCGGTGGTTTGCTAGGGTCGCCGGGCCGGGTCTCGGCGGGCGAGACGATACCCAACATCAAGCCCAGCCCCTTGAGCACCGATGAGCAGCAGACCAGCTTCGAAGACATCACGCAGTACAACAATTTCTACGAACTCGGTAGCGGCAAGAGCGCTCCTGCCGCCAATGCCCATCACCTGAAGACGCGCCCCTGGAGCGTCGTGGTGGACGGCGAGTGCGATGCGCCTGGGGAGATCGGGATCGAAGACATCCTTGGCGGATTCACTCAGGAGGAGCGCATCTATCGTCTGCGCTGTGTCGAGGCCTGGTCCATGGTCGTGCCCTGGGTCGGTTTTCCGCTCGGCGATCTGCTCAAGCGCTTCAAGCCCAACTCAAACGCCCGCTATGTCGCCTTCGAGACGCTCTATGACCCGGAGCAGATGCCGGGGCAGCGCCGCGCGGTGCTCGACTGGCCCTATCGCGAAGGGTTGCGTATGGATGAGGCCATGCACCCGCTGGCCATCCTCGCGACCGGACTCTACGGCGAGATCATGCCCAATCAGAACGGCGCACCACTGCGGCTGGTAGTGCCCTGGAAATACGGCTTCAAGAGCATCAAGTCGATCGTGCGCATTCGCTTCGCCGCGCGCGAACCCGAGGCGACCTGGAACATGCTGCAGCCGGATGAGTACGGCTTCTACGCCAACGTCAACCCGGCGGTCAATCATCCGCGCTGGAGCCAGAAGATGCACCGTGTCATCGGCGAGGGCTGGTTCGCCCGGAAGCAGGAAACCCTGCCGTTCAATGGCTACGCGGACCAGGTCGCGAGCCTCTACAGCGGCATGGACCTGCGCAGACATTTCTGATGCCATTCGCCACAACAGATCGCATCATGCGCTTCGGCAAGCCGCTGGTCTTCCTGCTGTGTCTGCTGCCGCTTGGGCTGCTGGTCTGGCAGGGTGTCGACGGCGCCATCGGTCCAAATCCGGTAGAAACGCTCTTGCACACGACGGGCAACTGGGCCTTGCGTCTGTTGCTCGTCACGCTTGCCGTCACGCCTCTGAGACGTCTGACCGGGTGGGTCTGGCTGATCCGTTTCCGGCGTATGCTGGGGCTGTTTGCCTTCTTCTACGCCCTGCTGCACTTTGCGACCTATATTTGGCTCGACCAGTTTTTTGCCTGGTCGGCGATCCTCGAAGACATCGTCAAGCGACCCTACATCATGGTCGGATTCGCCGCCTTCGTGCTGTTGATTCCCCTGGCCGTGACCTCGACACGAGGCTGGATCCGGCGGCTGGGCAAACGCTGGAAACAGCTCCACCGCCTCGTCTATCTGATCGCGGTGCTCGGGGTGGTGCATTTTCTCTGGCTGGTGAAGGCCGATCTGCGCGAGCCGCTGATCAATGCGATGATTCTGGCGGTCCTGCTGGCGATGCGCGTGCCCTGGCGAGCGCTTGCCGGGCGGCTGCGCAACTGGGTTGGAAGGCCCAGCTCACCACCGCGGGTACTGGACCGTTGAGGGTCAGAGTCGATCGCTCAGATCCCTGACCAAAAAGCCACGCCAGGGTCCAGAGATACCTTTGCTCAGCCCGATGACCTTAAACCGCTCGCCCATCGCGCTCGGCAGCAGGAGCTGTTTGGCGCCCAACGCCTGATCGAGTGAATCCACGCCATGCGTCATGAGCTGGTCGATTCCGCAACCGATCAGAAACTGCGCCTGGGTGGTGAAACCATCGAGTGTGAGACCAGCCTCGAGCGCGGCTTCGGCGACGGCCGTGAAATCGACATGGGCGGTGATGTCTTGCAGGCCGAGGTCGCGGTAGGGCTGGTCGTTGGCTTGATGGCGACGATGACACATCAACGTACCCATGCCGCGATCGGGCTGATAATAGGCGGCCCGTGGATAGCCATAATCGACGAGCAGCACCAGCCCGGCGGACAGTGACTCGGCGAGTCCCGCCAACCAGGGCGCCAGGCGCAGATTAATCTCCGAGCCATAGCCGGGCATCTGGGCGAATCCGCTGGCGATCAGCGATCCCACGGCCTCAGACAGACCCGGCGAGCGGGGCGTTGCCGCGATCTCGGCCAGTGAGCCAGCCTGATTGGTCACGAAGACCTCAAGGATCTCGCCATGCTCGCCGATCCGAAAGCGATGCACCGGCATGGCGTCGAGCACCTCGTTGGCGACGACCACGCCACGGAAGTGCTGTGGAAAATCACTCAGCCACTCGCAGCGCTCGACGAGCTTTGGGAGCGCCGCGCGAAGACGGACGCGCTGGCGCTCCTGGAGATCGGGACTGGGTTCGAGAATTCGGTAACGCTCGGGCAGGCTGTCGATGGCCTCGAGTTGTGCGAGGATGTGCGTCGCCAGCGCACCGCTCCCAGCGCCGATCTCGAAGACATCGCCGCCGCCGAGCCGCTCCAGCGCCTCGGCGCACTGTGCGGCCAGACAGCGACCGAACAGCGGCGAGATCTCGGGCGCCGTGACGAAATCACCCGATGGTCCGAACTTTTGCGCGCCTGCGACGTAGTAGCCTAGCCCCGGCGCATAGAGCGCCAGCTCCATGAAACGGTCGAAGGGCAGCAACCCGTCGGATTGTGTGATCGCTGCGCGAACCCGCGCCAGCAACTCGCGACTGATCGCTGCCTCGGTGTCGGAGTCGGCTGGTTCAGATTTTGGAACTTGATGGCGCATGCAGCCCCCTTGGTGGTGCGCGGTTGTGGAAGGCTCGATCAAGTGATCCAGAAATCCAGTTCATGCCCGCGCCGAGAAGCAGAGCGCGCGGGTTCAATATCCTGATACATCAACATGAGTAGCCGCGGATGACCGACGACAAGAAAGCCATACTTCATCAAGGCGATGCACGCAGCTCGCCCTATCCGGTCAGCCGGCTGGCGCCATCGTTCGATACCGGAGAACTGGCCGCCGAGGTCGCCAAAGCCGAACTCATGCTGAGCGCCCGCACTGGGGCGAAACTGCGCGTCATCGCAGACCAGATCCGTCTGCTCCAGGATGAGGCGCGCAAAGTCCTGGACACCGCCCGGGACGAGCAGGTTCTGACGCGGGCCGAATGCGCCTTCAAGCGTGTGCCGGGCAAGACTTATCATCTTTATCAGCGCGCCGACGGGCGTTCCTTTTTCTCCATGCTCTCGCCGCAGGACTGGGGCGGGAGCAGTCCGCACAGTTTCCTCGGCTCCTATCGGCTTGAAGTGGATTACTCCTGGACCCCGGCGGAACGGGCTGACGAGCGCGATGATACCGGCGCGCTCGTCGATCAGCTCCTGCGTATCGGCGGTCTGTCGTCGGACAGTTGAGCGCGCAGCCGTATCTTGACCTGGAGCGGCTTCGCGGGTCCAATGTCCAGCCATGATCACGACCACGTTACTTATCGTCGCCGCTTATCTGCTCGGGTCTGTCTCCAGCGCCATTATCGTCTGCCGGCTGATGAGGCTGCCGGACCCGCGCACCGAAGGCTCCAACAATCCGGGCGCGACCAACGTGTTGCGCATCGGCGGCAAAAAGCCTGCGGCCATCACGCTGCTGGGCGACAGCCTCAAGGGTCTGATCCCAATGCTGGCCGGACATCTGCTCGATGTTGGAGCGGGCGCCCTGGCGGGGATCGGTCTGGCGGTCTTCATCGGTCATCTCTACCCGGTGTTCTTTGGTTTTCGCGGCGGCAAAGGTGTGGCGACCGCGCTCGGGGTCCAGTTCGGTCTCTATTGGCCCATCGGGCTGTGTGTGGCGGCCGTGTGGCTGTTCGTTGCAAAGGCGCTCAAGATCTCCTCACTGTCGGGGTTGATCTCCATGGCGCTGGCGCCTCTGTTCGTCTGGCTGTTCTGGCCCGAGAAGGTGCTGATCGGGATGCAGCTCATCATCACCGGCCTGCTCATCTGGCGCCACCGCAGCAACATCCGCAATCTGCTGGCGGGTCGCGAAGAACGCTTGACTCACAAGGAGCAATAGCGTTCTTCTGAGCGCCAAAGTCGCACACTGCGACGCTAGAGCGCAGGAGCCTGGCATGACCTACCAGCGCGAGGCGGTCCAATCACCCGGTTCAGACGGGGATGCTTCACGGCTAACCGGCTTGCAGGCGCTCAACGCAGCGACGCTTCAGGCGCGGCTTGAGAATCTCACCGCCGCCCTTGATGCCGCACGCTCGGCCAACGATGCGCAGCGCGCTCTGGCGCTTACGCTCCAAACCCACGCCATCGAACTCGAACTCCAGGGCCGACTACTGCGTGATACGCAGCACGCCCTGGAGGTCTCGCGCGATCACTATGCACGGCTGTTCTACGATGCCCCGGTCGGCTATGTGGTACTCGATCGCGACGGGGTGATTCAAACCACCAATCTCACCGCGGCGAGTCTGCTCGGTCAGCCGCGCACACAGCTCGTGGGGTGCGCGTTCGAGCGTATCGTGAGCGGCGCGCAGATCAGCGATTTCTACGCGCATCTTGACGCCGTTTTTGATACACCCGCCACTGCGCCAACGGTATGCGTGCTCTTCGTACATTTGTGCGAAACCGCTCGGGCGCGCGTCTTTCGACTCTGCTCGATCCAGCGCGATGGCTTGCTCGGGCCCGAATGCCTCACCGTCTTGTTTGACATTACCAGCGAGCATGAGCTCGAGCAGCAGCGTCTTGCCGACGATCGGCTGCGTGAGTCAGTCCTTGATGCGCTGCCTGCGCAAATCGCGGTGCTCGATCAAGATGGGCGCATTCTCACCGCTAACCGGGCTTGGCGCACACGCTCCGATGAGCAGAATGCGTCCGATGACTTGCGCGAAGCACTCGGGCTGAACGCCATCGCCGCCTGCCGCTGGAGGGGTGAGCGCCCGAGTCGGGGGGTCCTGGTCGCGGCGCGCGGGATCGAGGATGTCATCGAGCGCAAGCGCAGCGACTTCAGCATTGAGCATGCCTGCGATACGGTGCGCGGCAGGCGCTGGTTTCTGATGCGGGTGTTGTCGCTGGAAGGCCCGTCGAAAGGGGCCGTGGTCGCCTACCTGGACATCACCGAACGCCATATTGGCGAAGAACAAGCACGGCGCGCCCGTGGTGCGCTCGCGCGGGTCGACCGGTTGAACGCGGTGGGCATCCTGGCATCTTCGCTCATTCATGAGCTACTGCAACCATTGAGTTCCGCCAGTTTCTATTGCAGCGCGGCCAAGCAGTTGGCCGAAGGGCCTGCGGCCGACCCTAAACGCTTGGTGGATGTGCTTCACCGCATCGACGCTCAGGTGCGCCGCGCCGGAGACATCATGGAACGTCTGCGGGCCTTCTTGCGTGGCCGTGCGATGAATAAGGTGCCAATTGCGCTCGAACAGGTGCTCAAGCGTGCCTTCGAGCTGGTGCTTTGGTTTGCTGCGGATCACCGGGTAGAACTCCAGCTCCATGCGCCGGAGCACATCCCCCCGATACAGGGCGATCCGGTGCAGATCGAACAAATCCTGGTCAATGTGATCTGCAATGCTATCCAGGCGATCGATGTGGGCGATTGTGCGCAGCGCGATGTATCTCTGGAGGTGGTGCGCGGGTCTAATGAGATCGAGGTGATCGTCCGCGATACTGGTCCGGGACTGCCGCCGGGACGCCATGAGACGATCTTCGACATCTTCGAGTCCATCAATGACTCGGGCCTGGGGTTGGGGCTGCCCATCAGTCGAGCGATTGCCGAGGCGCATGGCGGACGTCTCTGGGCCGAGCCGTCGTCCAGCACGGGCGCGGTATTCCATTTGACTCTGCCAATTATGACGGATAAAAAATGAGTGGAGCGCGCATCGCCGGTGCGTCGTAAGGCTCAGAGCGCTGCCAGCTCATCCATCGGCCAGCGTGCACGGGTCTTGAAGGCCAGCGGCTCGCGCTGTCCGGCACGCAGACGCTGGCAGCCGGCAAACGCAATCATGGCGCCGTTGTCGGTGCAAAACGAGGGTCTGGGATAGAATGTCGCGCCGCCTTCGGCCGCGATTGCCTGGCTCATGCGCTCGCGCAAGCGCCGATTCGCACTCACCCCGCCCGCCAGAATCAGGCGTTCCCGGCCAGTCTCACGCAGCGCACGGCGACACTTGATGACCAGTGTCTCGACCACGGCATCCTCAAAGGCGCGAGCGATGTCGGCGCGTGTTTGCGCCTGATCCTCGCTGATTGCCAGCTCGGCTCTCAGGGTGTTGAGCGCAAACGTTTTGAGTCCGCTGAAGCTAAAGTCCAGCCCAGGCCGATCGGTCATCGGGCGAGGGAAGCGATAGCGCCCAGGGGCGCCCAACTCGGCCAGCTTGGCAAGCTCGGGGCCGCCAGGGTAGGGCAGGCCAAGAATCTTGGCGGTTTTATCGAAGGCCTCCCCGGCGGCGTCATCGAGCGATTCGCCCAGCATGCGATAACATCCGATCCCGGTGACATCAACGAGCTGGGTGTGACCGCCCGAGACCAGCAAGGCAACGAATGGCAGCTCGGGCGCTGGCTGCTCAAGCAGTGGCGCCAGCAGGTGGCCTTCCATATGATGGACGCCGATGGCGGGCACCCGCCAGCTCCAGGCCAGGCTGCGCCCGACAGCGGCACCGACCAGCAGTGCGCCGACCAGGCCGGGTCCGGCCGTGTAAGCGACGCCATCAATGGAGTCCGGCGCGAGTCCGGCCTCATCGAGCACCTGGCGAATCAGCGGTACAGTCTTGCGAATGTGATCGCGTGAGGCCAACTCGGGGACCACACCCCCATATTCGGCGTGAATTGCCACCTGACTATAAACGGCATGCGCCAAGAGGCCGCGAGCCTCGTCGAAGATGGCGACGCCCGTTTCGTCGCACGATGTTTCGATACCCAGTACACGCATGACTCGCTCCGAACGCTGAGAAGTTGGGATCATAATTCCCTTTCGCTGTAAGAAGGAATATTCACAGCGAAAATTTCACGGTATACTCCGTAATCTTTTTTATCCTCCATTAACTCAATCGGAGATCACAAGGGACTTTCTATGCCCAGCGTTCGCGTCAAAGAAAATGAGCCATTCGAAGTCGCCATGCGACGTTTCAAGCGGTCCTGTGAAAAAGCAGGTGTGCTTGCCGAGGTCCGCCGTCGTGAGTTCTACGAGAAGCCCACCTCCGAGCGCAAGCGCAAGAAAGCCGCTGCCGTCAAGCGCTACCAGAAGAAGCTGCAACGCGAGGCCCGTCGCTGGGAACGCCCATACTGATCGCGCTCTGGGGGAGAGTCGGGAATCCCCGGCTTCCTGAGGCCCGAGCGAACGGCCAAGAGCTTTGGGAAAATCGAGATAAAAGCCGTAATATCCTGATATAAAACCCTATCGAGAAGCGCTTCGTCATGCTCAAGCAGCAGCTCCAAAACGACATGAAGTCCGCGATGAAGGCGGGCGAGAAGACCAGGCTCGGGGTCATCCGGCTGATCCGTGCCGCTGTCAAGCAGCGCGAGATCGATGAGCGCATCGAGCTCGACGATGCGCAAGTGCTGGCCGTGCTCGATAAGATGCTCAAACAGCGTCGCGACTCCATCACCCAGTACGATGCCGCCGATCGCACAGACCTGGCCGATGTTGAGCGCGCGGAGATCGACATCATTCAGGCATATCTGCCCGCTGCCCTGACCGAGTCAGAAGTCACTGCGCTGATTGATCAGGCAATTGCCAACTCGGGCGCCGCAGCGATCAGCGGTATGGGCAAGGTCATGGCCGTGCTGCGCCCCCAAATCCAAGGCCGTGCCGATATGGGCGCGGTCAGCGCGCGGGTCAAAGAGCGTCTTGGAAGCTGAACGGTTGCGCTGAGGCTGCTCGCATCTGCGCCGCATGGCAGGCAAAATCCCCCAGCAATTCATCGACGATCTGTTGGCGCGCACCGACATCGTCGATCTGATCAGCACGCGCATCCAACTGCGCAAGGCGGGCAAAGATTATCAGGCCCGCTGTCCGTTTCACGAAGAGAAGACGCCGTCTTTCACCGTCAGCGCCGATAAGCAGTTCTACTACTGCTTTGGCTGCGGCGCTCATGGCACGGCGATCGGCTTCCTCATGGAACACGATCATCTCGCCTTTCCCGAGGCGATTGAGGAACTCGCCCAACGCATCGGGCTGGAGATTCCCGATCAGGGTGCGCCGGTCCGCACGGGTCCAGATCCAGCCCCGCTCCTGCGCCTGATGGAGCAGGCCAGCGCACTGTATCGTCAGCAGTTACGCGATCATCCACAGGCCGCAAGGGCGGTGCAATACCTCAAGGACCGCGGTCTGAGCGGCACGATCGCGGCCCGTTTCGATCTCGGCTTCGCGCCGAGCGGGGACTTTCTGCTCGGGCGCTTGGGTTGCGGCGGCGCCGAGCAGGCCAAGCTCATGACCTGCGGTCTGATCGCCGAGCAGGACGCTCGCCGCTATGACCGTTTTCGCGACCGAATCATGTTTCCGATTCGCGACCGGCGGGGACGGGTGATCGGCTTTGGCGGACGCCTCCTCGGCGACGGCAAGCCGAAATATCTCAATTCGCCGGAGACCCCGCTCTTTCACAAGGGGCGCGAACTCTACGGCCTGTTTGAAGTGCAGCAGAGCAACCGCAAGATCGCATCCATTATCGTCGTCGAAGGCTACATGGACGTGATCGCGCTGGCGCAGTTCGGTATCACCAATGCGGTCGCCACACTTGGGACGGCCACGACTCAGGATCATCTCCAGCAATTGTTGCGCACCACCCCTGAGCTGGTGTTCTGCTTCGATGGCGATCGGGCGGGTCGCGATGCGGCCTGGAAGGCGCTGGTGACCGCGCTGCCCCTGGCAACTGGGCAGCAATCGATCCGGTTTCACTTCTTGCCCGAGGGCGAGGACCCAGACACCCTGGTACGGCGCCTCGGTCCAGAGGGTTTTACCGCACGGCTCGATGAAGCACAGCCGCTGTCAACGCTCCTGTTTGAGCATCTCGAGCAACAGGTGGATATGACCAGCATGGACGGGCGCGCCCGCCTTGCCAATCTTGCTCAACCGTTAGTCGCACAACTGCCCCAAGGCATCTATCGCGATCTGGTGCTCAAGCGTATCGCCGATCTGACGGGCTTACCGACACCACGGCCCGTGCGCGACACCCGCCGGAGCACCCGCGCGGCGTTGCCCGTGCGGCTTAGCCTAATCGCGCAGGCGATTGCGCTACTGCTCGACAACCCGCATCTGGCCGCGCACACTGGCGCGTGCGATGACGCATGGCGTCGCTCGACCAATCCGGGCGTCGATGTGCTCGGGCAATTGCTGGATATGCTGATCGATCGCCCAGGGATGAATAAAGCGGCTGTGCTGGAACGCTGGCGTGAACATCCCCACTTTAGATATTTGCAGCGCATCAGCGTTGATCCGTTCCTGCAGGACATCGCCGAAGAGCACTTAGTCGCAGTGTTTGTCGGCGCTTTAAATCGGATCAGCGAGGAGACCTGCAAAATCGAGCGGCGACTCCCATTCAATCAGTCGAGCACCACACAGTGGTCGGCCGAGGAGCGCGCGCGTCTCAAAGCACAGACCCAAGCAGCCCGAATACCCCGCGATAAACTACACTGAAGCGGTAATCGTACTGGAGTTTTCCGCAAGTTCGACTATCTATAGTGCTGTCTGCTAGATCAGACCGCCCGAGAACGCAGGCGATTGACTAGCTGTCGCACGCCGCGCACTGCATCGCTAGGACACCCCCTAAGAGACATAAAAATATTTTTATGTTATAATGTCTAGCTGTGTTTCTAAACTGCCTTTTTCGCAGCACTCAGATTTTTAAGGTACCTCATGGATCAAGAACAGCAGCAGTCTCAACTGAAGCAACTGATCGCCAAGGGCAAAGAGCAAGGCTATCTGACCTATTCCGAGGTCAACGACCACCTCCCGCCCGGCATTGTCGAGACTGATCAAATCGAAGATATCGTGAGAATGATCAACGACATGGGGATCATAGTTCAGGAGACTGCCCCGGATGTCGTCGACCGGACGCTGAGCGACACCGCCGTGTCGGACGACGATACCGCCGAGGCCGCCGCCGCCGCGTTAGCTACAGTCGATAGTGAGTTCGGCCGCACCACCGATCCAGTGCGCATGTACATGCGCGAGATGGGAACTGTCGAGCTACTGACACGCGAAGGCGAGCTGGTCATCGCCAAGCGGATCGAAGCCGGACTCAATCAGGTGCTCTCAGCCTTGTCCGTTTACCCACGCTCGGTTGAGAAACTCATCGAGCTGTTCGACCGTGTGGACCGTCAAGAAATGCGTCTGACCGACGTTATCTCCGGCTTCAACGACGGTGACGACGATCAGCCAATCCCCTCGCCAGCGCCACGCCCAGCGGCGGCGGCTAAGACGGGGGCGCAAGCCAACAACGCTGACGACGATGACGAGAGCGCTGCAGAGATCGATACCGGACCGGATCCAGAGGATGCCGCCCGTCGCGCCAACCTCATGCGCGAGCGTTTTGCGATCCTCAAGTCGGCGCTCGAAGAGCATGGCCGCGACGCCGCGTCTTCACGCGACGCGATAGCGGCCGTTTCGGAAATTTTTCTCCAATTTAAGCTGGTCGCACCCGTGTTCCAGGAGCTTGCCGCGATCCTGCGCACGACCATCGCAGGCATCCGTCGTCAGGAACGCCTGATCATGAGTCTGTGTATCGATCAGGCCGGTATGCCGCGTAAGAAATTCATCGAGACTTTTCCCGACAACGAGACCAATTCCGCATGGCTCGATCAGCAGCTCGAAAGCGGTAAGCCTTACGCGACCCATCTGGCAGAGATCGCCAACGACATCCGCCGAGCGCAGCGCAAACTCCAAGAATTGGAAAAGGAAAACGTCCTCACTATCACTGAAATCAAGGACGTCAATCGCAAGATGTCCATCGGCGAGGCCAAGGCCCGGCGCGCCAAAAAGGAAATGGTCGAGGCCAACCTGCGGCTGGTGATCTCCATCGCCAAGAAATACACCAACCGAGGATTGCAGTTTCTCGATCTCATCCAAGAGGGCAACATCGGGCTGATGAAGGCGGTCGATAAATTCGAGTACCGTCGCGGCTACAAATTCTCCACCTATGCCACGTGGTGGATTCGCCAGGCGATCACCCGCTCGATCGCCGACCAGGCACGCACCATCCGCATCCCGGTGCACATGATCGAGACCATTAACAAGCTCAACCGCATCTCTCGCCAGATGATCCAGGAGATGGGCCGCGAGGCCACGCCCGAAGAGCTTTCCATACGCATGGATATGCCAGAAGACAAAGTCCGCAAGGTGCTCAAAATCGCCAAGGAACCCATCTCGATGGAGACTCCGATCGGCGACGACGAAGACTCCCATCTTGGCGACTTCATTGAGGACGCTGGCGTCACCTCGCCGGTCGATTCCGCCACTGCCGAGGGGCTGCGTGAAGCAACCCAGAACATGCTCGCCAGCCTGACCTCCCGCGAGGCCAAGGTGCTGCGCATGCGCTTTGGCATCGACATGAACACCGACCATACGCTCGAAGAGGTTGGCAAGCAGTTCGATGTGACGCGCGAGCGCATCCGCCAAATCGAGGCCAAGGCGCTGCGCAAGCTGCGCCATCCGACCCGCTCGGATAAACTGCGCAGCTTCCTCGACAGCGACTGACTGACCTTCTCTTCACGCCAGGGAGGGCGCACATTCCAGGGCCGTTAGCTCAGCGGTTAGAGCAGGGGACTCATAATCCCTTGGTCGTAGGTTCAAATCCTACACGGCCCACCATATTTTAATCACTTAGCATATCGCGTGAGAGCGATGCCATCCGGTTGCACTCATCGATCCTGTTCAGCCAGCGCGCCCAGCACCGCCGCCACTCGTCCGCCGAGCCGTCGGCGTCGATCAACTCCATCCGTTGCTCAATCATCACGGTCATAAGGCTCACGGCTGCGGCAGATCGCAGAACTGAAAGAAGGCATTGTCACGGTATTCCGAGTACAGATGCAGCAGATCTGATCCCAGCCGGGGTTTCCAACATCTGGAAACGAGCGCTGAACGGGTGCAGAGGTCGGATCAGATCTCAGTCGGCTTGAGCCGCGTTCGTATCCCGGACAGCGGATCATCGTGTCCCAAAGGTCTTGGCATGATCCATCAATCCTCGTCTGGAGACCCCCATGGCTCTCGAGTTCATTGCGTTGCTGCTGGTCTGCCAGCTTGTCGGTGAGGCCTTCGTGCTCTGGACCGGACTGCCCGTGCCCGGCCCGGTCATCGGTATGGCCCTGCTTTTCGTGGGCCTTGTCCTGCGAGGCGGCGTGCCCGAAGGGCTCAACCGCGTCGTCGACGGTTTGCTCGCCCATCTGTCGCTGCTCTTTGTGCCCGCCGGTGTTGGCGTGATGCTGCACATCGCGATGCTGCGTGAGGAATGGGTCGCGGTCACCGTGGCTCTGGTGCTGAGCACACTGCTGACGCTCGTGGTCACCGGGCTGGTGATGACCGGGCTGATCCGCTGGCTCGACAGCCGGCGGCAGACGGGCGGCTGAGCGATGGAGTCCGATCGCGCCCTGGACGCTATCTGGGTCTATCTCTCGACCAGCCCGCTTCTGCACCTGACGCTGACGGTGCTCGCCTACCTGGCTGCGGACTGGCTGTTTCAACGCAGCGGGCGCAAGGCCCTGCTCAATCCGGTTTTGCTTGCGATCCTGGTGCTGGTCAGCCTCCTGACCCTAACGGGCACCCGCTACGAGACCTACTTCGAGGGCGCACAGTTCGTCCATTTCATGCTGGGACCGGCGACCGTGGCGCTGGCCATCCCGCTTTACCGGCATCTGGATCTGATCCGTCGTCTCTGGCTCCCCATCCTGGTGTCGATCGTGACAGGCGCCGTCGTCTCGGCAAGCAGCGCCGTCCTTATCGCCGACTGGCTCGGCGCCTCGCGCCAGACGCTGATCTCACTGGCCCCCAAGTCAGTGACGACACCGGTGGCTATGGGCATCACCGAAAAGGTCGGCGGGCTGCCGTCGCTGACGGCCGCCTTGGTCGTTCTGACCGGCGTGCTCGGTGCCGTGATCGGCCCGGCTGTGCTGGCGGTGGTGCGTGTGCGTGACGATCGCGCACGGGGCCTGGCGCTGGGTGTGAGCGCCCACGGTATCGGCACGGCCAGAGCCTTCCAGATCAGCGGCCTCGCCGGTGCATTCTCGGCACTGGCGATGGGGCTGGCGGCGCTGGTCTCGGCCTTCGTGCTGCCGGCCGTGCTGCGCTGGGTCTTCGGTGACTGAGTCCGTTGCGCCTGTCGCGCAAGGTGTGCGTGAGACTTTGGTCAAGCGGTGACGGTGGTGTGTATGTGGCCAGTATCTTTCTTTATTTCTGCCAGCTCGCCGACGTCATCGACAGCCTGCTCTAGACAGGGTCCGTGTGCGCTGGTGGGATCGCGCGGCTGTGACCTATCGCCAGGCCGCTATGCTCTCGGACGTGGAGCGGGAGAGGTTACCGGAACGGCCGATCCCAACGCATGCGCGCCTCGGCTATGACGGCGAGAGAAGCCGCTCTTCGTCGGCCACTACTGGCTTACCGGCCTGCCGCAATTGCTCTCTGAGACGGTCGCCTGTGTCGATTACAGTGTCGCCAAGGGTGGCAAGCTGGTGGCGTACCGCTGGGACGGTGAGCCATTGCTCAATGCCTCGAAGTTCCACTGGCTTGGCGCATGACCGTTGCGTGATCTTTCATCAGAGCGTAACGTCCTCGGCCGTTGGCATGCGCAGCGTACGCGATCGGCATCGCCGAGTGCACCCCGAAGCGGCGCGCCTCGTAGGAGCAGGTCGCAACCACCCCGCGTGTGCCCGGCGCGGCACCAACCACTACCGGCCGACCGCGCCACTCGGGATGGTCGCGCTGCTCAAGCGCCGCGTAGAAGGCGTCGAGATCCACATGCATGATCAGACGGGCCATGGGCAGAGTTGGCTCCAGACATTGGCCGTCATGCGACGAGACCCCAGGGGCTTTTGAACGCCCATTCAGCGCCGATGCATGAGGGCGACCGTGAAATCGTCTGGAAGATAGTCGTCAGCGATTGCCATCTCGGCCTCGAGATGACGCGTCCAGTCGCGAACCTCCTCTGGCATGCACAAATTGTAGCTGTGCGGTGCGTCGCGTCCCAACAGCAGATTGAACACGAAGCCCTCGGTCGAGGCCATGAAACAGCGCTCGATGAACGCTTGTGTCTCTTCCCGGGTCAGGGTGTTCATGGCCCCGCTGCAGACGTAGAAGTCAGCCGGGGGCAGGGCTTCACTCAGGACATCCAGAAGCAGGATCTCGCAACCGGTGCGAACTTGGGCCGCTTCGACCATAGGCTCGACCACATCGAGACCGAGATAGCGTTTGGGGCGCTCTCCACGGGTGTCGAGAAAGCGGTAGAAATCCCCGAGCCCACAACCCGCGTCGACGAGGGTCAGCGCTGAGAGATCGTCCGGAAGAAAGCGCCGCAGCGCCTCGAAACGCACGAGCTGGCTATCGGCAGAAGTCCACTGCACACCCTTGGCCGTGTGGCCGTAGTTCTCAAGGGAGTAACGGTAGAAGCGGTTGGTATCGACTCTGGGCATGGCAATGAGGCGTCGGAGCGGTAGTGTGGATGATGGACTGCGCCGCTGGGGCGCAGAGACCATGCCATGATAGTGGAAATCGCCTTATTGTTCTGCTTCTGGGTGATCTGGGCCTTTGGTTTCTCTCGCCCGAGATCATCATCGACCTGTTTCAGTCTTTGCCAAGCCAGTGGTAACAATCAGGCAACAGCGACCGTAACGAAATTGGCGGACGTACCATGCCCTTAATCAGAGATGACGTTTGCGAAACCGAATGAAGTAATTCTCACGAAGCTTGAGCGGCTCATCCACCAGCTCGAACCCCGCTTGCGTGACTTCGCTGATGACGGTACGGCGATCGGCCCGGACATGCTCAAGGATCCAGCTTGGACTGACACCCGGCTCGCGCCTGTAGTCGATGATCGCAAGCACGCCACCGGGTGCCAGCGCTTCGCGGATGGAGGCGAGCATCGCGTGCGGATACTCAAAGTGGTGGTAGGTGTCAGAGAGAAAAATGAGATCGACGCTAGCGGGCGCCAACTCGACGCTTTTCTGCTGGTTGATCACCGGCACCACATTCGTGAGTCCTTCGGCTCGTGCACGACGGCGGATCGAATCAACGAAGGATTCCGAAACATCCACCGCGTAGACTTTTCCAGCCGGACCGACCGCCTCGGCAAAGCGCATCGTGAAGAGTCCGGTCCCAGCCCCAACATCGGCGATCCGCATTCCGGGACGAATCGAGAGTGCCTGCAGGATCTCGATGTGCCGTTCAAAGACCTCTCGGCCGCCGCGCTCGAAGGTGGCCTCCCAGCGCTTGGGATCGGCGCCATGGTAGTAGGTGTTGATCTCTGGATCGACCGCCCGAGTTTCGGCCGCAGCCAAGCATGGAATGAGGAGCAATAGCGCGACCAGCTCTGGACCGCAGATACGTCGAGTGATGGACATTGGGCGTTCACCTCTGAAGTGTCGTGTCATCGGGGGCAGTATCTTCTGTCTCAGCCGAAGGACGCTTGCCGCAGACCTTCGCGAACCCATCTGCTGAAAGCGTCCTTCTGCCACGTCGACGAGCGCGGGATAGAGAGTAGGGCGAGTCCGCTGCTGTTGATAAAGGAGGTGGCGAAATCGATCTCCTTGGCGCGATGAATGGTATCAAGCAGGCGTGGCAGGAAGGGATCACGCGCGCCACTCATTGTCAGGTTATGGATCAAGCGGATTTGCGCAGCAGTGTGTTGAGCCAGCGTTCTGCTTCGCGTCCCGGGCGTAGATCGCCCGTTGTCCAGGTTTTCTGGATGCTCAGTGCGCTCACCTGCTCAAGCAATTGCGCGAGACCCGTCTCGTCGAGGTTGGTGAAGCGCCGCCCATTGCGCTCACGCTCACAGCGCCCGTATTTGAACGAGGCGTAGAGCACGCCTGTATGATTGAGCGCATTCGCCAAGCGCGAGAATGCGTCGGCCAATTCTGCCAGTGGGACATGCAGCAGGCTGGCGCAGGCCCAGATGGCATCAAAGTCGTCCTGCCAGTCGAGACCCTGAAACCGACGCACCTCGACCGGCTTGCCGAGGTGTCGCGAGGCGATCTCGGCCATGCGTGCAGAGGCATCGAATGCGCTGACCCGATAGCCCAGGTCACGAAATGCTCGCGCATCACGCCCAGAGCCGCAACCGGCGTCCAGAATCCGCCCGCCGCTTGGGATGAGTGGCAGAAAATGCTCGTACAACGGAGTCATATCGACGAGAAGCGTTTCGTCGACGAACTGCTTGGCATTCTGGTCGTAGTACAGTGTGCTGTTTTCCATGTGGCGATATTCTAACGCGCGGCTGGGTGGGTATGGACGTAGACGCTACGCCACAGGTTCAGAAAGGGCTTCATGTATGATGGATTTGTACACGCTTTTATTCCCGATCGCGCGGGTGGCGCTTGAGCTGCTCGTGTGGGTGTTTGCAGCACTGCTGGTCCTGCTCGCTTTCAAGCGTCTGCGACCCAGGATGCGCGGGGCGCTTGGCGAGGCGCGCATTGGCCGGATGCTCAAGCGGCTCTTTCCCGCCGTGCGCCATGACGTGATCCTACCGGATGGCCGTGGTGGCTGGACGCAGATCGACCATCTGGTGCTGACGCCGGCGGGTCTGCTGGTGGTGGAGTCGAAGAACTTTCAGGGGTCGATACTGGGGCGGAAAGAAGAGGCGACTTGGACGCAGGTACTCGGTCGTCAGCGCTTCTCCTTTCAGAATCCATTGCGTCAGAACTACGCCCATGTCCAGGCGGTCAAGGCGCTCAGACTGGGCGTCCCGGTGCTTGAGCGCGTGGTCTTCACGAATACGGCGCGGTTTCCCAAAGGGCTGCCGGAGGGTGTCTCGCGCTTGGCTACGCTCGCCAAAGACCTGAAGCCATATCGCGCGGGTGTCGTGTCAAAGGCTTTGCAACAGGCTTGGCAGCGGCTGGACGGGCAAGTGCGTACCGACCGTGCCACGCGGCGAGCGCACCGGGCTGGGTTGGAGCGGCGCTTCGGTGCTGACGGGCGAGCATCCCCGATGCTCTTGCTGTTGGCTGCCGCCGCCGTCCTGGCGGGTGGTTTGTGGCTGACAGCATATCCGCTCTGACCGGAGGCCGCCCAGCTCAAACCGTCAGCGCTTTCGACTGCGTCGACCCTATACGAATAGATCTGCAAAATCTGGACTTTAGAGCCAGATAAACTCATCATCAATCCAATTGACCAAACGCCGGTACCAAACACCTAAACCGCGCGCAAGATCGGTCGCGGCTGCGGTGACTTTCGCCAGCCATAGAGGAGATTGTCATGTTGCAGATCCACTCGATTCGGATCGCGGCCGTTGCCGCTCTCGGCGTACTTTTGGTTCTGTGGGGCGGCGCTTGGGCGCAGCAGGAGCCCAAGGCGGGTGCGTCGGCGTTCGAGGTCCGGGTGCTGGAGGCGCAGGTGCCTCCCGAGCAGGGGGAGCGCTACGAGGTACTCTACCGCATGGAGGTCATCTCGGTGCTGCGCTCCACGTCCGGGGTCAAGCCGGGCGAGACCATCGTCGTGCGCTCCTACGCCTCGAGTCAGGAGAACCCGAACAGTGGCGATGCAGGACCAAAGGCTCCAGCCCTCTTGGCCCAGGGTTGGATGGGGATCGCCTATCTCAACCCCGATCCCAAGGCCAGCGGACCCGATGCGCGCCAGCAGTTCATCATTGCTGCAAACGGCGACAGCTTCGAGGACATCCCGCAAGGCCCACCCTCACTAAGATGGACCGAGTAGGCTAAGGAGGCGCAGATTCCGCGAGGATCACCGTGTGCTTCGGATTAGCTGTCTTGCTTTAATTAAGCCTCCTCATGCTGGGTTTACGTGGTTTTGATAAGCGGTAGTTGACTCGATCACGAACTGATAGTCTTAAATTGATATACAATTTTTTAGTTCGAGCCACGTCGCGTCTAAGTACGGAGAAGCCAAAAATCATGAAAAAGGTCGAAGCGATCATCAAGCCCTTCAAGCTCGACGATGTCCGTGAGGCACTGTCCGCGGCCGGTATTACCGGCATGACCGCCATTGAGGTCAAGGGTTTTGGTCGTCAAAAGGGTCATACCGAGCTTTATCGTGGCGCGGAGTACGTGGTGGACTTTCTGCCGAAGGTCAAAATTGAGCTGGTGCTTGCCGAAGACCAGGTGGAAAGCTGCATCAGCGCCATCACCACCGCAGCACGCACGGGCAAGATCGGCGACGGCAAGATCTTCGTCTCGGAGGTCACGCGCGTGGTGCGCATTCGCACCGGCGAGGAAAATGAAGCAGCTATCTGATCCGTTCTGCGCGCGCCAGCGCGCAGAATGCGAGTGGAGGGCGTCAATTCTCGTCGAGCTTGAGATAGCCCCAGAGCTTGCGGGCTAAACTGACTTTCTCGGGCCGCGGCTCGTCGGCGATGAATCGCCCGGCTTGACGATTGACCTCGAGCACACGCGTGGCGTCTGCGGCGAGGTCATCTTTACCGAGCGCCCGGTAGGCATCGGCAAGCACCTCAAGTGCGTCGGCGACCGCACTGGTGCGCTGATAGTGCTCGATGACGAAGTTCGCCCGGTTGGCCGCCGCCACGTAGGCGCCTCGCTTCATATAGTAGCGTGCGACATTGACCTCATTCTTGGCGAGATTGTTGCGCAAATAAAGCATTCTTTGACGCGCGTCTTGGGCGTATTTGCTGTCTGGAAAACGCGCGACCAGCGCCGAGAAATCGGTGAAGGCGTCGAGTGCCGATCCGGGATCGCGCTGGGAGGCGTCCATTGGGATGAAACGGTCAAGGAAGCCCACGCTGCGGTTGTAGTTGACGATGCCCTTGAGGTAGTAGGCGTAATCGACGTAGGGATTCTGCGGGTAGAGCTTGATGAAGCGATCAGCTGCGGCGATGGCGTCCTCGGGTTCCTCGGCGCGATAATGCGCATAGGCGGCGTCGAGCTGAGACTGCATGGCGTAACGCCCGAATGGATAGCGAGCCTCGAGCTTTTGATACAGTTCGACGGCGCGGGTGTAGTTGCCGGAGTCGAGCTCGGAGGCCGCCTCGGAATACAGCTTGGATGCGCTCCAGCCCTCGGTGGGGTCGATTTCTTTGCCGAAGATTCCGCATCCAGCGAGCGCGGCGGCGAGCAGCAGCACGGGTAATCGTGTTAACGTTCGTGACATCTTGAATGGGTACCTTTTGCAAATCCATTCCATTATATACCCGAAAGCGGCCTCGGTGGCTTATGGCTGACGGTTGACCAACCTGAATACGTGCTCGATTAAAGTCGACCCGGACGGCGAGGCCCCTCGCTGAGGAACTGATGAGTGCTTCTCCCGCAACGACCGTGCACCGGTCTCTCGTCGTCGATGCAGCACTCGCTGGCAGCCGACTCGATCAGGCGTTGGCCGTGCTTTTGCCCGAGTTCTCGCGCAGCCGTCTGCAGCACTGGATCGAAGCCGGTCAGGTGCTGGTCGACGAGCAGGTCAGTCGCTGCCGCGACAAGGTCTGGGGCGGCGAGGCCATTCGTGTTGACGCAGAGTTAGCTCTCGACCATGGCTGTCTTGCTCAGAACATCGCGCTGCATCCGCTCTTTGAGGATGAGCATCTGCTTGTGCTCGATAAGCCCGCTGGCTTGGTAGTGCATCCAGCGGCGGGAAATCCAGACGGCACGCTACAGAATGCCTTGCTGCATCACGCTCCGGCGCTGGCGGCAATTCCGCGTGCTGGTATTGTGCATCGCCTCGACAAGGACACCAGCGGAGTGCTGGTCGTGGCCAAGACGCTGCGTGCCCACAAGTCGCTCGTCGAGCAGCTTCAAGCACGCAGCGTTCATCGCCAATACCGTGCGCTGGTCATCGGCCATCTGGTCGCGGGAGGCCGTGTGGACGCCCCGGTCGGGCGTCATCCCACGCATCGCACCAAAATGGCGGTCGTCGCCAACGGGCGTGCATCGGTGACGCATTATCGGATACTGGAAGTCTACCCTGGCCATACGCTGCTGGCGGTGCAGTTGGAAACTGGACGCACGCACCAGATCCGCGTGCATATGGCCCACCTCCATCATCCGCTGGTCGGAGACCGCGTCTATGGCGGGCGTCCGCGTCCGCCGCGCGGCTGTCAGGTGGAGCTGACCACAGCCTTACAGCAATTTCCGCGTCAGGCGCTGCATGCGATCGGTCTGGGTCTGATCCACCCCGAAAGCGGCGTCGAGATGCACTGGGAGGCGCCGATGCCCGCAGACATCAATGCCCTACTGGGTCTGTTTCGACGGGAGGCTGGCGGTGGAGCTGATTCTGCCTGACTGGCCCGCACCGCAGCGCGTTAGGGCCTGCTCCACCACGCGCCTGGGCGGTGTGAGTGCCGGGGTCTACGCCAGCCTTAATCTGGGCGATCATGTCGGCGATGATCCCGCGCACGTCGCGCGCAATCGTGCGCTGCTGGGTGAGTCGTTGGGGCTGGCGGCAGCACCCATCTGGCTGCGACAAGTGCATGGGTGCAAGATTCTCGCAGCCGATGCGCCGTCACTGGAGCGCACAGGCGATGGTGCGCTTGCCACTTCAGCGGGGGCGGTCTGTGTTGTCATGACCGCCGATTGTCTGCCGCTGCTGATCTGCGACGATCTTGGCACGCGGGTCGCCGCAGTCCATGCCGGCTGGCGCGGGCTGGCCGATGGGGTCATCGAGAGCGCCGTGGCGGCAATGGGCATCGCCGCAGAGCGCCTGCTCGTGTGGCTCGGGCCAGCCATCGGTCCAGATGCCTTTGAGGTCAGGGAGGATGTGCGTGCGCGGTTCCTTGCGCAGGATTCGGCCGCAACGGCGGCTTTTCGCCCGCGCGGCGACCGTTGGTTGGCCGATCTTGCTGGCTTGGCGAGACTGCGCTTGGCCAGACTCGGGGTGCGGCGCATCTACGGTGGCGGCATCTGCACCTTTTCACAGCCACGGCGTTTCTTTTCCTATCGACGCGACGGGGTGAGCGGGCGTATGGCAAGCCTGATTTGGTTGGCGCCGGATACCCATGCGTCCCAGACACTATAAAACACGAGAGATCATCACTATGTCTGATTGGAATCTATTGACCCTGGTCGGTGCCGATCAGCCTGGGATCGTGGCGCGAGTGACGCGAGTGCTCTGCCAGCTCGGCTGTCATCTGGGCGAGGCGTCGATGATCAGGCTCGGGAGTAATTTCACCATTATGCTGATGGTCAGCGGCACGCGTTCCGACGAGGAGGTGTTGTCTGCTCTCGCGCCTCTGGCCGAGGAGATGGGGCTGCGTATCCATCTGGCCCCCTCGCATGGCGGTCTACACCGTCATCTCACACCGAACTTTCAGGTGCGTGTCACGGGTGCTGATCGCGCCGGCATTGTGGCGGAGGTGACCGAGATCCTTGCCGAGCAAGGATTTAACGTCCTGGAACTCGAATCCGACGTGGCAGGCGATCTGGCGCGCCCGGTCTATATCATGAACATCCAGGGTTACTGCGCGGCACCGCTCGAGACTCTGACGGATGCGCTGCGGACCTTAAACGACAGGGACGTCTCGGTTGATGTCTCTGCGGTCGACCTGCTGATTGGCTGACTCATGGCGATTTTAAAAATCCTCACGCTCCCGGATCCGCAGCTCAAGCAGATGTCCGAGCCGGTCGAGACGTTCGATCAGGCGTTGCAAGCGTTCATCGCGGATCTGGAAGAGACGCGTCAGGCGGGTCCGGGTGCGGTTGGTATTGCCGCTGCGCAGGTCGGTCACTTCCAGCGCATCGTGATCCTTGATGTTTCAAACCGCCCCAAGACGCCAAATCATGGGTATTTGGTGCTGGTCAACCCAGAGATCGTTCATTGGGAGGGCTATGCGATGGGCCGGGAGGGTTGCCTGTCGGTGCCGGACTATACCGGCAACGTCATCCGTGCGACCCATATTCGGCTCAGGGCGCAGCGTCCTGACGGTCAGGTGCAGGAGTATGAGATGGAAGGATTCGAGGCGCGTGCCGCCCAACACGAGATAGATCATCTCGACGGGCTGTTGTTCGTCGATCGGGTGGTTAGCAGACGTACCGATCTTTACCGCCGCAAGGTCTATCAGTCCTGAAAACCCGCAGAGTTCCTGCAACAGTATAACCGCGTGCGCAAGCCTGATTCCGGCATCTGCCGTGCGTCGAGCCTGTATCCGCGACCCTTATTTATAGAAACCACTGCCGGCAACTCTTGTCTTTGTAGAGGGCAGGAGCGAAATGTGGATGAAATCGCAACATAGAGAATGCCAATGAGACAGCGCTTATATCATATCCAGCTCGCCATTCTGCTCGCGCTGGTTGCGGCAACCGCCCTTGCGAAACCGCAGCCGGTACCTTTGTCGGAACTCTTTCCAAGTCCGGGGCATGCCAAGGCGGCGATTGTGATCAACAAGGTGCTGGAGCGCTATCATTACCGCAAGGTTGTGCTCGACCGCAGCTTCGCCAATGGCGTGCTTGAGAAGTACCTCAAGGCGCTCGATCCTAATCAAGCCTTCTTTCTCGCACGCGACGTTGCGCGTTTCAAGAGTGGCGCGCGCAATCTCGATGAGAACATGCGCCGTGGTGAACTCGATATCACGTTCGATATTTTCCGCGTCTACCGTATGCGCCTCGACGAGCGCGTCGCCCACGCGCTGAAGCTGCTTGAGCGCCCATTCGACTTCGGCAAACCCGAGACCTTCACGTTCGACGCCTCCGAGACAGATTGGGCGCAGCATCCCGAGGAGCTCGACGAGCGCTGGCGCAAACGCGTCAAGAACGATTTCCTGACCCTGCGACTGGCCGACAAGCCAGATGAGGACATCCGCGATCGATTGCGTAAGCGCTACGAGGGGCTGGCTCGGCGCATCCACCAATTCGACGGCGATGATGTCTTTCAGACCTTTATGAATGCCTATACCGAATCGGTCGAACCCCACACCAGCTACATGTCACCGAGCACCTCAAAGAACTTCGACATCAGCATGAAACTGTCCCTGGAGGGTATCGGTGCCGTGCTGCGTGCCGATAGCGAATACACCGTCGTGCAGAGTACGGTGCCCGGTGGACCGGCCAGAGAATCCGGCCAGATCCATGCGGGAGATCAGATCCTCAGTGTTGCTCAAGGATTGAATGGCATCATGGAAGACGTGGTCGGCTGGAGCCTGGAAGATGTCGTCGAGAAGATCCGCGGCCCCAAAGGCTCGGTCGTGCGACTTCAGATTCTGCCGAAAACTGCTGGATCGACCGGGCCTGCCCGTGAAGTCTCCCTGGTACGCAATGAAATCAAGCTCGAGGATCAGGCCGCTAAGAGCTACGTCCTAGACGATCTTGAAAACGGCCTAGGGATGCGTATCGGTGTGCTCGAAATCCCGGCCTTCTATCGCGATTTCGACGCCGAAGGCGCGGGTACGGCCGATTTCCGCAGTACCACGCGAGACGTGCACAAGCTGCTCAATGACTTTGTCATGCGCGGGGTCGAAGGTGTTGTGATCGATCTGCGCGGCAACGGCGGAGGATCATTGGCTGAAGCGACCTCGCTGACTGGCCTGTTCATCGATCTTGGACCCATCGTTCAGGTCAAGGATGCCTTTGGTAAGGTCGAGGTCGAGGCCGACGCCGATCCAGGTGTCGCCTACACTGGTCCGCTTGCCGTCCTGGTTGATCGCGAGAGCGCTTCGGCATCGGAAATCTTCGCCGCAGCGATTCAGGACTATGGGCGCGGACTGATCATCGGCGAACCCACGTTTGGCAAAGGCACGGTGCAAACGCTAATCGACTTGAATCGCTATGTCCCTGGCGATCATGGCGATTTAGGCCGGTTGCGGCTCACCATGGCCGAGTTCTTTAGGATCAGCGGCGGCAGCACCCAGTTGCGCGGGGTGGAACCAGACATTCGCTTCCCGAGCGCCAGTTATATGACCGAGCATGGCGAGCGTTCGCTCGACAACGCGCTCCCTTGGACGAGTATCGATCCAGCAAATTTCAAAAAGGCGGGCACGCTATCTTTCGATCACCTTGACGCCAAGTCCAGTGAGCGTGTTTCCAAAAGCCTGGGTTTTAAGATGCTGACCAAGCGCAGCAAATTGATGCGCGATGCCGAGGAGCAGAAGCAGGTCTCACTGCACGAGCGCGACAGGCGCGCACAAGAGCAACAGCGCGATCGCAAGTTCAAGGACGAGCAGGATAGATTTCTGCGCTCGAAGGGCATCACACCAGTCGACGAAGATGCCGATCAGATCGATGAAGACGCGCTTGAGGCACAGCGCAAAGCGATTGCGCGCATTGAGATCGAGGAAGCGGCACGCATTATAGCCGACGGTATTCAGATGCAGCGCGGCGACAGTCCCCGCGCGGCCATGAGGGACTAATTTTGACAGCTTTCAATAAGAGCCTGGAGCGGCGCGTGATGCTGCTCCAAGAGGCGGATGCTTGCGACATACTCAAAGGCAATCGCATCGGGCTTGAAAAAGAGGGTCTGCGGGTTGCCTGCTCGGGCCTGCTGGCTGAAACGCCACACCCGCCCGCGCTGGGTTCGGCCCTTACCCATCCCCACATCACCACCGATTTCTCCGAAGCGCTGATTGAACTCATCACCCCGCCACTGACGGACGTACAGGCCGTGCTCGATTTTCTGCACGATACTCATGTCTACGTCTACCAGCATCTCGGCGATGAACTGCTGTGGGCGACGAGTATGCCTTGCATGCTCGGCGGCGCGGCCCGCATCCCGCTCGCTCAGTACGGGACGTCTAATGCGGCAACCATGAAGACCGCTTATCGGCGCGGTCTGGGCAATCGCTATGGTCGTGTGATGCAGGTAATTGCAGGGGTGCATTTTAACTTCTCTTTCGCCGATGCTTTTTGGGATATCTATCAGCAACAATGGGCGGTCGATGCAGACCCGGTCGGGTTTCGCTCGCACGGCCAGATGGGCATGATCCGCACCCTGCAGCGGCTCGGGTGGCTGGTACACTACCTCTTTGGCGCCTCGCCAGCGGTGTGTGCCTGCTTCGCTCAGGGCCAGAATCACGATCTTGAGCGATTTGATGCCCACACCCTGTACTATCCCCACGCGACCTCGCTGCGTATGGGAGATATCGGCTATCAGAACAAGCAGGCCGAATGCAGCGGCATTAAAGCGAGCTACGACAGCCTTGATGCCTATGTCCGAAGTCTAACCTGGGCGATCGAAACGCCGTGCCCTGAGTACGAGCGCATCGGCGTCAAGGTTGGCGGGCGTTATGAGCAGCTCAACGCCAATATGCTACAGATCGAGAACGAGTACTACAGCACGGTCAGACCGAAACAGATCACCGCGTGGATGGAAAAGCCGTCGCTCGCCTTGCAGCGGCGTGGTATTGGTTATGTCGAGCTGCGCTCACTGGATGTGAACCTCTTCGAGCCCACTGGCATCGGTTTGGAGCAAATGTATTTCCTCGAGACCCTGATGCTCTACTGTCTGCTCAATGACAGCCCTCGCATCGGCAGCCGTGAGCGTCGCGAGATCGACGACAATCAGATTCACACGGCGCATCGCGGACGCGAGCCGGGGCTGAGTTTGTCTCGCGACCGGACCCCGATTGCGCTAAGCACATGGGCCGATGAGATTCTGGCGGATATGCAGCCGGTGGCGGAGTTGTTGGATGGCGGCTCGCACGGCGCGCATGCCGACAGCCTCCGGATGCAGGTCGAGAAGATCCAACATCCGGACGCGACGCCCTCGGCACGGATTTTGGAGACGATGCGCGAGCGCGGCGAGAGCTTCTTTGACTTCTCTCAAAGACGCTCATGCGAGCATCGACAGTTCCTTCGCTCACAAACGCTCGATCCCGAGCGTTTGGCGATGTTCGAGCGTCTGACCAGCGAGTCCATCGCCCGGCAGTCCGAGATCGAAGCCGCTGATGATCTGAGCTTCGATGACTTTTTGAAAGCCTATTTGTCCCAGTCGGAGTCCCGCCCCACTCGCACATGCGCGACCACCTGAGTCGCGTCGATCGCCTCAAGGTGGTTTGTGCAAAACAACCGCTAAACCGCGACGGAGTATTCGCCCCGTCGGGTTGATTGTGCCTGCTTACTGGGTCGTTGTGGCTTGCTCAGTCGGCGCGGCCGCCTGCTGCTGCGGTGCCGCTGCGCACGGGGTGGCGGGCATCGACCAGCCCGGAGTGGCGTTGTGCATACGGTGTTCGAAGTGGTGACTCGGGTATATGGCGCGGCGCTGCTCGCGCATGTCTTGCATGGCTGCGCGACGCTCTTCCATGCGTTTGAGGCTCTCGGCACGATAGGCATCCATCTCCTTGATCCGCTCTTGCATGGAATCAGGAACGCTCGGGAAAGCCATCTTGGGCATCGACGGATATTGACCGAATTCCGGCATCGCGGGCATTTCGGGGTGTGCACCCAGCTCTGGCATGGGCGGCATAGCGGCGAAGGGCTGTTGCGCGAAGCAGTGACGACCTGGATGCTGAGGTTGGAATTGCCCGAAATTGACGGTCTGCTGCTCGGCTAAGTGTGCACGAGCGGCGAACGCCTCCTGTATGGCCTGGTCGTGTTGCTCCATCATGGCCTGCTGCTGCTCCTGGGTCGGGGCGACGACCGGTTGGCAGAGGGGTGCGCCATACCAGGCAAAGGCGCTCGAGGTTGCTGCTGCGAGCGCAATGGCGGAGGCGGCTTGAATGATCTTGGACATGAGACACACCTTTGAGTCGTCGTTAGGGATTGTGTTTGGAAAGTGAATTCGAAATCGAGCAAGGAGACGTGCGACACCCTCTCTACCCAGACTGCTCTAACGTCGAGTCGGACGAGTGAACAGAAATTAGTATATAAGAAAATTATTAGATATCAATATTCGTCTTTCGCCACGCCGAAGTTGGCCTCACCGAAGAACGAGGTAGATTTTGGATCGCTCAGAACAGGCGGTTCATACCGTTGAGGGCGGCGACGCGGTAGGCCTCGGCCATGGTCGGGTAGTTGAAGGTGGTCTCGGTGAAATAACGCAAGGTATTGGCCTAGCCGCGTTGCGACATGATGGCCTGGCCGATGTGCACGTTCTCCGCCGCCTGCTCACCGAAGCAATGATCCCGGTCGGAAACTCCTCGATGAGCGACCAGTCGCAGTTGCCGTCAGCAATATGGGCGCCAACGAAGCGGCCCTGATCGTAGCTTGCGCTGGCGCGCGGGTTGTCCGACGACATCGCCCACGGCGTAGATGTGGGGCAGGGCGGTCTGATACGGCAATGCGTTGACCAGCTTTGGCGAGCTTCATCGCCGCGCCTTCTCCCCCGGTCCGGTCCCGATCACGATGCTGTCGAATGCCCGCGTGGCCATCTGCTGTCTGCATCGTTGGTGGTCTTGAGGTTTCTGGGTTATCTGTTAGTCGCTTCGCAAATCGCGTTATGGCGGATGATCACTCGTGCAGGGAGCGGCTGCGGGATCAGAAGCGGTGCGGCCCTGAACTCATAGGCCCTGGTTGCTGGCGCTTTTTCAGGGTGTCTTTTCAGGATATTCGCAGAGATCGCTGATACGACATTGCGCGCAGTGCGGTTTGCGAGCGATACAGACATAGCGCCCGTGCAGGATCAGCCAGTGATGGGCGTCTTTCAGGAACGGCTTGGGGACGTGGCGCAGGAGTTGTTGCTCAAGGGCGAGCGGTGTTGCTCCGCGCGCGATACCTGTGCGATTGGCGACGCGGAAAATATGCGTGTCAACAGCGATGGTGGGCTGCCCAAAAGCAGTGTTGAGGACGACGTTCGCCGTCTTGCGCCCGACACCTGGCAAAGCCTCCAGCGAGGCGCGCTCATGCGGGACTGCTCCGGCATGCTCGGCAAGGAGCATGGTGCAGGTCTTGAGGATGTTCCGCGCCTTGGTGTTGAAAAGTCCGATCGTGCGAATCTGCTCTTTCAGCTGCGTCTCTCCAAGCGCCAGTATTGCCTGCGGCGTGTTGGCCTGTGCAAACAGCCCGGCGGTGGCCTTGTTGACACTCTTGTCGGTGGCCTGCGCCGAGAGCATGACCGCGATCAGCAGCTCGAAAGGCGTCGTGTAGACTAGCTCAGTGGTGGGGGATGGGTTGGCCTCGCGAAGTCTGGCGAAAATCTGGTAGCGTTTCTCGGCGTTCATCGTTGTATTGTATTGGTGACTAGCGTTTTATATGGTTTTAGCGTGTCCGACCGTCTCGCACTCATGCGTCGAAAGAGGAAATTGATGACAATACAGCCAATGTTCAGAGCGTTGCTGGTGCTGCTGCCATTGGCGTGCGGGGCCGCAACCGGGTCCGCTCAGCCCAATGCTACCGAAGAAGCGCCAGAGGCGGCTGCGGCGCCGGCGCCGGCACGCTCGACTCCACCGCTTGGCACGCGGCCGAACCGCGCACAGGTCAAATCGATGATCGCACACGTGGCGCAACAACATGGCGTCGAGGAGTCGCTGGTGCGCGCCGTGGTCGCGGCTGAGTCAAACTACAACGCCCACGCCGTGTCGAGCGCCGGGGCAATCGGTTTGATGCAGGTCATGCCGGCGACTGCCGCAGACTATGGCGTTCACTCCGTCCATGCGCTTTTTGATCCCCAGACCAATCTCAAGACCGGCACCCGCCATCTCAAGCGGCTGCTGCGCAAGTATGGCAACGACTATGGCCGAGTGATCATGGCCTACAATGCCGGCGAGGGCGTCGTCGATCGCACCAACAGCCGCGTCACCTATCTCGAAACGCTCAACTACACCGAGGCCGTCATCGGTTACTACCGCCGCAACGGCGGTAAGGCGCCCACTCAGGCGGCACTCAGTCAGGTCCGTGCGCTAAGAGGTGTGCGCAATACCGGTAAGGCACGGCGTTTGATGAAGCAATTTCTCGACCCTTCGCTGCTTTCCCTGACGGTGAAGCCGACATTGGGCAGGCGTTTCATGAATCCGGCACTCCATGATGTCGGACCCGAAAGCAAGCCCATGTTCGAACTCGATACCAATGGACTGCGTTGAGTGCCGCAACGGCCGTCGAGAGCGTGATCGAGTGCCGATGACAGTGGTGAAAAACGCGCTATATTAGCGCAGTGAATCAATGTCGTTCATCCGCAGACGCACTCACCATAGCCTGTCGATGCGTTGCGGCGGTGACGTAGAAGAGGGATTGGTGAGAATCACCCATGAATCAAACGCTTCAGAAATTAAGGCAAATCGCTGACGAAAATGTTCTCAGCGGAGTGGAATCTCAGAATATCAAGCAAGCGGTTTGTGACTCCTGTAGCGAGCTTGCCAAACCGCTGATTGAAGCCTTCAGGGATGTTGAGCACGAGTTCGTGCGGATCTCCATCATGCGCCAGATCTGGCCTCATGACTATGATCGGCGCGGGGACCAAGTGTCCGGTCTACTCGCCAACTTCATTGGGCCAAGGGATGCCCCCAGTGGCCTGAAACTGCTTGTGCCGCACGGTTCGCTCCAGTTCGAAGTGGCGCTCCAGCTCGACGGCAGCGCCGTCTACAGTTGCTTCAGAGACACGAACGGACAGCGGCCATTGACCATGGATTTCCCCAACGCCGAAGCCTGGCTGGAATTTTTCTACAAATCCATCGCCGATCTCATCGAGCTGTAGGGTATAGTTCGGGTTAGGCGTGAGCGCGTGCTTGCCGCACCTTCGCCACTGGGTTGGGAGCACACCAATCTGACCGGCGACTACATTTTCATGTCGAGCGCTTCGCGCACCCGCGTTAGTCGGTTGGTCAATCGTGTACGGTCGTACGGTGAGGCAATGCTGCGCTCGGCGACCTCGGCGATCTCTTCCACTTTTTGCCGAAGCATCCGCCGTCGGCTCAGACTAGCGGTCAGACCAGCGATGGTCTCGAGCGCGCCGAGTAGCCGCAGCAGGATGGTGACATTGCTTTCAGCATCACGCCGGATTTGGTCGAGGGCCTCGCTCAAGAGGCTTTCGAAGCTCGGGCCGCACGCAACGACACGCAATTCACCCTGATCCAATCCGTGCGGAGCAACAATCCGGCGCGCCGCCAGCCGAGTCAGGATCGCCGCCAGATAGTCCACGCACATCACCGCGGTCGTAGTGTCGTTGATGCCGGGCGACAAGGCCTTCATGGCGACGTCCACGATCTGGCGGATGCCAAAGGCGACATCCTGTTCCACCATGCGCTGGCGACTGATCGCAAAGACCGCGTTCAGCCTGTCCGTTGCCGCCTCGTCCAGCACGCTCGGATCGCGCACCGAGACCAGCGGTGTGCCCTCGACAACAAACTCGCCGACGCCATGCTCCATCCGCACGATAGTCCCCAAATTGCGGGCGGCATCGAGCAGCGCGTCATGGTCGAGACTCTCGATGTAGCCGCTCTTGCGGGCCGGGACGCCCGACCAGGGCTGCCTAGCGAGCGCGCCCGCTAGAGTGTCATCTGCGGCTTCGTCCTCGTGCTCCTTTAGCCTTTGCGGAAATAGCTGTTCCACCGCCGCCAAGGTCTCCTGTGCGATCTTGGCAACGATGCTCGAGGCCTGGATCGACGTTGCGATGTGGTGGATGAAGTGGATCAGCACCGCGATCCCGACGAAGGCGAGCAGCAGGCCGACGAAGACCGCCAGGGTTGGGACGAACGCCCCTTCGCCAACCTCGCGAATCGTCCGCAGGACCACCAAACAGTAGGCGAAGATGCCGAGGAAAATACCAAGCACCCACTGGTTGATGCGGTCGCGCATGAAGCTGCGAATGACGCGGGAGCTGTACTGGCTGGATGTGAGCGAGAGGGCCACCAGGGTGATCGAGAACACCAGCCCGGCCACGGTGATCATCGAGCTGGCAACAGTCGTCAGCAGGCCGCGTGCACCGGCCGCGCCGGCGCCGAAGAGCAATGGCCATCGGCTGACCAGATGCAAATCGACGGTCGTGTCCAGGATAATCAGGAGGCTGGCGAGCACCACGGAACTCAGCACTACAAGCGCGGGGACGAGCCAGAAACTCGAGCGCATTGCTTGCCAGCTATAACGGAGTTTCGTGATCATTCTCGGGGGTTCTCCCGTGATGCGGCCGGTTCTTGCGTCTGGCGATTAGCGCGCGAATGTATGAGCGCGCGGACGAGTCCGCGCGCTCTGGGCTCAACGTTTGATCTGAGTCATCTGCGTTCCCTCAATGCTGAGGCTCGCCATGAGGAGGCCCTGCTGATCGAAAATGAAGGCGTAGGTATCGTCTTCTAAGATGGCTATGTCGCAGACACTTCTGGAAGCAGACGCTCGAACTCCTGCCTGACCACTTCGTAGCATTCGCATACTCGCTCCTCCAGGCCCGGCCGATCAACCACGGTGATGTGCCCCCGGCTGTAGTAGATCAATCCGGCCGTTTGCAACCGCCCGGCGGCCTCGGTCACGCCCTCGCGCCGCACACCCAGCATGTTGGCGATCAGCTCCTGGGTCATGTGCAGCTCGTTGGTGGGCAAACGGTCGAGACTCAGCAGCAGCCAGCGACAGAGCTGCTGGTCGATCGTGTGGTGGCGATTGCACACAGCGTTCTGCGCCATCTGGGTCAGTAGGGCCATAATGTAGCGCAGCAACAGCGGCTGCAACGCCCCTTGACGGCGCCCTCCGAAGCGGGCGAACTCCAGCTTGAGTACCCGACCCTTCATGCGATAGGCGTGGCCCGCACTCTGCACCACGGCCCAATTAGGCACCGTGCCGCCACCCATGAACAGAGCAATGCCGACGATGCCTTCGTTGCCGACCATAGCGATCTCGGCGGATGCGCCATTCTCCATGACATACAGTAGGGAGACGATGGCCGTGGTCGGAAAATAGACATGATCCAATGCCTCGCCAGGCTCATACAGGGACATCCCGAGCGGTAGCGGGATAAGCTCCAGGTGCGCGCTCAGATGAGCGTATTCGCCCTCGGGCAGGGCGGCGAGCAGATGGTTTTGACGTGGACTCGGGGACGGTAGCTTGGGCATGAGAGACATGCGCCACCTCCAAGAGTGACTATTCAAAATTAGATCTTGTCTATTGCAAGGTTTGTGGTATCCGCTGTCAAGGCTGTTTCTGTTTGCCGGATAACACGCACGCCTCAGCCCATGCTCTGCTCATACAACGCCTCAGCCGCTCCATAACAGCCGCAGGCGGCATCTTGCAGGCCCGCGCGGTCGAGCACGGTGACATTGCCGCGACGGTAGCGAATGAGCTTGCGCGCTTGCAGCGCACTGGCCGCCTTGGTGACGCCCACGCGGCGCACACCCAACAGGCGGGCCAGCAGTTCATGGGTGACATGGAAGTGGTCGGAGTGCGCCCGATCCTGGGTCATCAACAACCAGCGGGCAAGGCGCGCCTCCACCAGGTGGAAGCGGGTGCAGGCAAGCAACTGTGTGCCCTGGTTCGCCAGCACGTCGAGATAGCGGTTGAGCCTTGCCTGTAGGGCATCGCTCTGGCGCAACGCCCGAGTGAATCCTTCGCTGGACATGCGCCACGCCGGCCCCGCGCACTGGACGAAGGTGCACAGGCGCGTGACCTCGACCCCCAGGACGAGGGGCGTTCCGATCATGCCTTCATTGCCGACCAGACGCACCTCCAGACCGGCGTGATCGACCGGCGGGGTCATCAGGGACAGGACGCTGTCTGTGGGGAAATAGACGTTGCGGATCTGCTCGCCCGGCTCGCTGATGATCTCGCCGAGCCGCAGTTCGACTGCTTCGCAGTTGGCCAGAATGGCGCGTCGATCATCTTTCGGCAGCGCGGCTAGGAGCCGGTTGTCGAAGTGCGCGGCGGTCTTCGCGAGGCTCGATTGCACGCGCGTTCTCCTGGTTGGTGAGTGAAAGAGCACGCGCAGACGGCTCGAAGGCGAGGCGCGTCGTGATCGTGATAGGTGAGTAATACGCTCAACGACCGACCTGGTCAGTGCGTTGGCAAACATAAGGTGCAGATTTGATGTGCTCGGTGCGCGAGCGTGCAATGCCGCGCCGGGGTGCGGAGGCAGATCCGGCAAACCCCATTGCTGTGTGTGCTAGCGAACAGACGCGCGTCAGGGCGGTGACTAGCGTGGCAAGCACCGAATGCTTACAGCGCCTGTCGGTTGATGAATATATTGCACGAATGAAACTGCAGCTCGATGAGTGGAACGCGAAGGTCGCCGCCCTGGAGGAGAAGGGGCTTTAACAGCTCGCTTGAAATCTAAACAATTATTCTATATTCTATTCATTATGAATAGAATAGTTGGCATCAGTGAAGCGGCAAAACTGTTGGGCGTGTCAGTCGTGACGCTGCGCCGCTGGGAAGAGTCCGGGCGTCTCGTGTCAGAGCGCACGGTGGGCGGGCATCGTCGGTACGACCTGGCGAAGCTCAAGCCGGAGCTGTTTCGCGCCGAGGACACGGCTAATCGCCGCACCATCGCCTATGCCCGCGTCTCTAGCCACGATCAGAAAGACGACCTGGAGCGCCAGAAACAGGTGCTCGAGCTGTACTGCGCGCGCCAAGGCTGGAGCTTTGAGGTGATCGCCGACCTTGGCTCTGGCATGAACTACCACAAGAAAGGCTTGAAGCGCCTGCTGGAGGACTTGGTGGAAGGCCGTGTCGGAAGGCTGGTCATCACGCACAAAGACCGGCTACTGCGCTTTGGTGCGGAGCTGGTATTTGCTATGTGCGAGGCCAAGCAGGTCGAGGTGGTCATCCTCAACCAAGGTGAGGACACCACCTTCGAAGAGGACTTGGCCAGCGATGTTCTGGAGATCATCACCGTCTTTTCGGCCCGGCTCTACGGGGCACGCTCCCACAAGAACAAAGCCCTGTTGGATGGCGTGAAGAAGGCCGTGGAAGCATCATGCTGATCGCCCACAAGATTGAACTGCGCCCGACGCTGCAACAGGCCGAGTCTCTCAATCGCGCCTGCGGTTCGCGCCGTCACTGCTACAACCAGTTGCTTGCGCACTTCAGTCAGCCAGAAGTGAAATGGTCGAAAACGGCGGCGTACCAGCATTACATGACGGTGTTGCGCCGCGCGTTCCCGTGGTACAGCGAAGTCTCCAGCCGGGTGACGCGCAACGCCATCGACGATCTTGATCGCGCATACCAGCATTTCTTTCGGCGCGTCAAAGCGAAAGCCAAGGCTCCAGGATACCCGCAGTTCAAGAAGAAGGATGTCAAAGACTCCTTCGCTCTGCGCGAGTCCTCCAAGTTCGATGTGGACGGGCGCGAGCTGCGCATCGAGAAGCTCAAGACCCGCATCAAACTGCGCCAACCGCTGCGCTTCACCGGCCAGACCAAGCAGGCCACGATCAGCAAGAGCGCCGGCCGCTTCTTTGCCTCTATCCTGGTCGAGACAGAAGACTACAACCCACACGCGCCAGACCAACCGTCCGTCGGCGTGGATTTTGGGGTCAAGGATCTGGCGACCTTAAGCACTGGCGAGGTCATCCCCGCCAATCAGAAACTCAAGAAGAATCTAAAGCAGTTAAAGCGCAGACAACGGAACCTGTCGCGCACAGTGAAAGGCAGCCAACGCCGAGCGAAAGCCAAGCTCAGTGTGGCCCGGCTGCATCAGCGGATCAGCAACCAGCGTCAAGCGGTTCTACATGAACTCTCCGACAGGCTGACCCGCACCTTTGAGGTCATCACGATTGAAGACCTGAATGTCAAAGGCATGGTAAAAAACCGCTCACTCGCCCGCGCCGTATCAGATGCGGGATTTGGTGAGCTACGGCGACAGATCGAGTACAAGGCGCAATGGCGCGGCGCGACGGTAGTGATCGCGGATCGGTGGTTTCCATCCTCCAAGACCTGTCACGCTTGCGGCCAGCTCCACGACATGCCTCTATCGCAACGCACGATGGCGTGCGATTGCGGCAACGTCATGGACCGTGATCTCAACGCCGCCTTGAACTTAAACCAGTACGGTCGCGACGCGCTCAAGCGAGACCTTAAACGCACGCACGAGTCAGGTAAGACCGGATCGCTTGTGTCCGGCACTGGCGTTGACGGCGTGAATAGACTTATTCAGATTTGTCGAGATTTGGATGGGTTTTTATGAACGGCATGAGCCTCCTCTCACTGGCCTATCTGTTGCTCGATCGTCCGATGCAGACGCGCTTTGCCTCGGCACCACTGTTTCAGGCCACCGCTGTGCTGCTACAGGAACGCATTCCCAAGACCCCGTCTTACTATGCACACGCTAACGGCGAGCTCATCGACATGCGCGCCGCCGACAGCACGCGCGAGGCGCAGATGCACCTGTTCAGCAGCCCTCACACGCCGATCCCCGAGGTGAAGCTGCTGTCCAACGGCCGTTATCATGTGATGGTCACCAACGCCGGTGGCGGCTACAGCCGCTGGAACGATCTGGCCGTCACGCGCTGGCGTGAAGACGCCACCCGCGATCATTGGGGCGCGTTCTGTTATCTGCGCGATCTGGCGAGCGGGGCGTTCTGGTCGAGTGCCTATCAGCCGACGCTCGCCGACCCCGACAGCTACGCGGCGATCTTCTCGGAAGGACGCGCCGAGTTCCGCCGTCGCGACCAGGGGATCGAGTCCTATACCGAGATTGCCGTCTCGCCCGAGGACGATATCGAGCTGCGTCGGCTGCGCCTGACCAACTGCTCGCGCAGCCATCGGCTGATCGAGGTCACCAGTTATGCCGAGGTCGTGCTCGCCCCGCCCGCAGCGGATGCGTCGCATCCGGCCTTCAGCAACCTCTTCGTACAAACCGAGATTCTGCATCCGCAACCGGCGATCCTGTGTACCCGCCGGCCCCGTTCGAGCAGCGAGGCCGCACCCTGGATGCTGCATCTGATGGTGGTGCGCGAGGGCTTGGGTGGCACTCGGGAGCGGGAGGCGGTGCAGGCGCAGGCGGATTCGATGGGTTTTGCTGCGCGCCACACATCCTACGAAACGGATCGCATGCGCTTCATCGGGCGCGACCGCAGCGTTGCGCATCCCCAGGCGCTCGATGACGAGGCGCCGCTTTCGGGCAGCGCCGGCTCGGTGCTGGATCCGATCGTTGCCATCCGCGAGCTGATCCGGCTCGCGCCTGATGAAACCGTCACCATCGATCTCGTCACCGGCGTCGACGACAGTCGCGCGGGCGCTCTGGGTCTGGTCGAGAAATATCAGGATCAGCGTCTGGCCGATCGTGTCTTCGATCTGGCCTGGACCCACAGACAGGTGGTGCTGCGCCAGATCAACGCCAGTCAGGCCGACGTGCAGCTCTATAGGCGTCTGGCCAACTCGATCCTCTATGCCAACGCCTCGCTGCGTGCCGAGGCGAGCATTCTTGGTCAAAACCGCCGTGGACAGTCTGGACTCTGGAGCCATGCGGTGTCTGGGGATGTGCCGCTGGTGCTGGTGCAGATCGGCGACTCCGAAAACCTCGATCTGGTGCGCCAATTGGTGCAGGCGCATGCCTATTGGCGTCTCAAGGGGCTGACCGTGGATCTGGTGATCTGGAACGAGGATCGCGCCGGTTATCGCCAGCAGCTCCATGATCAGATTTTGGGGCTCATCACCGCAGGCGCCGGAGCGCATGTGATCGATCGCCCTGGGGGCATCTTCGTCCGAGCAGTGGATCAGATCAGCGGGCACGCGAGAGACGACAGGCGAGCGTGGCGATCTTGCCGAGCGGCTGTTCGACAATGGGCTGGGCGGCTTCAGCGCCGATGGCCGCGAGTACGTCATCACCACCCAGGCAGACCAAACGACGCCCACGCCCTGGGTCAATGTTCTGGCCAATCCGCACTTCGGAACGGTCATCTCTGCCAGCGGTATGGCCTACACCTGGAGCGAGAACGCCCACGCGTTCCGGCTCACACCCTGGCACAACGACCCGGTGAGCGATACCAGCGGCGAAGCCTTCTATCTGCGCGACGAGGACAGCGGTCATGTCTGGTCGCCCACGCCGCTACCGGCTCCGGGAACCTCACCCTATGTCAGTCGGCACGGCTTCGGCTATAGCGTCTTCGAGCACACCGACAACGCGATCCACTCCCAACTGTGGGTCTACGTCGCCCTGGACGCACCCATCAAGTTCTCGGTGCTGAAGGTACGCAATACCTCGCATCAGTCGCGCCGACTGTCCGCCACCGGCTATCTGGAATGGGTGCTGGGCGACCTGCGTCCGAAGACCGGTCCCTATCTCATCACCGAGATCGATGAAGTCAGCGGCGCACTCTTTGCGCGCAACCCCTACAACACCGAGTTCGCCGGTCGCGTCGCCTTTTTCGACGTGGACGATCCGACGCGCACCGTCAGCGGCGACCGGAGCGAATTCCTCGGGCGCAACGGAACCTTACGCCATCCGGCCGCGCTGACACGAGAGCGGCTCTCGGGCAAGGTCGGGGCCGGGCTGGATGCCTGTGCCGCGATCCAGGTCAGTTTTGATCTGGCTGCGGGAGAGACGCACGAGGTCGTGTTTCGACTCGGCGTGGTCGGGCGGCGTGACACCGACGACGCCAGCAGCCTGGTGCACCGCTGCCCGTGGGACATCCGTCGCGCGGGCTACGCTGGAGGCCGTACACGCCTATTGGACACACACCCTGGGCGCGGTACAGGTGCAGACCCCCGATGCGTCGCTCGATATCCTGACCAACGGCTGGCTGCTCTACCAGACCCTGGCCTGTCGGCTGTGGGCGCGCAGCGGCTACTACCAGTCGGGCGGCGCTTTCGGCTTCCGCGATCAACTGCAGGACGCGATGGCGCTCATCCATGCCGAACCCGAGCGTCTGCGCGCGCAAGTGCTGCTGTGCGCGAGTCGCCAGTTTCGCGAAGGCGATGTGCAGCACTGGTGGCATCCGCCCTCCGGACGGGGTGTGCGCACCCGTTGCTCGGATGACTATCTCTGGCTGCCCCTGGCGACCTGCCGTTATGTCCAGGCCACCGGGGACACCGCCGTGCTGGATGAGACCTCCCGGTTCCTCGACGGGCGTCTCGTCGGTGGCGAGGAGGACTCCTACTACGATCTGCCCCGTCAGTGCGACGAATCGGCCAGTCTGTACGATCACTGCGTGCGTGCCATCATGCACGGCCTGCGCTTCGGCGAGCATGGTCTGCCGCTGATCGGTTCTGGTGATTGGAACGACGGCATGGACTTAGTCGGGATCAAAGGCCGAGGCGAGAGCGTCTGGCTGGGCTTCTTCCTCTACGCGGTGCTGATGGATTTCGCCGAGGTGGCACGCCTGCGCGGTGATCAGGCGTTCGTCGAACGGTGCCAGCGCGAGGCCGATCGTCTACGCCAGAGCCTCGATCAGCATGGCTGGGACGGCCACTGGTATCGGCGTGCCTATTTCGATGACGGGACACCGCTGGGCTCGGCGAATCAGCCCGAATGCCAGATCGACTCTATCGCCCAAAGCTGGTCGGTGCTGTCCGGGGCCGGCACGCCCGAACGCACGCATCAGGCGATGGCCTCGCTGGATGCGCGTCTGGTGCGCCGCGACGCCGGACTGATCCAGCTCCTGGATCCCCCGTTCGACCAGTCTGCGCTCAATCCCGGCTACATCAAGGGCTACGTCCCCGGCGTGCGCGAGAACGGCGGTCAATACACCCATGCGGCGATCTGGGCGGCGATGGCGTTCGCGCAACTGGGCGAGCGGACCCGCGCCTGGGAACTCTTCGGCATGATCAACCCGATCAACCACGCCACCTCGCCCGAGGATGCCGCGATCTACAAGGTCGAGCCGTATGTGATCGCGGCCGATGTCTATGGTGTTTCACCGCATGTGGGACGTGGCGGCTGGACCTGGTACACCGGCTCGGCGGGCTGGATGTACCGACTGATCCTGGAATCCCTCTTGGGGCTGCGGCTGCACGGGGAGCTCCTGCACATCGAACCCTGTCTACCCGTGGATTGGGATGGGTTCACGGTGCGCTACCGCTATCGGGAAACGTACTATCAGATTGCTGTCAGTCAAATCCGCCAGCCCGCCGGCAGCAAGCGTGGAGTGACCAAACTGACGCTCGATGGCATCGAGTTGGAGGAGCACGCGATTCGACTGCTCGATGATCGCCGCGAGCATCGTGTCCAGATCACGGTGACTGGATCGTCGCTCGGATAGGTCCCGCCTGGAAGAAGGTGCCCACCTCCGGGCCGAATGACCCGGTCGGTGGACGGCTTGGTCGTCTATTTGCTCACAGGAGGTGCGTCTTTGTCGGAACTGAAATCAAACAACCCGTAGGCCGGGCAGAACCGGAAATAAGCGGTGCCGAGCAGCACCGCGCCAATCAGGCCAGCCAACCAACTCCCGCTGAGAAAGGCCGCAACAATCAGAGCGGCGCCGACAATCGCACGGATCATACGATCGGTGTTACCGATGTTGTGCTTAGTGAAATCAAAATTCATGGTCAGTGCTCCAGTGGTTGATGATCGATCCTAGCCTCCGTGCCGCTTCACATCTCCTTTTTGACGTCCCTGGCCGTATCGCTCACGGCATCACCGCCGCTTTGGATATCCTTGACCGACGCCCTCGATTCGACCATGTTATTGGCTCGAAACAGCGCACTGCGGCGAAGGCCATTGCGCTCTTTCTCGATCAGGCTCAAGATCCGCCGGCGCTTTTTGGGTCCCGCACATAGATGGCCTTGTGGCCGCCGCGCCCAACCGCGCGTTCCTCCAAATCGAATATCTGAATGGCTTTGAGCAGACCGCTAAGCTTGGCGTAACCATAGTTGCGCGAGTCGAACTCGGGAGTGCGCTTGGCGATCGTCGAGCCGACCGACCCCAGCGAGGCCCAGCCGGTATCATCGGCGGCATTGTCGAGTGCGTGCCGCAGCAATGCCACCAGCTTGGCGTCGCGCTTGAGGTCTTTAACGCTCTTGCGCCGGGAGGCGTCGCCTCCGGCATCTTCGCGCAGCACTTCGGTGAAGACGAATCTGTCGCAAGCGGCAACGAAGGATTCGGGCGTCTTCTGCTCGCCAAACCCGTACACTGTCATCCCGGACTCGCGCAGCCGCGAGGCAAGCCGGGTGAAGTCGCTATCGCTCGAGACGATGCAAAAGCCGTCGAAGTTGCGCGAGTAGAGCAGGTCCATGGCGTCGATCATCATGGCCCCATCGGTCGCGTTCTTACCCTTGGTATAACGAAACTGCTGCATCGGCTGAATCGAATGACGCAGCAGCGTCTCTTTCCAGGAACCAAGGTTCGGCAAAGTCCAGTCGCCGTAAATGCGCTTCACATGCGCGGTGCCATACTTGGCGGTCTCCGCCAGAAGCCCCTCCACGATACTGGCCTGGGCATTGTCCGCGTCGATCAGGACAGCGAGCTTGAGATTGTTGGAGTCGGACATGGATCCTCGTTCCCTGGAAACAGGAGTGTTGGGTTGGTGAGTCGCACGGGCGCTCTCGCTGAAAATGCGCTACCACATGAGATCGTCTGGGACCTGATAATCGGCATAAGGATCTTCGCCGTGCTGATCTTCGCTGGTTTGATTAAACACCAGCACCAGGGAGGCATCGCGCTCGCGCACCCGCTCGACGATGTCCGCCGGGATGATCTCGTAGAAGGTATCCTGGCGCACGATCGCCAGTTGTCCGTTCACCAGCTTGGCCTGCTGATCTTTGTTGACATAGATGCGCTTGAGTTTGCTACCGTCGGAGAAGTTAAAGGCCAAGTCGCCGCCGTCGCGGATGACGCGATGGCGATGGATGAGCTGGCGGATCTCGTTCTCCGCTGCGCGCAGGGTGGCTTGTTCCTGGCGCTGGCGGTTGAGCTCGCGGTCGCGCGCCGTCTTTTCAGCTTGCGCGTGCTGTGCGGCCTGGCGCGTCGCTTGCGCTTCCGCGCTCGGGCGCCCACCGGTCTTCTTGGTCGTCTTGCGCTTCGAGGAGCGTGCCTGTTTGAGCTTTTGCTCATCAATCAAGCCGGTTTTCAGGAGCTGATCTTGGAGTGAATTTCCCACGCCCTGGCTCTCCGCAGTAGTTGATCGGGAATCGATGGCCGACTGATGCCAGGCACACCGTCGCGCGGCGCGCGCGAAGCATGCCTGCAGCGCGCGTTTCATAAAGGATCCGACAGCCGCGCTCGCGAGGCAAGCACGCGCACACGATAATCCTATTTTTGGCGCCGAATGTCCTCCATGGTTACAATTCGCGCCCGGAAGGACAATCCGCGCCCGCAAGGTTCGTCGTCCATCTGACCGATCCCAATCCGCTAAATCGTCCACGGAGTGCATTTATCATGCGTCTATCCCTGTTTTTCGCCCTGGTCGTGTCTATCATCCTGCCGGTCCACGCGGCAAACGACACGAGCATTGGCTATGTCGACATGCAAAGGGTGCTTGAGGAGAGCAAGCTCGGCCAGCGTCTGCAAGAGCAACTGCGCAAGGACTTCGAGCCTCGTGCCAAAGAGCTTACTGAAACAGAGCGCGAGATCGGCCAGATGCAGCAGGATCTTGAACGCGACAAGCCGCTGATGAGCAACGATCAGGTCGCCAAGAAGGAAGCGGACATCAAGGCGCGTATCGATGCGTATCAGAAAAAGGCGATGCCGGTGCAGCAAGAGCTGATGAAAGTCCAGCAAGAGAAAGGCCGTGAAATCGTCGCTCCAGCGCGCAAGGCGGTCGATGCGGTCGCCAAGAAGAAAAAGATCGGTATGGTGGTCGAGCGGGGTCTCAGCGGTCTGATCTATATCGACGAGGCGCTCGACATCACCGACGCGGTCATCAAACAGCTCGACGCCGCCAGCAAGTAACCCCCGTTTGACAGGGTTTGCGTGATCTTTTGCAAGTGCGTGAGCGGACTGTTTCAACAACTGTCGCTAGGGTATACTGCCGGGTGGTTTAGGCGCTTCACCATCCCAGTAACCACTGTCTGAGCGGTCTACGAACGCACCTGGAGATGGCCGTTTGAGCCGACGATGCGCTGGGCTGAGATCAGTGTGCGCAGAACCGATTCGACCGCGCGCAATCGCGTGAGGGCATCCGTCAAAGAGGATCGAACCCGATGCTTGGCGAAAACCACGATCTCCTTCACGAGTTTCCGGACCTGGAAGAGAAAATCGCGGCCTTGCGTGCCGCAAACCCAGACTTCGCAACACTGATGGATCGTCATGACAGCCTGGACGCCCAAGTCCGCAAGGTCGAGGAGTTAGGCACGCCAGTCGCTGACGAAACCATCGAAGAGATGAAAAAAGAGCGTCTGCAACTCAAAGATAAGCTGTACGCATTCCTGCGAGCGTAATCGGCTCCGACCCTTTGAGTCGAGCGTACTCGTCTGCGTTAGCGACTTGGCGTGCTGACTGACGGCATCGACGCTGTCTATCAGCGTGGAGTACGTTATACCTGAGTGCTCGCCTCTCCCGATGCCGCTCGTGCTGTCGCGTCGACGTCATCATTTCGCCAGCGCCATAAAGGACACCGACCCGCCGTGGATTTTCGCATCCTCCCCGTCACCCCGTTTCAGCAGAACTGCACCCTGTTCTGGTGTCAACACACCGGCCGCGCGGTCATCATCGATCCAGGCGGAGAGCCGCACATCATCGAGGCCGCAATCACCGAGCTGTCCCTGACCCCAGAGCGGATCTTGCTCACGCATGGCCATCTCGACCACGTCGGCGCCAGCGCCGAGATCGCCAGACGCTACGCGATCCCGATCATGGGTCCGCACCGCGCGGACGCCTTCCTGATCGACGCCCTGGATGTGCAGAGTCGGATGTTCGGCTTGCCGCCGGTGGAGGCGTTTCAGCCGGACACATGGCTCGTGGCAGGTGACCAGATCCAAGTGGGCAATGCACAGCTCGATGTCGTGCATTGCCCGGGGCACACGCCCGGTCATATCGTCTTTCTCAATGCCGCAGAACGTCTGGCGCAGGTTGGGGATGTGCTTTTTCAAGGCTCGATCGGGCGGACCGACTTCCCGCGCGGCAACCATGGCGATCTCATCGACTCGATCAAGCAGCGTTTATTCCCGCTTGGAGACGATATCCGCTTCATCCCCGGACATGGTCCCATGTCGACCTTCGGCGATGAGCGCAGGGACAATCCATTTGTGCGTGACTGAGGTGAGGCCTAGCACATTATTTATTAACTTTTGATGGCTCTATGACCATCAACCCTGCCAGCCTATGTTTGTCACAACGCGTGAAGCCTGTGCACGTCTCGGTGTGCACCCCAACACGCTCAGGCGATGGGCAGACGGCGGCAAGGTTCCTCACTACAGAACCGAGCCAAGTCAAAGCGCAAGCGTGCCGCACTACAGCGCGCAAGCCTCAAGATCCGCCAGAAGGTGCAGAACCTGATTGATGAACTGCACTGGAAGGTTGCCCGGTTCTTGACCGACAACTTCGATGTCATTCTGTTGCCGACGTTCGAGACCAAGCAAATGGTGTCGAAGGCTGCACGGAAGCTGCGCAAGAATTCGGTGCGGGCCATGCTCTCGCTCAGTCACTACACGTTCTCGCAACGCCTGGAGCAGAAGTGTTTCGAACGCGGCAAGAAGCTGATCAGGGTGTGCGAGGCCTAGACCAGCAAGACGGTCAGTTGGACAGGTGAAGTGAAGCAAAACCTTGGTGGCGCTAAAACCATCAAGTCAGGGACCATTGTCGCAGATCGCGACATGAACGCGGCCAGGGGAATCTTCCTCCGGTCTTTGGTGGATTCGCCCGCCTTGTTACAGGGTGCGCGTTGACGAAAGTTAACGAAATTGAATCAGTACAGACTGGCGGAACCGATATGCTATTCAAGCGATTTTTCGATAAACGCAAACGTGCCTCGCAAACGCCCGGGCAGGCCGATCGGTCCAAGAGTCAGGAGATGCTCAAGGAGCAGGCGTTAAAACACGCGGACGTTACGCAGCGGCGCGCGGCGCTCCAGCAACTCAGCGATCCCACCGTGCTGGTCGAGATCCTGGCCGGAGAGGCCGATTGCGGTATGCGCGAAGCCGCCGTCGTGCGTCTGCGCGACGTCCTTTGTCAGGATCCGTGCCATGACACACCAGCGGAGGTCTTCACCGAGCTGTTCGCGCGTATTGCCGACAGTGGGGGGCTGCTCGAGCACCTAGCGCGTCATGGCCAGCGCCCCGAGGTCCGGCGACTGGCGCTCGAGCGCATCGACTCCAGCGCGGTGCTCGTCGACTGTGCGGTTGAGGATCGCCTTGCCGCCAACCGCGCCCTGGCGGCCGAACGTCTCGAAGACAAAAGCGCGCTTGAGGCGTTACTGGCCAGAATTGGCAAGCGCGACAAGAACGTCCACCGCATCGCACGCGAGAAACTGCGCCTGATCGGCGAGCGCGAGGCGCTCCCGCACCGCGTGCGCGCGCAATGCGAAGATCTGTACGCCAAACTTGAGCGTCTTGGCCATCTCGGCAACTGGACGCAGGATCGCGCCCTGCTTGAGCACCTCGATCGCCAGTGGGCACAGATCGAGACCGCAGCCGAGCCGCAGTGGCGCGACCGTGTGCATGCCGAGCGCGAGCGCTTTCTAACCGCCTATGAGACGCACTGCCGCAATGACTCGGCTCAGCGCACCGCACGCGCCGACGAGACGTTGGCGCGTGAACAAGCCGAAGCACTACTCGCTGAATTGGCCGACCTGTGCGCGCGGGGCGAGGAGGGCGACACACTGGAGCGAGAGCGGATCGCGACTGCCTGGCATGCGCTGCCCGTTTTATCTGGGCCTCACGCGCTCAATGCGCGTTATGCCGCACTGGAGCGCTCGGCAGCCGCCGCGCAACAGGCCCGCGCGGATCAGCGCCAGCACAGCGCGCGTCTGGCCACGCTCAGTGCCAAGGCCGAGCGCCTGCTTGGTGAATCCAAGCTCCTGGATCAAACGGCACTCAACGCGCTCCTCGATGAAGGACAGACGCTCGCCGCGTCCGAATCCGAATCCGATCAAGCCAAGGCTTTCCTGGCGCTCTCGCAACGGCTTGCGCAGCGCCTGAGCGGGCAGCGCGACCGCGCAGCGAACAAACTCGCCCAATGCCTCGAACGCCTTGATGTACTCGAAACCCACCTTGCGGCTGGTGAGCTGAAAAAGGCCGACCCGATCTATCACAGCCTCCAGGCTGGGCTGGATCTCGTGCGCGCGAGCGGTATCGACAAGCGTGAAGAGGCCAAACTTGCCAACCGTTTACGCACACTTGCACCCAAACTGCGAGAGTTGCAACAGTGGCGCCGTTGGGCAGCGGATCAGCATCGCGAAGCGCTGTGCGCCGCCATGGAAGAGCTGATCGAGCAGGAGCTGCCGCTCGCTGCGCTGGCCGAGCGGCTGCGCGCACTACAGGCGGACTGGAAACGACTGGACAAAACCGGCTCCCCGCCCAACCAGGCGCTCTGGCAGCGCTTTCAAAGCGCCTCGGATGCCGTTTATGCGCGGTGTCGTCCGTTCATGGAGGCGCAGAGCGCCGAGCGTGAGGCCAATCGGCGCGGCCGCGAGGCAGTCTGCGAGCAGCTCGAAGATTTCCTCTCCAAGGTTGATTGGGAGCGTGTCGACTGGAAGCGCATCCTGCAAGCCAAGCGCATGATGCGCCAGACCTGGGGGCTGATCGGCCCGACCGAGGGCCGTCATCGCAAGCAGCTTGAGCGGCGTTTTCACCAATCGCTCAGAGCATTGGACAAGCGTCTGGACGCCGAGCGCAAACGCAATCAGACCCACAAACGTACGCTGATTGAGCAGGCGCGCGAACTCATTGAGCTGCCCGATCTCGACAGCGCCATTGAACAGACCAAGGCGCTGCAGCGCAACTGGCACACCACGGTCGCCGCGCGCCAGAAAGATGAGAACAAGCTCTGGCAGAGCTTTCGCGCGGCCTGCGACGCGGTGTTCGAGCGCCGCGCCGCTGTCCAACAAGCGCAGACGAGTGAACTGGAGGCCAATCTTCACACCCGCCAAGCCATCTGCGAGGAGGCGGCTAAAATCACGGCGCACGAGCAAGACCCTGGCCAACTGGCGGCGGCGCAACGTGATCTGACAGACCGCTGGCGCGCCGCCGAGCGTTTGCCCGTCCCGCGTCAGTCGGTTGCACGGCTCACGCGCGCCTGGCGCGAGAGTCATGCCCAACTCGAGCGGTGCCGCCGAGGCGCCGAGGCGCGTCAGCGCTCGGCCTCGTTGGAACTGCTCGCGCATCAGGCCGATCTCTGTCAGCGACTTGAGCGCAGCCTGCTCGACGCCGACCCCGACACAGCCGATCTCCACGCCATTCAAGCGGCCTGGTCAGGGCTGGAGCGACAGGCCGACCCAGCGCTGCAAGCGGCAATCGAGCAGCGTTTCGAGCGCGCACTGGCCGTGGCGGAGAATCCGGAAAAGCTCGCCGAACTGAGGGCGGACAACGCGGCCAATGCCGAAGTCTTGAACCGGATGTGTCTCCAGCTCGAAATTATCGCAGGTGTGGAGTCGCCGCCTGCGCTGTCTCAACAGCGACTCGAGTTTCAGGTCGCACGACTCTCCGAGCGGATGACCGAAGGCGAGGAAGACCCACTCCAGGGTGCAACGCGCCTGTTACACGAGTGGTACCTGTGCGGCCCAGCACCTTGCGATGCTGGGCTGACAGCACGTTTCGCGCGCGTTCGCGAGACACTGCTTCAGCGCCAGAGAGAATCTGAAGCCGCTTAACCGCGCGTGTCGGGAATCTTCACTGAGAGCACATCGCAGCTCGAATTACGTAGCACCGTGCGCGAGGTGGAGCCGAACAGTCCCAGGATGCCATGACGCCCATGGGTGCCGATCACTACCAGATCGATGTCGAGTTCAGCGGCCATCGTGTCGATGGTCTGTCCCGTCGCGCCGGTCTTGATCAGGCGGTCTGCGGCGGGTACACCGAGATCCGCTCCAAGCTCATCCAACTGCTGCTTGGCGACCTTGAGTAGTTCCTCCTCTAGCTCTGCCGTTTCGGCAGGCAGCGCCATCTCGCCCGCATAACCTAAATACATAGACTCCATCGCGGGCGGGATATGCTCAACGACATGCAACAGCGTCAGACGCGCACCGAGCAGATCACGCAGTTGTCTGGCACGCATGATAACGGGCGCGTTGTCTTGTTCAAAATCCACCGCGAGCAGCAGGTGGCGATAGTTTCCGGGTTCCATTGCACACTCCAATCATTAGCCTAGCTCACTCTCAAAGTATATCCATGATCCTGGAAACAGGTTGAGGGCCGCGCGTGGGCAGCGTTCAGCTCATAGCGTTTCCTGATTGGCACCAATCGTGATTGCCCAAGTTTGGTAGTCCACAGTCAAACAGGTTCATTCACTGTCAGCCACTGGAGATTTTCATGCAGATCCTCAATTCCAAGCAACGCTGGGGCGGTGTTCAGCAGACGCTGCATTGGCTGGTCGTCTTAGTCGTCGTCGCGCAGCTGACCGTCGGTTTCATCTTTGGCGGCCTGACGCCGCAGGATTCGCTCTGGGGTGCACTATTTTCAGTTCACTCGACCCTGGGGCTGACGATCCTGGGGCTCATGCTGATCCGCTTACTCTGGCGGCTCGTCAACCCCGTGCCGCCGCTTCCCGAAACCCTCAAGCCCTGGCAGACCCGGCTGGCACGAATCAACCATTGGTTGCTCTATCTTCTCTTGATCGGCCTGCCCGCCGGAGGTTACTTGCTGGTGAGCGCGCACGGACAGCCGGTGCCCTTTTTCTGGATGGAGCTGCCGCCCTTGATCCCGGAAAACGAGACGCTTCAAGGCGTTATCCAGACGATGCATCTGTCCGGTGCCCTGCTGCTCATCCTCCTGGTGTCATTGCATGTCGCGGGTGCCTTGGGCCACGCTATGCGCCGCGATGGCGTCCTGGAGCGGATGTTGCCGGATCGGTCGTCGCCTTGACCATCGAGGCGTCAAACCAGCCGGGCAAGAAGGTCGCGCCGGGTTATTTGAACACTTGGTTGGTTGATTTGAGCATCGGCGCCGAGCCATCGATTTGGTGAAGGCGCCCGGCACAGCGGCCTGGCTTCTTGCAGTTAGCCGAGATCCTGCTTTACCAGCGAGGCACATGACTATGTGCTCTACTTTTGCGGTGGGGAATGCCGCGCGGCTTAGGAGGCGGAGCAGGGGGTCGAGGAGGTCAAGCGGGCGTTCAGGAAGCGCAGCGGCGTGGAGTAGGACCACCGAGCTGCAATAAGAGCCGTCCGAACCCCGGCTATGTCCCGGTGAAAGGTATATCCATACCGACCACCGCGAGGCTGGAGAAATGAGCACGGCGCACGCTGTGTTGTGCGCGGGATCATCTCATTGGCCGATCTTCTCAGCCGACATTTACTTGGATTCAGCCGTGTCGAACGCCGAGTTCAGCGGATCTTTGATCGAACCAGACAGGATGCCCGAGAGGGTCACGTCGCGACCGTAGTATGCTCTGTTTACCTCCTTGTCCCAGAAGATGTCCGATATGCTGGCCGCAAAGTTGCCGTAGATACCCTGTTTAGGCGTCCAGACAACGATGTCGGCACCATTGCCAAGCGCGGTCTGCGAGCGTTCGGAATCGTCTTTATCTGTCAAGCCAGTCTCGGAGTTGAGTGAGAAGTTATGCTGGTCGCTAAATCCTTTCAAACCATCGCCGTCCAGCATTAAAAAGGCGACCGAGCCAATCTCAGCACTTGCTACGGCGCCGAAGTTGATCGCGCTGAGCGTGTAGAAAGCCGGGGCCGACCAGCCCTCCCGCTGACGCTTAATCAGGACGCCTTGACCCGAACCCGCACGCAGCGAGGCGCGCCCGTAGTCAGACACGATGAAAACTGCCGCCACATCGCGAAGCACCTCGGCGCTTTTTGGATCGGATTTTATTTGCGCAAGGATTTTCGCCGCCTCGTTTACGGTGTCTTCGGCGCTCTGCGATTCATCCGAGACCGCCACGCTCGACGCGGCTGTAGGCTCGCCGACATCCTTGCCTTGCGCCAGTAGCAGGGTTGTGCAGAAAAAGCACAAGCTGATAGCGAGCAGCAAGTTGAGTGTGCTTCGCATGACCCATCTCCGATAATGCTCAAACAACAGTTTCTAGACATTGCCAAATTTTGGTCTGTTGCAAAATCAACAAACGTATTTTGGCTTCCAAGCTATTTCGCCGACAGTACGGGCGCTCCAACTGAAACGCTTTGAAACGCTGAAAAAATATATCGAGAATCAGAACTGACCCGCTTGAAGATCCCCGCTCTAAAAAAGCGGGGCCTGTCGTTGCGGTCAGGACGTCAGATAGACAGTGTCGCCATTATGAGCGATCTTTCCCGCGCTCCTTATCGGATTTTTTAGCTTCCTTATCAGATTTATCGGATTTGTTCGCTTCTATCTGATCTGTCTCGGAGGTTGTGTTCATGTTGAACAGCGTATAGCTCGGGCAGAAGCGGAAATACGCCGTGGCTAACACGATGATGCCGATAAAGGCCACACCGTTATGGGCCACGACACCCCACAGGATCAGCAAAGCACCAGCGGCAAAGCGAATCATCCGATCTTTATCGCCGACATTTTGTTTCATATTCATGTTCATCTCCTAGGTTGTTTCGATGGTGCTCCATGACTGAAGCGCGCACATCAACCTGCATATGTTGTGCCATCTCACTTTAGCACGACCAGAGTCCCGCTGCATTCAGCCAGGCGGCTCCCGAGTGGGCCTGAAGATGTCTACAATTCGCCTGGGTTTAGTGGATAAAACCCGCTGATGGGCGCTTTTGCCCCGCCCCGGTTCGGGATGATCGGGCTGACGCTAGAGGGGCCGAATCCGTCATCGTGGCATCGACCGTGCTTACATTCACCATCTGGTCGGTTCGACAGCCAGCCCCGGCTGAATGCCCTGAGCCTGATCAGGCCTGACTGGTTGCGGCTCGGATGGTTGTATTCGTACACTCGGGCGGTGTGAAAACGCGATGCGGACGCGGAGGATGGGTGAGGGCCGCCATGGCTCCAAGACGCACCTCCAACCGCCAGATTCAGGTTGAACTCAGCGGAGATCAAATGACAAAACGACGAGATATGACGGGAAAGGATTTCGACGATCAGAGCGGCGCGGAGGTCGGCCGCCTTGCCCATTCGCCCAGCGCGATCCCCCTGCGCGGTTGGTTCAAGATTCTGAAGCGTGTGTGGGGCAATATTGCAACCGATAATCTCTCGCTGGTCGCGGCCGGCGTCGCGTTCTACGGCCTGTTGGCCGTGTTTCCCGCAATCGCGGCGCTCATCGCCCTGTTTGGACTCGTCGCAGATCCGATGCAGGTAGAGAGCCAGTTCTCCTCCATGAGCGGGTTTTTGCCCTCTGATGTCCAGCAGTTGCTGTCGCAACAGATGCGTGAGGTCGCCTCCGGCTCACAGCGTACGCTGGGCATCGGGCTGGGTGGCGCGATCCTGTTTTCCGTGTGGAGCGCGACCCGCGGCATCCGCTCCTTGATCCTGGCGCTCAACATCGTCTATGGCGAGCGCGAGCAACGCGGCTTCCTGAAGTTGAATCTGATTGCCTTCTCCATGACCTTTTCATTGGTCGTGTTGATCGTCGTCGTACTGGCGCTGATTGTGGCGGTGCCGATCGTGTTGGGCTATGTCGGACTGGGATCGTCCGCGCACACGCTCGTGAATGTGGCGCGTTGGCCGATCTTGGCCGCCTTGGCGCTGACTACCTTGGCGATCATCTATCGCTACGGGCCGTCACGGGCTCTAGCGCGCTGGCGCTGGGTCTCGGTCGGGTCGATCGTCGCCGTTGCACTTTGGCTGGCGGCGTCTGGGCTGTTTTCTTTGTATGTTTCCCAGTTTGGCAGCTACAACGCGACCTATGGGTCGGTTGGTGCGGTCATCGTGATGCTGATGTGGCTCTATATCTCCGCGCTGATCACCATTCTCGGTGCCGAACTTAATTCGGAAATCGAACATCAGACCTCCCGCGACACCACCAAGGGCGAGGATCAACCACGCGGGGAACGCGGTGCCTATGTCGCGGACCATCTGCCCGGCGAGCAGCCATCCTCGGTCTGAATGCCGATCACGCAGAGCGTCTAGGCGTCGGGCTTGGTCCGGTCGGGGGCGAGCTGCTCCATTGAGGCATCAACAGAGCGCTGGAGGAGGTCGTGCATGTCCTCGGCGCCGGAGTCCTTGCCGGGGATGAGCTGACCTCGACCCTCGATGCGAATCGTGAAGGTCGAGCCTTTGCCTTCCTCGCTCTCGATCGTCAGCTCGCCGCTGTATTGCTGCAGGGTGTTGCGGGCAATCGCGAGTCCCAGCCCCAGGCCGCCACTGATCTGTGGATGCGCCCGAAAATGACGCTGGAAGACGTGGTTGCGCGATTCTGCTGGAATGCCAATGCCGTTGTCCTTGACATGGATACAACAAGCGCCCGTGCGTTCGGCCTCATCCGCCCAGGACGCAGAGATATCGACCATGGGTTCGGGCTTCTCGGCGTCGGCGTACTTGACGGCATTGCTGACGAGATTCAACAGGGCCAGGTGTACCGGCAGCGCCAGAAGCTCGACTGGAGGCAAATCCTGTACGACGAGCGTGACACCGCGCTCGGCGGCCCAGGGGCGAAGCTCCTCGACCACCTCGCCGACGATGGTGTCGAGCGCCCGCCAGCTCTCTTCTTGGCGAGCCGCCTCGGTCGCTCCGAGCAGGCGCAGGTCGTCCATCAGGTCGCGGGTGCGTTTAAGCCCTTTGCGGATCAGTTCTACGTAGTGCATGAGATCGCCATCGTCGTCGATGCGTGTTGACAGCATGTCTGCACTCATCGAGATGGTTTGCAATGGCTGGCGGATTTCGTGCGCTAAGGTGTCGGCAAATCGTCTTAGCCGACGCGATAGTTCGGCGTCCGCCTCCTCCTCTTGTTCGCGGTAGATGCCGACCGTTACAAAGCCCATGGCACGCAGCCCGGTGTTGAGCAGGTTAAAGGTTTCGGCGACCTCGCGTGGCGCTGGCGTCGATGCCATTCCTTCGAGCTTCTCGGCCATCCGCGCGTTGATGATCTGTGAGAGATAGTCGAATTCGACCATCAGCTCCTGCACGTCGTAGCCCTGTTCTTTGCGGACCTGGGCGTGGAGGCGCAAATGGCCGATCGTCTCCGATTGGACGACCTCAACGGGCGCGCGCAGAAAGGCGCTCAGACTCTGCACAACGCAGGGGATGTGGTTTTCCAGCGCCTTGATGGGCAGTGCGTGGATCGCGCGGGTGCCGACGCGTGTGAGCAGCCACTCGATCCATTCCCGAACGATATCATTGGCCTCTTGCTCCAGCGCATCGGCGATTCGTGAGCGGAGCTGCGACTGATTGTTCGGCATGGATTTAGCGGGTCGTCACGTTGGAGAAAAACTGCACCCAGTCTAACCCAAGCGGACCCCGAGCCGCCGCCTTCGGCGCCTGGGTTTTTTCAACCGAATTGACCGAAGTATTGTTCATATGAACCATTTGCGGATGATCACTCGCCGCCGCCTCAGCGCTCGCGTTTCAGCGAGACCTGTTAGCCTCAAGCTCAGAGCGCCCGAAATCAAAAGTTGGCACGTAGGCTGCTTGCAGACTATCCGAAGGTCATCGACCAAGATGTCGATTGGCAAAGCCAGGCATCGCTCACGACCGGATGGTTTCAGGGGTCGTAAACGGCCTGCCGGTCTGACTCGGCGTCTTGGCCATGACCCTATCGGGCGCATCGCGCCATAACGTTAGAACAATCGAGGTGACGTATGAACTGGGACGAAGTCAAAGGCAAGTGGACTGAAATGAAGGGACATGTAAAGGCACAATGGGCCGACCTGACCGACGACGACCTTCTGGCCGTCGAAGGCGAGCGCGACAAGCTCGTCGGGAAGATCCAGGAGCGCTACGGCGTGACCAAGGAAGAGGCCCAGCGCCAGGTCGACGCATTCGACAAGTCCGTCTAAGCACCGTCTGTGGGCATGGCGGCAAACGCCGCCATGCCCATTGCAGCCAACGGTTGCAGTAATAGTGAGCATTCTAAAATCGCTTGCGTCACAGGCGAGCGGGAGCGCAGCGCCCATGCTGCGGACCATGTGCCTGGCGAGCACCCATCTCCCACCTAATAAGCACAAGCCAAGCCGGTCGCGGCCACTCTGCTGGCGCATTCTTCAATCCCATCTCGCCGCTCGATCCACCACAAACCTGGCGTCCGCTCCTGACCGGAGTCACATCATGATCGCCATTTTGTCTCTGCTGCTGGTCGTCACGCTGTCGGTTCTCGTCACCCGTATCGCCGCCATTGCGCTGCGTCACACCGGGCTTGCGCGCCAAACCGCTCGTTTTCAGGCCAGGTCGGCCTTTTCCAGGGCGGGCTTCACAACCAAAGAGTCGGAGAAGGTAGTCAATCACCCGGTGCGCCGACGCATCATTCTCACGCTCATGCTGCTTGGCAACGCGGGCATCATCACTGCGGTGTCATCCTTGATGCTGGCCTTCGTGGGGAGCGCAGACGAAGGCATGGCGTTGTGGATCAAGGTGGTCTTGTTGATGGGTGGTCTGGCGCTGCTCTGGGCCTTTGCCTCCAGTCAGTGGTTCGAGCAAATACTGTCGCGCCTCGTGGATCTCGCGCTGAAACGCTTCACCCGTCTCGACATCTCCGACTACGAGGGCCTTCTGCACCTGGCCGGCGACTACAAGATCGTCGAGCTGGGCATCGCCGATGGCGACTGGCTCGACGGCCAGCCGCTGCGCGTCGTGCGCCCAGCCGATGAGGGCGTACTGGTGCTCGGGATCGCCAAGGCCAACGGCGAATGGCTCGGCACGCCGGGCGGCGATAGCGCAGCGCACAGTGGAGACACGCTGATCGTTTATGGTCGCACGGAGACGATTCGCGAGCTGGAGCAGCGCCGCGCGGGCGATGATCGCGACCATGCCGACGCAGTCGACGAGCAGCGGCGCATTGCCGACGCCGAGCGCGAAAAAGCCGAGCGCACAGGATAGCGCCGCTGTGTTGGTGCCTTTGCGCCGGTGAAACGGGTGCATTCAACCATGCGTCCTGCTCGTGTCCTCCGTTGGCGCGCTCAGGCCGTCGGTTGCGGCTGGCATCAGGTTTGCTGAGTCATCCATTTGGTAGACGACACTCAATCGAGTTTTACCGGACCGCTCCAAGAGCCGGATGGATCAGGCCCGAGCACCCACGGCGCAGTGCCGCGCCAGAACCGCGCCAGGGGGCGCCGAAAACGATGCTACGAGCAAAACTATGGCTGTTGGTGGCCGACCAGGCGCGCGCGCGGCTGTTTAAGGCGATGAGCGCGCGGGGGACAATCGAGGAGGTGCATGATTTCATCTCCCCGCGGGGGCGCATGCGTGATCAGGATCTGGCGACCGACCGGCCCGGGCGAACTTTCGACAGCGGTGGTACCGGGCGCCACGCCATGGAGCCATCGACCGATCCTACTGAAGTGGAGACAATCGAGTTCGCCAAGTCACTGGCGCAGATCCTGGATCGAGGTCGAATCGAGGGGCTTTATCGTCATCTCGGCATTGTCGCGCCGCCCGCGTTTCTAGGCCATCTGCGCAAGCAGTTGTCTACCGAGACGTCGCGAGAGCTGGTCCTGGAGATCGACAAAAATCTCGCCCAACTCGATGCCGCGACGATGCGCGATCATCTGCCCGAGCGTCTGTTTGATCTATCGAGCTGATCAAGCAGGCATGTCCGCACACAAGTAGGGACCGTATGCCAGTATGCGCGCGAGACAGGTGGTGTTTAGCTTCTTTCATTATCGCGTAAGGCATGTGCCGGGTGCCTTTTTGCTGATGGGCTTTCAGGGCTTCATCCGCAACGTCGGCATGCCGCCCGGAATGCTCAACAAGCTCATGGGCTGCGGCAGCGGCGACGGCTTCTCGGTCGTGCCTGACCTATCCACCTATTGTCTCGTGCATGCTTCACCAGACCCGCAGACACTCGAGCGCCTCAGGCGCTCGCGGTTCTATCGGCTCGTCAGCAAGCCGGCGGTGACGGCGCTGCATTTTTACCTCACGCCCCTGAGCGGACACGGCACCTGGGGTGGACAGGAGCTTTTTGCATATTCCAAGCGGCGCAATCCCGATCGGCCATGTGTGGTGTTGACGCGCGCGCGCGTGGCGCGCTCACACTTGCTGGCTTTCTGGCGTCATGTGCCGATCGTCAGCGAGCAGCTTCATCACCATTCCGGGTGCTGTTATGCGCAAGGGTTTGGTGAGCATCCGCTGCTGTCGCTTGCGACCTTCAGCGTCTGGGAGAATCTCGAGCAGATGCGCGCCTTCGCCTATCAGCACACCCCCCATCACGACACGGTGCGACTCGCCATGCGCGATCAGTGGCTGAGCGAATCACTGTTTGCGCGTTTTGAGCTGGAGCGCGTGGAAGGCGATCTCCAGTCGCACCCCACGCTGGAACGCCTGATGAAGGCTCAACCACTCTCTGGTGCGCAAGCGGCTTGAGACGCAAAACAGACGCCTTAGTCTGCGTCGCGCTTGCCCCGTCGCCAGAGGTCGGGGTGGTAGGCGCGCACCCAAGCGAGTATCTCCTCGGCGCGCATGGGGGCGGCGATGATGTTGCCCTGAGCGGCCTTGAATCCGGCAATCAGGGCATCCTCTCCCAACTGCTCGGACTCCAGCCCCTTGGCGACCAGATCCAGATCGAACACGCGCGAGAGCGCGATCATGCCGTCGAGTAGCTCGCGGTCTTGCGGGCGGGTTCGTATGCCAGTCACGAACGAGGCATCGATCTTCAGCGTGGCGGCGCGCAGCCGCTTGAGATGGGCGAGGGAAGAAAAACCGGTTCCGAAATCGTCCAGGGTGAGGGCGATACCCAGGGCTTGGCAGCCATCGACGATGGCCAGCGTCGCCCCAATGTCGTCCATGGCTGCACCCTCCCTGATCTCGAGCGCCAGCCTGGCAGGCGGCACGTTGGGATGCTCCGCCAGAAAGATCTCCAGGCGTTTGACCAGATGTATGCGGTGCAGGTGGCGGTCGGAGAGGTTGACGCCAACGCTCAGCTCCAGGCCCGCAGACTGCCAGCGCTCGATCTGATCGAGCGCCTCTTGGATCACCCACTCGTCGAGCACCCAGGCGTAATCGCTCTCGGTGACTGCACGCAGAAAGTCCACGGGCAGGAGCATGCCGCGACGGGGATGGCGCCAGCGCAGAAGCGCCTCCACGCCCGTGACCGCGCCGCTGCGCAAGTCCACCAGCGGCTGGTAGTAAAGCTCCAGCTCGCCGTTGACCAGTGCCTGGCGAACACCCTCGAAGTCCTGAGTAGGCAGCGACCCGGCATGGTGCTCTGCTGGGTCGAAGAGATGAATGCGATTGCGCCCCGCGCTCTTGGCCGCATACATGGCCTGATCGGCGCGACGCAGCAGGGCATCGCCATCAATCTCGCCGTCGCTGTCGACTGAAGGGTAGACCGCCACGCCGACGCTGGCCGATACCGGCGTGCCCAACGCCAGCGCGATCACCGCCTGACGGAGCTTGTCGAGGATGCGCTCGACCGCCATGCCCACCTCTTCACGCTCCTTGAGCGCGCCCAGCAGCAGGACGAACTCGTCGCCGCCGAGCCGCGCCACCGAGTCCTCATCGCGCACCGCCTCGCACAGACAGCGCGCCACCCGCACCAGCAGTTGATCGCCGACCTGATGCCCAAGACCGTCGTTGACGGCCTTGAAACCGTCCAGATCCAGGTAGCAGACCGCCAGGTAGGTTCCGTCGCGGCGCGCCCGCGCGCGAGCCTGCTCCATGCGATCGCCAAGCAGCGCACGGTTGGGTAGTTGGGTGAGCGGGTCGTGGTAGGCCAGATGCTCGAGCTGGCTGCGCTGCGCCTGCATTTCGGCCTCGATGCGCATGCGCGGCAGCGCCGCGTCGAGACTCCCCGCGACGCTCATCAGGATGTGGCGGTGAACGAGCAGCCAGGGTCCGCCGCGCGAGAGGATCATCAAGTGCACGGTCCCGTCGCCGTGCTGTCCCGTCGAGATCCATCCGACCTGTGTGAACCCTCCGGCACGCAACAATCGGCGCAGGGCCGGACGGCACGCATCGACTGCCCTGAGCCAGGGCTGTCCGGGCGCCCCGGTGTCGTCGTAGGACGGGCCGATGCAGAGTGTGGCAAGCGCCGGATTGATACCGCGACGCAGGATCAGCCGCTCGCCGGACTCCCCGACCGGGCAGGTCGTGAGACAGACCGCCGAGACGCCGTCGACACCGGCCAGGCTGTCGAGCGTACATTCATACGCATCATTGGCACTGGTGACGGTGGACATGCGCTTGGCGTACGTTTGCAGCATCGCCACGGCCGCCTCGCGCAGTTTTGTTTCGGTGAGATCGCGCACCGCCACCAGCAGGCTCGCGCCGCCCTCAAGCGCCTCCAGATGAAGCCGCACCGCGACCGGCACCCGCGTGCCGTCGCGGTGGCGCAGCGTCGTTTCAAGCGTATGGGTCTGCCCTGGCCGCCCCCGGTAGTCACGGATCAATTGACGCCACTGATCGGGAGCCTTCGCGCAGGCGCATATCTCGTACAAGCGCATGCCGAGAACAGTCCGGCGCGTGTAGCCCAGCAGGGCGAGGGCGGTGGCATTGGCATAGCGGATGCTGGAGTCATCAGGATCGACCGCCAGCAAGCCCTCATAAGCGATATCGAGCAGGGCGTCGAGGTGCTTCATCGGCC
>JARIBS010000128.1 GCA_029257385.1 Thiorhodococcus sp.
CGCTGTGCGAGGCACTGGCGCCAGGCGCACGCATGCTGGTGCTGGGGACGGGTGAGTTCATGCACAGCGCCTTTCGGGTTGGGCGTCTGTTAGAGGCGCGCGGATTCGATGTCGTGGTGCAATCGACCACCCGTTCGCCCATCCTGCTGGGTGGGGATGTTGGGCGCAGACTTGTTTTCGGGGATAATTATGGCGAAGGTATTGCCAATTATCTGTACAACGTCGACCCTGATGAGTTCGCCCGCATCATTATCTGTCATGAAACACCCCGCGAAGGTCTCGACGATCTGATGCAATGCATCGGCCCCAAGTGTCTGACGTACCAGAACGCAGCGACTCAGGGCCAAGCGCCGGGTTAGCGATCGATTCACACATGATTAATGTCTTAATGGAGGCACACGATGTCCATCAGTTTGAGTAAAGGCGGCAACGTCAACCTGAGCAAGGAAGCACCCAACCTCGAGAACGTCCTGGTTGGCCTGGGCTGGGACGCGCGCGCGACGGACGGTCATGACTTCGATCTCGACGCCAGTCTGTTCATGGTCAAGGAAGACGGCAAGGTGCCCAGCGATACCCATTTCATCTTCTACAATCAAAAGACTTCGCCGGACGGATCGGTCGAACACACCGGCGACAACCTGACCGGCGAGGGCGAAGGTGATGACGAGTCGATCAAAGTGGCGCTCTCCAAGGTGCCAGCCGAGATCCAGCGCCTGGTGATCGTCGTGACCATCCATGACGCAGAGGCCCGCAAGCAGAGTTTCGGACAGGTCAGCAACGCCTTCGTGCGCATCGTCAATCGCGACAATAATCAAGAAGTGGTCCGCTTCGATCTGTCGGAAGATTATTCGACTGAAACCGCGATGGCCTTCGGCGAGGTCTATCGCCACAGCGGCGACTGGAAGTTCAAGGCCGTCGGCCAGGGCTACGCCGGGGGGCTGCGCACGCTCGCGCTTCAGCACGGCGTCAACGTGGGCTAAATCACGATGAATCTCACACGCGGACAGCGCGCTAAGATCGCCGATCTGGTGCCGAATGGGCAGCGTTTCACGCTCGGCGTGGCGATCGAGGCCCCTGGTATGGTCATCGACTTTGCCTGCTTCGGCCTGGATGGCCAAGGCAAGCTCTCCGACGAGCGCTACATGACCTTCTTCAACCAGCCGGCCACGCCCTGCGGTGGGGTGCGCCTGGAGACGCCGCCTGGAGACGCCGCCGGTTTCGCCATCGACCTCGGCAAGCTGCCGGCGTCCGTCGAGCGCCTCACCATCACCGCCGCCCTGGAAGGCACCGGCGCCATGTCGCGGATCAGTCGCGGCCATGTGCGCTTCATTGATGCAGGCGGCGAGGTGGGGCGTTTCGCCTTCACGGGCGGCGACTTCGCCGAGGAGCGCGCGCTCATGCTGCTGGAGCTTTATCGCAAAGATGGCGTCTGGCGAACCGCCGCACTGGGCCAGGGCTTCAACGGCGGACTCTCGGCGCTGGTCGAGCATTTCGGCGGCAGCGTGGCAGCCGAGCCACCTCCCCCGCCGCCGCCCGAGCCAAAAGCGTCGGTCAACCTCAGCAAGATCACCCTCGACAAGCGCGGCAACAGCGTCTCGCTCGACAAGCGGGACAACGCCGCGCATGGCGAGATCCTGATCAACCTCAAGTGGATGATGCGCGCCGGGGTCAAGAAGGGCTTCTTCGGCGGCAGCCAGCCCAATAACATCGATCTGGATCTGGGCTGTCTGTACGAACTTCGCGATGGCAGCAAGAGCGTGGTTCAAGCGTTGGGCAACGTCTTCGGCGACTTGCGCAAGCCGCCCTACATCGCACTGGATGCGGACGATCGCAGCGGCGCCAGCGCCAGCGGCGAGAACCTGCGCATCAACGGCCAGCACTGGGATGAGATCAAGCGCGTTCTGGTCTTTGCCTTCATCTACGAAGGCGCGCCCAACTGGGCCGAGGCCAACGCGGTCATCAGCTTGCGGACTCCCGGTCAACCAGAGATCGAAGTGCGACTCGACTCACAGAGCAACAATCTGCCCATGTGCGCGATCGCTCTGCTGGAGAATCAAGGCGGATCGGTGCAGATCACCAAGCTTGTTGATTACTATCGCGGACACCCCGACGTCGATAAAGCACATCGCTGGGGACTAGAATGGGTGCGCGGGCGCAAAGACTGAACCCGTTTTGGGGCAGGCGCCAGCCATCGATTGATGACTAACCACTGACAACACTATAAAAAGGCCTACACATGAGCTTCCAAAACTTCCTCAACAACCTCAAGCAGAAAGCCTCAGACATGAAAAACGAGGCGCTCAAGTTCAAAAACAAGGATTTCCTCAACGCCGCCATCAGCGGTTCGGTGCTGATCTCCATGGCCGACGGGGATGTCTCCTCCGAAGAAAAACAGAAGATGATGCGCTTCATCGAGAATTACGAGGCGCTCTCGGTGTTCTCTGGCAAGGAGTTGATCGAGTCCTTCCAGAACACTATGACTCAGATCGAGTTCGACAAGGATCTGGGCGAGGCCAAAGCCTATGATGCCATCCGCAAGATGAAGAGCAACGATGCCGCGGCGCGACTGATCATGCGCCTGACCATCGCTATCGCCGGCGCGGACGATAATTTCGACGAAGACGAGAAGCGCGTCGCGCGCAAAATCGCCACCGAACTTGGTCTCGACCCGGCGGACTTCGAGCTTGGCTGAGCGTGCGCACGCTCGTCTTTGTAGATTTAGACGACACGCTCTTCCAGAGTCGCCGCAAGTGCCCGAGCGAGCAGGATCTGCACCCCATCGCCTATCTCGGCGATGGCAGTTCACACTCGTTCATGACTGCCAAACAGCGGGGCTTGTGGCGGCTTCTGGATGACAACGCGACCCTAATCCCCACCACGGCGCGGGATCTCGACTCACTGCGCCGGGTGGATCTGCCGTTTCAGAGCTGGAGCATTCTGGTCTATGGCGGCATCATCCTCGATCCAGACGGTCTCCCGGACGCGCCCTGGCTGGAGCGCATGCGCGCGGTTTCACGCGAGTCGCTCGCCGCGCTCACTGAACTTGCCGACAGTGCACAGGCTTTCGCCGTGCGCCATGATTTATCGGTTCGCGTCCGCTTGGTCGGTGATTTCGACCTACCCTTCTATCTGGTCGCCAAGTATCGCGATGGCGCCTCATCTGATCTAGAGCGATTGCAGCTAGAGTTCATTCAGCCCTGGCTGCTGGAACAGACCCATGCTTACCGTTTGCATCGCAATGGCAACAACTTGGCGGTACTGCCCCGCGCACTCGGCAAGGAGCATGCAGTGCGCTACCTGATCGAACGATTGTCCGGCGAATGGGGCGATCTGATGACCATTGGAATCGGCGACAGCCTCATCGATGGTGCCTTCATGGCCGAATGCGATTATTCACTGACGCCGCACGGCTCGCAGTTGTTCGGGGCAATCCTCGGCAAACCCCTGCTCTAACCAAACGGCATCCCCAGATGTTCAAGCCGAGGGCGCAGATGGACAGCCGCACCCACTTCTCGGGCAGTTACCGCCCGGACGACGTCCGATTCCTGCTCGAGCCGATCGTCGTCGAGCCGATCAGCATCGTCGACAAAGAGCGACTCATTCAGAGCGGTCAGCGTCACTACAGCGAGCTACTCAGCCCGGAATCGCTGCCCTCAGCGCGCTACATGCAGGTCTTCCAGCACGCCTTCGCGATGGCGCGCATCCGCATGGCCGAAGGGCTACTGGATCTTGCCGCGATCATCGCCGCACGCCGCCCGGACGAGATCACCCTCGTCTCACTGGCCAGGGCCGGAACGCCGGTCGGCGTCATACTCAAGCATATTCTGGAACGCGCGTTCGCGCGTCCGACCGCCCACTATTCCATCTCCATCATCCGTGACCGGGGTATCGACCGTAACGCGATCCGGTTCATCCTCAATGAAGCGGCGCGTCTGACCGCCGGCATCCTGTTCGTGGATGGCTGGACCGGAAAGGGCGTCATCGCCCGTGAACTCCGCAAGGCCATGGATGATTTCGCCCGCTCCGATGGGGTGCGGCTGGATTCTGATCTCTTCACCCTGGCCGATCTGGCCGGAGTCGGCGTCGCACCGTCCGACGACGATTATCTGATTCCGTCGAGCATCCTCAACGCGACCATGTCGGGCCTGATCAGCCGCTCCATCCTGAACGAACAGACCGGACCCGACGACTTCCACGGCTGCGTGTTCTATCGCGAATTCGCTCCCAGCGATCTCTCGGTCTGGTTCGTCGACAGCCTGCTCGAAGACGTCCAAAACCGCCTGAGCATGGGTTACATGCCGAATCCCACACCGGTCGACCCGGTACGTGGACAGGATCGCGCCCGAGTCATGCTTGCCGACATCGGTGATCGGTTCGGTATCACTGACGAGAATCTCATCAAGCCGGGAATCGGCGAGGCGACCCGTGTCCTGCTGCGACGTGTCCCGGAACGGGTCTTGGTCTGCGACCCGGACGCGCCGGAGACTGGCCATCTACTACAATTAGCCCAAGAAAAACAGGTCTATTGGGAGGTCGACCCGGCCCTGCCCTACCAGGCCATCTCGATCATCAAGGGGTTGTCCGATGCTTGAAGCCTACCGACTTGGCGGGTCTCTATACGTCCCGGTGGTTCACAAGGATATTCTGCGCATTGCCAACGGCGACAAATGGCCAAAACTGCGCTCGGTGATCTTCTGCACGGAGGATTCGGTGGCCCCCGAGGCGCTCGGCTCAGGGCTGGAGAACCTTCGCGACTGTCTCCGGCGGATGAACCCCGCCAGCGCGGCAATGCGCTTCGTGCGCGTGCGCAACCCCGAGATCCTCGCCTGGATGCTGGCGCTGCCCGGTATCGAAAAGCTCGATGGCTTCGTCCTGCCCAAGCTCGACATGCGCAATGTCGATGCCTATCTGCCGCTGTTGAAGGCGTCCGGGCATCTGTGCATGCCGACTCTTGAGACTCGCGATGTCTTCGAGACCGCCAAGATGATCGCGCTACGCGACTACCTGCTCGAGCGCGACTACCACAAGCGGATTCTGGCGCTGCGCATCGGCGGCAACGACCTGCTCGCCATCCTCGGCATCCGCCGCCCGCGCGACCGGACCATCTACCGCACCCCCTTGGGCCACACCATCGCCCACCTGGTCACCGTCTTCAAACCCTTCGGCTTCCAACTCACCGCGCCGGTCTTCGAGCACATCGACTGCCCCGAAATCCTCGCCGAGGAGCTGGACGAGGACATCGCTCATGGCTTGTGTGGCAAGACCGCTATTCACCCGAGCCAACTGGCACTGATCGAGGCGCGCTTTAGCGTCTCGGCGACAGATCTGGAAGCCGCTCACCGCATTTTGTCGGATGATCGCGCAGTCTTTGAATTCGCCGGTTCTATGTGCGAAGTCGCCACGCATAGCTCTTGGGCCAGGAACATCGTCGAGCGCACTGCGCTCGAGTTCTGAGCCGGGGGAATATCCTGACGGTATGGAGACCTTCGTAATCATCTGCGAGAGGCTGTAACAGACCGGCCTACGCTTTTGTTTCGGTTGGGGATGCGAATTCTATCGATACGGATCTGGGCCTCGATCATCGCGTCGCCCAAGGTTGAGCTTATCGGCCAGCAATAACGATTTTAGATTTTTAAATCATAATCTTGCTGGGCCTGACGAGGATCCGTCGCGACAGGTGGACCACACGATGATCAAGGCCCGGATCTGTGCGCTACGTCTCAAATTCTGTCTATTTTTGCGGCGGCGACGGGTTTTCCTGTATATCTTGGTTTCGTTTAAGGTTTATATTCCATACGATTAGGATGCGATGTTCAGAGAGCGGACCAACTGCTTCCAGCAGTCGTATTACGTACTAGACAGATTTTGTCTAGTACGGCAGACGTAGAATCTGTCTAATCAACTGTTAGCCACGGTAAAACTTTATACATAGGAGATATATATGGGACAAATTAGCGGTGACGTTGAAGTCGAGCTAGAAAGGGCGGGAGGCGAAATAGATACCATCACCGTCGACGGAAGCCAGTTTGGCCTGGAGGAAGGTGGCGATTGGAGCAGGGATCGAGATGATGGTGAGCTTTCCGCAGGCTTTTTATTTATTGCATTCTGCGAAGGATTTGATTTGATGCTGAGTGTAAGGATCCACGGTAATTCTGTTACAAGTCAAAACCTTAGCTTGCGCGAATCCGATTTCGAAGAATTTGAAATAAAGAGAGCAGCTGTTACTCAAGATAACCTTGACGTAAGCGGGTTATTTCCAGCTGAAGACGAAGATATTGATTAACCGAGGTTTAGCAAGGTAGCAAGGTAGGATGGGTAGAGTGACCACGCACTGATGTTCGCCTTGGGCACGGATGCCCGCTGGTCACGAAACCCATCAAAACTAATTCGCGTAAGTTAATCGCAGCGTAAATTTTGCGAGGTAAACAAGAATGCCTGACAAGACAAAAGAAGGCTATCCATATAGAGGCCCAGAAGATGATGGCGACGATCCATGTCCATATTGTGGTCATGATCCTTGTTGGTGTCCTGATGATGAGGATAAGAATGAAGACGATGATTGATTGATTGCAAACAAAGCAAGGTAGATACTCTGTTCTGCGGCAAGTTTTTTTTGCGTTCTGTCGATCACCTTCATGACTGATTCAGGGTGTTTGTGGGAAGACATAGAAGCCCGCGTAGGGCGCAATAGTGATAGCGTATTGCGCCGCATGATTTACAGGCTGCTCACCCCAAGACACAACAACAAACGTGGCATGTCCTTCGCGTGTGGAAGTGTGTCTTGGTGCCACGAATCTGGTGGACCTGTACCAATTTCCTTTCGGCGCAATACGCTGCGCTATTGCGCCCTACGGACCTCTGCAGACGCGGCGCAGCTTATTCTGCAACGCCATGCCAGCGGTGCCGCCTAACCTATCGTTATGTGCAGAAATTATTGCTTAAGTGTAACGTAACAGGTTACGCCTGACCGCATGATTCAGAGTTTCAAGCACAAAGGTCTGGAGCACTTCTTCAAAAAGGGAAAGAAGGCCGGAATCCAAGCGAAACATGCAGATCGGCTCAGACTCATATTGGGCCGACTGAATGCTTCAACATCGACAGTAGACATGAACCTCCCAGGGTTGTATTTGCATCAACTCACGGGAGACCGGAAAGAAACCTGGTCAGTTAGAGTTAGTGGCAACTGGCGCGTTACATTCCGGTTTAATGGTTTTCATGCCGAAATTGTCGATTATGGAGACTACCACTGAGGCGAAATCATGCTGATGCACAATCCCCCTCATCCTGGCGAAATCATTAAAAACCTATGCCTCGAGCCTCTTGGAATATCGATAACCGAAGCGGCAGAGGCGCTTGGAGTCAGCCGGAAAACACTATCTAGCATAGTCAACGCTAAATCGGGCATCAGTCCTGAAATGGCTGTCCGGTTATCTATAGCCTTCGATACTTCGTCTGAAAGTTGGCTGAATCAACAAACACAGTACGATCTCTGGCAGGTCGAACAGCATCGGAAAGAATTTCGGGTTAAGCGTTTGTCAGTGGCATGAGAGAAAACCGATACAGACCCTGAGGTATCCCCATAAAAAATATAGCTAAGACAATACCTTAAATTTAATTTCTAATAGAGAAATGAACATGCATGCATGGGGTTTGATGGTCCACAACGGGCGACCAAACCTGCGGAGGACCCCCCATGCATGCCCTCACGATTCTACACCGCTGTGTCGCGCCGCTGCTGGTCGGCATCCATCGTCGGCGCCTCACCGCACTGCTCGAAGCGGTCGCGGCGACGGTCAGCGGCCCGCGCCTGACGCTGACCGAGATCGGCCGGCGCTTCGGCGGCGGGTCGGACCTGCGCCATCGCATCAAGCGGGCCGACCGACTGCTGGGCAACGTGCATCTGCAACAGGATGCCAAGGGTATTTACGTGGCGTTGGGGCGGATGCTGCTCACCGGCGTGGCCGAGCCGCTGATCGTGATCGACTGGAGTGATTTGAAGGAGGATCAGTCGCTGCATCTGCTGCGCGCCTCGCTGCCGGTGGGCGGTCGCAGCCTGACGCTGTACGAGGAGGTTCACCCGCAGCGCAAGCTGGGCAATCGCCAGATACAGCATCGGTTCCTGCAGCAGCTCGAGGCGCTGCTGCCAGCGACGGCGGCCCCAATCATTGTCGCCGACTCGGGCTTCAAGGTGCCGTTCTACCGCGAGGTCGAGCGCTTGGGCTGGCGTTGGGTTGGGCGGGTGCGCGGGCGTGACCATGTCAAGCTCGAGTCTCGCTGGAGAAACTGCCAGCGGGTGTTCGCAGGGGCGAGCGAGACGCCCACGGCGCTCGGCATCGGCGCGTGGGTGCGCAGCAATCCGTTGCGCGCGGCCTTCGTGCTGGTGCGCAAGCCCAAGCAGGGACGCCGGGGCAAGACGGCCTCGGGCAAGCGCGCGCGCTCGAACAAGAGCCTGAAAGCCGCCCGCAATGCCCGTGAGCCGTGGCTGCTGGT
>JARIBS010000138.1 GCA_029257385.1 Thiorhodococcus sp.
AGCCTGCGCGCATCCCACCTGGGCGATGGGGCGCAAGATCTCGGTGGATTCAGCAACCATGATGAACAAGGGTCTTGAGGTCATTGAGGCCTGCTGGTTGTTTGGAACCGATACCGACCACATAGAAGTCGTCGTACATCCCCAAAGCGTGATCCATTCGCTCGTGCAGTATGAGGATGGATCGGTTCTCGCCCAGCTCGGTCATCCAGATATGCGCACACCCATCGCCCACGCCATGGCCTGGCCCCACCGGCTCGACTCCGGGGCGGCCCCGCTCGATTTGTTCTCGGTCGCCCATCTGGACTTTCACAAGCCCGACCTACTGCGCTTTCCCTGTCTCGGTCTCGCCTTCGAGGCGGCGCGCATCGGGGGCACCGCGCCAGCGGTCCTGAACGCGGCCAATGAAGTCGCCGTCGCGGCCTTCCTCGACGGGTCGATCGATCTGCCCGGCATCGCGGCCGTGGTTGGCGAGACCTTGGCGGCACTGCCAAACGAGACGGTGTCTGGACAGGGGCTCGAATTTCTGCTCGACGTAGATCAGCGCGCGCGCAATTGTGCGCAGCAACTGGTTCGTGCTCGGGCCAATTGAGCGCCATGGATATGCTTTTTACCATCGCGTCCTTCATCGTCGCGCTCTCAATCCTCATCGCCGTGCACGAGTTCGGCCATTTCTGGGTCGCCCGGCGCCTCGGAGTCAAGGTGTTGCGCTTCTCCATCGGCTTCGGTAAAGCGCTGCTGCGCTGGCGGCGCCATCCGGACGGTACCGAGTACGTGATTGCGATGATCCCGCTCGGTGGCTACGTGAAAATGCTCGATGAGCGAGAAGAGGAGGTTCCCGAGGAACTGCTCGGCCAGTCTTTCAATCGTCAGGCGCTCTGGAAGCGTTCGGCGATCGTCGCCGCTGGCCCGGTGTTCAATCTGCTGTTTGCCATCTTCGTCTATTGGGCCATCTTCATGGTGGGCGATACCGGACTCAAGCCGGTCGTCGGTACGGTCGAGCCTTCCACAATCGCCGCCGAAGCGGGCTTTCAGCCAGGCGACGAACTGCTCACTATCGGCGCAAGGCCCACGCCAAGCTGGGAACGTGCGGTCTTCGCCTTCACGGTCGAGGCGCTCAACGGTAAGGATCTCGAAGTACGCGTGCGCGAGGAGGGCGGCCAAGAGCGTGGTCGGCTGATGTCCGGTAAAGCCCTCGGCGAGCTGACAGAAGTCCCCGACCTGCTCGAGCGGATCGGACTGACAGCGAAACGGCCCACGATCCCACCAGTCATTGCAGAGATCGTCTCGGGGGAGTCCGCTGAGCGGGCAGGGCTGCGGGTTGACGACAGGATCGTGACGGCCGACGGCGCGCCCATTGGCTCCTGGCAGGACTGGGTTGCCCTGGTGCGCGAGCGCCCGGGCCAAGAGATTCTGATGGATGTCGAGCGCAAGGGTCGCCTGCTGACTAGTGTTGCCATCATACCTAGTGTGCGCGAGATCGATGGCGAGCAGATCGGGCGCATCGGTGCCGGCGTGTACATCGCCGATGATCTGATGGCCGACTATCTGGTCGATGTGCGTTATGGACCGTTGGAAGCGATGGGCCAGGCAGTCGGCAAGACGGCTGAGATGAGCGGTTTGATGCTACGCGTTATGGGTCGCATGCTGATCGGCGAAGCATCGGTGCACAATCTCAGCGGTCCCATCACCATCGCCGAAGTGGCCGGGCGCACCGCGAGCTACGGATTCGATTCCTTCGTGAAGTTCCTCGCGATCGTCAGCATCAGTCTTGGCGTCTTGAATCTGCTACCGATCCCCGTGCTCGATGGTGGTCATCTGATGTTCTTTTTCATCGAGTGGGTGAAGGGCAGCCCGCTCTCGGAGCACGCTCAGCTCCAGGGGCAGAAAGTCGGGCTTCTGCTCTTGGGTGGGCTCATGATGCTGGCCTTCTATGTAGACTTTTCCAGACTATTGGGTTAATCCGGGTGATACCCTTATACTGGCGCACCTTGGATGTCGACCGTGTGGTCGGCCCCGGCTTGATTGGGAGAGTTCGTGTTGCGCGTGATCACTCAGATTATTGGCTCTAACGCTCGGCAGGCACTGGTGCTGTGCGTCTTACTGCTTGGCGTGCAGCTTCCCGCGTTTGGCGAAGTCTTCCAAGTCTCCGATATCCGGGTCGAGGGGCTGCAGCGCATCGCGCCCGGCACCGTCTTCAACTATCTGCCGATCCAGGTCGGCGATACCGTTGGAGAAGATGTCACCGGCGGGATCATTCGCTCCCTCTACCAGACCGGCTTTTTCGACGACGTGCGGGTCGAGCGCGACGGCAGCATATTGGTAATCTGGGTGCGCGAGCGACCGGCAATCGCCGAGATTAAGATCACCGGCAACAAAGATATCGAGACCGATGCCTTGAGCGCGGCGCTGGCCGATATCGGTCTGAAGGAAGGACGCGTCTTCAATCGCTCCGTCCTCGACCGCATTGAGCAGGAGCTTGAGCGGCAGTATTTCGCCCGAGGCAAATATGGCGTGCTCATTCAGTCCACGGTCTCGCCGCTGGAGCGCAACCGGGTGGCGGTCAACATCGAGATCATCGAGGGACTGACCGCGCGCATCAAGCAGATTAATATCATCGGCAACCAGGCCTTCGAGGAAGAAGAGCTACGCAAGCAGTTCGAGCTGGGTCCGAGCCGCTGGAACTCCTTCTATACCAAAAACGACCAGTATTCCAAGCAGAAGCTCGCGGGTGATCTGGAGTCGCTGCGCTCCTTTTATCTCGATCGCGGCTATATCAAGTTTGATACCAAGTCGACCCAGGTGTCGATCAGTGCCGACAAGAAAGAGATCTACGTGACCGTGGTGATCGAGGAAGGCGCGCCCTTTCGGGTCAGTGACATCAAGCTGGCGGGCGATCCCACGGTTCCCGCCGAGCGGATCTTTCCGCTGGTTCAGCTCAAGCGCGGCGAGTTCTTCTCGCGCAAGGCGACGACTGAGAGCGCCGAGCGTATCTCCAGTCTCTTGGGCGACGAGGGCTACGCCTTCGCAAACGTCAATACCGTCCCAGAGATCAACGAGGAGACCAAAGAGGTCGCGGTCACCTTTTTTGTCGATGCCGGCAAGCGTGTCTATGTACGCCGTGTCAACATGAAGGGCAACACCCGCACGCGCGATGAGGTGCTGCGGCGCGAGATGCGCCAGTTGGAGACGGCCTGGTTCTCGGCCGATCTGGTGCGCAAGTCGCGCGAGCGTCTACAGCGTCTGGGGTATTTCGAAGATGTCACCATGGAGACTCCAGCCGTACCGGGGTCCGCCGATCAGGTCGATGTCGATGTCAGCGTTAAGGAGAAGCCCGCCGGAAACCTGGCCGCAGGCGTCGGTTTTTCGCAATCCCAGGGCATCCTGCTCAATGCCAGCGTGACCCAGAACAACTTTCTCGGCACCGGCAAGCGGGTATCGCTGGCCTTCAATACCAGCACCGCGACACGCCTCTATCAGCTCGGCTACAACAACCCCTATTACACCGTCGACGGTATCAGCCGGGGCTTTAATCTTTCCTATCGCGAAACCGATTTCGATGAACTGATCGGCGCCGATTACTCCACCGACGTGGGGATCGCGGGCGTCAATTTCGGTCTGCCCATTTCCGATACTAGCCGTGCCGGACTGGGTTTCAGATATCAATACACGGATTTCACGCCTGGCGCGTCCGTGATCGCGCAGCAGTTCATCAACAACAACGGCAATACGTTCAGCGACTTCGTTATCTCGGGAAGTTACAGCAAAGACACGCGCGATACGGCGATCTTCCCGACCCGCGGTGGACTGCGCTCCGCCAACGCGGAGATCGCCGTGCCGGGTAGCGATCTGCAGTACTACAAGGTCAGTCTCCAGGAGCAACGATACGTGCCGCTGACCTCGCGCTTTGTGTTCGCGCTCACCGGCGAGGTCGGCTATGGCGACGCATACGGCGATATCAGCCGTCTGCCCTTCTTCGAGAACTACTATGCCGGCGGCCCGCGCTCGGTGCGCGGTTGGGTGGCTAATTCGCTCGGTCCCCGCGAGATCCGCAGCGACGACCCGGTGGGCGGTAATTTCAAGCTCGCCGGCAGTATGGAGTTCTTCGCGCCCGCGCCCGTGGGTGGGCAGTTCGAGAAGTCACTGCGTCTTGGCGCCTTCCTCGATTTCGGCAATGTCTGGTCGACCTATGACTCGGACCTGCTCACATCGACCGGATTCGATATGGGCGACATCCGATATTCCACCGGCCTGTCGGTGACATGGCTCTCGCCCGTGGGCGCACTCTCGGTGAGCTTCGCCTTCCCACTCAACGAGCAGGACGGAGACGACACGCAGGTGTTCCAGTTCGGGTTCGGTCAGACGTTCTGAGCGTGGAGAATTATCGGTGAAAACGCACACGCTATCGCTCGCGGCCCTGGTTGCGCTGCTGCCTCAGACGGCGCTTCAGGCCGCGGACTATCGGATCGCAGTCGTCGAGCCGAACCGAATCGTCGAGCAATCGCCGCAATACGAGGCGGCGCGCGATGCACTGCAGTCCGAGGTAGAGGATCGCGAGCGCGATCTGCGCGAGCAGCAGGATCAGATCACCTCTCTTCAGCGCAAGCTCGAACGCGATGGCGCCTTGATGAGCGAGAGCGAGATTCAGCGTTTGCGTAACGATATTCGCAGCAGAACCCGCAAGCTGAAATACGCCCGCGACGAGTTCCAGGAGGATTTCGCCCTGCGCCAGAATGAGCTGAGAACGAAGCTAGGGCGTCAGGTGCAGGAAGTCGTCGTCGAGTTGGCCAAAGAGCAGAAGATCGATCTCATCATCAGCGATGGGCTGGTCTACTCCAATCCGCGTATCGATATCTCGGATCTCGTCATCGAGCGGCTCAAGAAAGAGTTCAACAAGAAGTAAATTGCGCGCCCTGGACGAGCCGTCCTCATTGCTCGCCTCTGCTGGGCCGTATGGCTCGCATCGTCGCTTGCGGTAGCGTCCGAGACAAAGCGAGGCATAGGTTCACCTGGTGCGTGATCATATCCATGAACAGTCCGTCCTGGAGATCCGTCTGTTGGAGATTAGTCTCGGAGAACTCTCCGCGCGCTTGGCCGTGCCGCTCATTGGGGATGGCGCGACCCGCGTGTCGCGTGTCGCCCAGCTTACCAATGCCGATGCCAAGAGCCTGAGCTTTCTCGGCGATGCACGCTACCGTCGCCATCTTGCCGTGACAGGCGCTGCGGCCGTCATCCTGAAGGAGGCCGACGCGCAGAGCGCCAAGGTGCCCGTGCTGATCAGCGATAACCCGTATCTGACCTTCGCTAAGGCGGCGCGCATCCTGTATCCGCAGCCACCCGTGATCGGCGGCATCCATCCGAGTGCCATCGTCGACGAGTCCGCCAGGGTTGATGCGACGGCCTGGATTGGTCCGACCGCCGTACTAGAGGCCCATGTCGTCGTTGCGGCACGCGCTTTCATTGGTCCCGGCTGTATCCTTGCCGAAGGGGTGAGCGTCGACGAGGACTGCCGTTTGATCGCACGGGTGACGCTCTGCGCGGGCACCCGTGTCGGCAAGCGCGCGCTGATTCACCCTGGAGCGGTGATCGGGCGCGAGGGGTTCGGGTTCGCGCGCGATGGTGAGCGATGGATCAGGATTCCTCAGGTTGGACGTACGGTGCTTGGCGATGACGTCGAGATCGGCGCCAACACCTCGGTTGATCGTGGCGCGATCGAGGATACGGTGATCGGTGATGGCGTGAAGCTCGACAATCACATCCAGGTCGGTCACAACGTCACCATTGGAGACAATACGGCAGTGGTCTCCAATACCGGGATTTCGGGATCGACGCGGATCGGGCGCAACTGCACCATTGCCGGTGCCGTTGGTATTGCTGGACATCTCGATATCGGTGACGACGTGCATTTCACCGGCATGGCGATGGTGACGCGCTCGTTCACCGAGCCGGGGGTCTACAGTAGCGGCATCCCTGCGATGCCGATCGCTGACTGGCGGCGCAATGTGGTGCGTTTCAGACATCTCGACGATCTGACGCGTAGAGTGAAACAACTGGAAGCATCTATTCAAACAATGAGCGAAGCACAAGGTCGGGGAGAGTCCTAATGGATGGATCGCATCCAATGTCGCGGGATTCAGCGCAGCGGGCGGGGGAGGGTGCCACGGAGCACATCCCAAACACGATGGATATCAACAAGGTGATGAGCTTCTTGCCACACCGCTATCCGTTCCTGCTCGTCGATAAAGTCGTGGATTACAAGATCAACGATTATCTGATCGCGCTGAAGAACGTCACCTTCAACGAGCCATTTTTCACTGGTCATTTCCCAGTCAGACCGATCATGCCAGGTGTGCTGATCGTCGAGGCGATGGCGCAGGCGACTGGATTGCTGGCAATGGCTTCGCGCCCAGAAGAGGTCGGCGAGAAGTCGCTCTATTATTTCGTCGGAATCGACAAGGCTCGGTTCAAACGCCCCGTCGAACCGGGTGATCAGTTGATCATGGAGGTGAAGCTCGGGCCAGTGCGTCGTGGGATATGGAAGTTCAACGGCGAGGCCCGCGTTGATGATCGTGTCGTGGCGACCGCCGAGATCATGTGTACCGCGCGGGATTTCAACGTTTGATCCACCCCACGGCGATCATCGATGCCGGTGCCGAACTCGACTCCAACGTCACGGTCGGACCCTTTGCGGTGATCGATGCCGGTGTCCAGATCGATGCCGGTACCCGGATCGGCCCGCATGCCGTGTTGCGGGGACCGATGCGCATCGGACGCGACAATCGCATCTTTCAGTTCGCCTCGGTTGGCGAGGATCCACAGGACAAGAAATACGCCGGTGAGCCGACTAGGCTCGAGATAGGGGACCGCAACCAGATCCGTGAGTTCGCGACCCTGCATCGCGGCACGATTCAGGATCAGGGCGTTACCCGAATCGGCAACGACAACCTGTTCATGGCCTATACCCACGTCGCCCATGATTGTCGCATCGGCGATCATGTGATCATGGCCAATGCGGCATCGCTGGGCGGGCATGTCGAGGTTCAGGATTGGGCGATACTCGGCGGTTTTACCATCGTGCACCAGTTCTGCCGACTTGGAACCCATGGCTTCTGTGCCATGGGTTCGGTGCTGAGCAAAGATCTCCCCCCCTATGTCATGATCGGAGGGCACCCCGCCGAGCCGCGTGGCATCAATAGCGAGGGGTTGCGCCGCCGGAGCTTCTCAGAGGAGTGTATTCAGGCGATCAAGCGTGCCTACCGGGCGTTGTATATGGCGAACTTAAAGCACGCCGAGGCTATCGAACGCATCCGCGAGATGGCCGAAACCACCCCTGAGCTAACCATCCTGCTCGATTTCATCGCCGAGACCAATCGCAGTATCGTGCGTTGATCCGATTGCCTGCTATCGTGGCCTAACAAGACCATCGCTGAGGTGCTCAGCGCTTGCGGGCGGTCCGGGCGCTGTTTTTAGGTTGCATGCATGAACAAGCAAGGGCGCGAACTCCTCGTCGGTATCGTGGCCAACGAGGCATCCGGCGATCTGTTGGCCGCTACGCTCGTTCGGGCGATACGCCGCCAGGTGCCGAATGTCCGGTTCGTCGGCGTTGCCGGTCCGCGAATGCTTGAGGCGGGCTGCGAGACGCTCTTCGACATCGAGCGGTTGTCGATCATGGGTCTGATGGAGGTGCTGGCGCACCTGCGCGAGCTGCTCGCGCTCAGGGCGCGACTGGAGCGCTATTTCCTGGCCAATCGACCCGATGTCTTCATCGGCGTGGACGCGCCGGACTTCAATCTGGGTCTGGAGCGGCGGTTGCGCGCGCAGGGAATCAAGACGGTCCATCTTGTCAGCCCGACCGTCTGGGCCTGGCGACCCGGGCGCGTCAAGGGCATCCGTCGTGCGGTGGATCTGATGCTGAGCATCTTTCCGTTCGAGGAGACTTTTCTGCGCCAGCATGGTGTGCCGGCGACCTATGTCGGCCACCCACTGGCCGACGAGATCCCCCTGGAGGTCGATCGTGATGAGGCCCGAGCTACGCTCGACCTTCCACAGGAGCGGCCGATCATCGCGCTGTTGCCTGGCAGTCGTCTATCAGAGGTCGAACGGCTGTCGGAACCCTTTATCGAGACTGCAGCAAGCTGTCTGGCCGCGCGGCCAGATCTGGCCTTCGTCGTGCCGCTCGTCAACGCCCGGCTGCGCGCCGTATTCACCGAGACACTCCAGCGACTGGCTCCCCAGCTTCCAGTCACGCTCGTGGATGGACGCAGCCGCGAGGCCATGGCGGCTGCCGACTGCGTGCTGACCGCATCGGGGACGGCGACTCTGGAGGCGCTGCTGTTGAAACGCCCGATGGTCGTCGGCTACCGTGTTCATCCGCTCTCCTACCATGTGGTCAAGCAACTTAGGCTCGTCAAGGTGGCGCATGTGGCCATGGCGAATCTGCTGGCGGGATGCGCGCTGGCGCCCGAGTTCATCCAGGACGCATGCCGGGCGGATCGCATGGCGCCGGCGCTGCTCGGATTGTTGGAAGACCCGGCGCGCGTCGAGCGTATTCAGACCGAATACGCCAGGATTCATGGCGAGTTGAGACGCGACGCGGCCGCTACTGCCGCAATGGCCGTGCTTGATCTGATCGGGCGCGGCGAGCCATGTTGATCGCCGGTGTCGATGAAGCAGGACGCGGACCGCTGGCCGGGCCGGTCTATGCCGCCGCCGTTATTCTCGATCCGGCGTGGCCGATCGCTGGACTCGGTGATTCGAAGACGCTCAGCCCACGCCGTCGCGAGGTGCTCGATTGTGAGATCCGGGAGCGGTCGCTGGCCTGGTCGGTCGCTTGGGCGAGTGTCACTGAAATTGAGCGCATCAATATCCTCCAAGCCTCCTTGCTGGCGATGCAGCGCGCCATTTTAGCATTGAGCGTGCGTCCAATGCGGGTGCTCGTGGATGGTAATCGCTGTCCCGATCTCGACATTCAATCACAAGCCATCGTCGGCGGCGATGGCCGTGTCGCAGTGATCGGTGCGGCCTCGATTCTGGCCAAGGTCGCGCGTGACCGTCTTATGGAGCAACTGGATCAAGAGTGCCCAGGCTATGGCTTTGCAAGACACAAAGGCTATCCAACGGCCATGCATCTGGCGGCACTCAATCGACTGGGCCCATCGCCTCATCATCGACAGACCTTCGCTCCCGTGCGCAGAGCGCTTGACTCGGATTCTGAGGAGTCGCCTTAGCGGGGTCAGGAAACAGCGTCTAGCCCCTGCTTCTGAACGATGTGGAGCAATTTAAGGGCGGCTCCGGTTGGCTTCTTCTGGCCGATTTCCCACTTCTGGACAGTCGAGAGGCTGATGTTGAGCAGGGACGCAAAGACGGCTTGGCTGACGTTTGACGCTTCGCGAATACTGCGGATGTCTTCGGGCTGGAGAGGGGCAACAGGAGGTTGGCAAAGGCGATCAAATTCTCGCAGTGTGAGCTTATCCATCACGCCCGCTTTATGTAGCCCTGTTGCTGTGTCCAAAACGGCCTCAAGGATTGGTGATTTCGTTTTTCTCATAGCATATCCCCTTCAATTCTCCGGCTTCTTCTGCTTTGCGAAGTGCTGTCGTCGTCAATGACAACAGATGAGATGCCAGATTCTTCAACGCTTCTTCTTCGTCCTTATCGATGTTGCTACGCACGTTTTTCGCGAAGCCAAAGACAAAAAACCAGCGGTCTCCCTTGTTTGTGGCAACCATCGTGCGATAACCGCCGCTCTTGCCTTGGCCTTGCCGAGCAATGCGCTTCTTGACCAACCCGGCACCTAAGTCGGCTTCGTACAAGCCCGCCGCCATTTCCCGAGCCGCTGCACACAATGCCGCCGTTGTCAGTCTTTCCCTGCGCACCCAGCGATCAAACACTCGGGTTTTGTAAATCGCCATGTCTTTTCTTCCATCTATCCATAGCACCTGGTGCTACATATCGCAAGCAAATAGTCGTAATAGATTGGAATAAAAGTCAACTTATCCTGCCCACTGCCCACTGCCCACTGCCCACTGCCCACTGCCTTACCCCATCTCGCGCTCCAAACGGCGTTTGACGTCTCCCGGCGATCCCGTTCGCCGCGCCAGCAAGTCATAGGCGACCGGGACCACAAAGAGCGTGAAGAAGGTCGCCGACAGCACACCTGCGAGGATCACGGTGCCGATGACCGCTCGTGTCTCGGCCCCGGCGCCGCTCGACAGCAGGAGCGGGATAGCGCCCGCCGCCGTGGTGATGCCCGTCATCAGGATCGGGCGCAGACGCACGCTTGATGCCTCCAGTAGGGCCGCGCTGAACTCCTCTCCCTGGTCGCGAAGCTGGTTGACGAACTCCACGATGAGGATGCCGTTCTTGGCCGAAAGCCCCACCAGCATGATGAGTCCGATCTGGCTGTAGATGTTGAGCGTCTGACCGCTCACCCAGAGACCGAGCAAGGCCCCGGCCATGGCCAGCGGCACGGTCAGCATGATGACCAATGGATGGATCCAGCTCTCGAACTGCGCAGCCAGCACCAGATAGACGATGACGATACCCAGGGCGAAGACGAACAGCACCCCCTCGTTGCTGGAGCGAAAGTCCCGACTCTGCCCCTTGTAGTCAATCTGGACGCGCTCGGGCAGGTGCTCGCGCGCCGTGCGTTCCAGATAGGCCAGCGCATCGCCCAAGGCGAGATCCTCGGTGAGATTCGCCTCGATGGTAATGGCGCGGAGACGGTTGAAGCGGTTGAGGCTCTGCGAGTCAGCCGACTCGCGGATCTTGACCAGGTTGCCGAGCGGAATCAGGGCATCGCTGCGCGATGAGCTGACATAGAGGTTGTCCAAACTGCCGGGGGTGCGCTGAGCATCGCGCTCGCCTTCGAGAATGACGTCGTACTCCTCGCCGCCCTCGAGATAGGTTGTGACCTTGCGCGAGCCGAGCATGGTCTCGAGCGTGCGTCCGATGGTGCTGACGGTGACGCCCAGGTCCGCTGCGCGATCGTAGTCGATCTCGACCTGCAACTGTGGCTTGGTCTCTTTGTAGTCCCAGTCGATCCCGGTCAGACCAGGGTTGTCCTGCTCGATTTGCGCAAGCAAGGTGTCGCGCCAGACCGCGAGTTCCTCATAGGTGCCGCCGCCGATGACGAATTGAATCGGCTTTTGCGTGCGCCCGCCAAACCCTTGGCGCATGATCGGAAATGCCCTCACACCCGGCAGATCAGCGAGCGCCGCGCGGATCTCGTCCATGATGACCCAGGCTGAGCGGCGTTGTGCATAGTCGTTCAAGACCAGGATCACCATGCCAGTGTTGAAGGTCGCAGTATTGGAGAACGAGCGTGGTGTTCGCACCAGCACCCGGTTGACCTCGCCGCGCTCGGAGTAGGGCAGCAGGCGTCGCTCGATCTCGTCCATGTAGGTCTTCATATAGGCGTGCGAGGCGCCCTCCGGCCCGTTGACCATGATGAAGAAGGCGCCGCGATCTTCCTTGGGCGTGTATTCCTGGGGAATGCGCTCGAACAGCCAGAGCGCCCCGGCCAGGGTGGCGATCAGCGACAGGAGCACGATCCAGCGCTGATGCAGCAGAACGCCGAGCACGCGCACATAAGCACGCTGGACCCATTTGAATGCCCGGTCGACCCGTTGCGCCAGGCTGGCGTGATCGGGTTTGGCCGTGTGGACCTCGGGCAGCACCTGCGATGCCAGCATCGAGGAGAGCGACAGCGCCACGAACGACGAAAAAAGCACGGCGGCGACCATCGTCAAGGCGAACTCCGCGAACAGACGCCCCAAGTCGCCACGCAGAAAAGCAATCGGGACGAATACCGCAGCCAACACAATCGTGGTCGCGATCACCGCGAAGCCAACTTGGCGGGTTCCGCGATAGGCGGCAACCAGGCGCGTCTCGCCATATTCATCCATGCGTCGATGGATGTTCTCGAGCACCACGATCGCGTCATCGACGACCAGCCCGATTGCCAGCACCAGCGCGAGCAGCGTCAGGATGTTGAGCGAGAAGCCGAGCGCCAGGAGCACGCTGAAGGTCGCCACGATCGAGACCGGGACGGTCACGGCGGGCACCAGGGTTGTCCGCAGGCTGCCGAGAAAGACAAAGATGACCAGTACGACCAGCGCGATGGCGATGCCAAGCGTCTTGTAGACCTCACGGATGGCGCTTTTGATGAACACCGAGGTGTCGTAGCTCTGCGCGATATTCATGCCTTCCGGTAAGGCCGGATTGACACGCTCCACCTCGGCCTTGGCGGCATCGGCGACGGCGATGGTGTTGGCGGTCGACTGTTTGATGATACCGATGCCGACCATCGGCACGCCGTTGCCACGGAAGAAGGTGCGATCCTCCTCCGTGCCGCGCTCGACCCTGGCGACATCGCCCAGGCGCACCAGATAGCCATCCTCGCCTCGCGTCAGCACCAGCCGCGCGAAGTCATCGGCGGTGTTGAATGCGCGGCTGACGCGCACGCTAAACTGCCGGTCGATCGACTCGACCTCGCCTGCGGGCAACTCGAGATTCTCCGCGCGCAGCGCCTCCTCGACATCGGTCACCGTCATGGCGCGGGCGGCCAGCGCGTCGCGGTCGAGCCAGATACGCATGGCGAAGACCTGATTGCCGCCGACACGCACCCGCGCCACGCCGTCGAGCACCGAGAAGCGATCGACTAGATAGCGGCGTGCGTAGTCCGTCAGCTCGGGGACGCTCATGCGGTCGCTGGACAGATTCAGCCACATGATCACGTCTTCGTTGCTGTCGACCTTCTGGATTTCTGGCGGCTCGGTCTCTCTCGGCAACTGGTCCAAGACGGCGGAGACGCGGTCGCGGATGTCATTGGCCGCGCCATCAATGTCGCGATCGATCCCGAACTCGACGGTGACCTGCGAGCGGCCATCCTCGCTGGTCGACTCGATGGAGCGAATCCCCTCGACACCGGCGATGCGATCCTCGATCAACTGGGTGATACGGTTCTCCACCACGATAGCCGCAGCGCCTGGATAGAGCGTCTCGACGGAGACGATCGGCGGGTCGGTGTCGGGGTACTGGCGCAACGGCAACCGGTCGAAAGAGACCAGTCCGAAGGCGACCAGGAGCAGTGACAATACGCTGGCGAGGACCGGGCGGGTGATGGAGATGTCGGAGAGAATCACTGCGCGCGCTCCGTCATGGCGCGTTGATTGCGAGTGCCGTCCTCGACGGACTGAATCACCAACGGTTCTCCGACACGCACCTTGTCGGCGCCATCGGTGACGACACGCTCACCGAGGGCCAGCCCCTCGCGCACCTCGACCAGACCGGGTTTGCGGGTACCGATCTGGATCTGACGCCGCTCGGCGGTGAGACCATCCGCATGCTCGACCACGACCATGACGAAGTGATCCCGGCCCTGATGGAGCACGGCCGACTCGGGGATCAGGATGGCCTCGCGGGGATCTTTCAGCAGCGCGACCTGCATCAGCAGTCCAGGTCTGAGCCGCGCATCGGGGTTGGGGATGAGCGCGCGCACCACCACCGACCGGGTCACCGGATCAATGCGACTGTCGACGCCACGCACCACGCCGGTGAAAATCTGGCCGGGGAAGGCGGCCGTGGCGGCCTCGATCGCCAGCCCTGGGACGAGCGTGCTCAAATGCGGGCTGGGCACCGAGAAATCGAGCTTCATCACCCGGTCATCATCGAGCGTGGTGATGAGGTCACCAGGCTCGACCAAGGCCCCAAGGCTGATATTGCGCAGGCCCAGCACACCGCTGAAAGGGGCCTTGACGATACGATCGGCCAGGCGTGATTCCAGCGCGACCAGCATGGCGCGTGTAGTATCCAGATCGCGTTTGCGCTCATCGAGCAGGGACTCGGAGGCAGAGCGTTGCGTGGCCAGGGACTTGACGCGCTGGAACTGACGCTCGGCCTCGCCGACCCTGACCTGCGCCTCCTCCAGAAGCGCGTGCTCCTCGGCGTTGGTCATCTCGACCAGCAGGTCCCCGGCAACGACCCGCTGACCGTCATCGAAGTGTACGATCGAGATGGTCTCGGTGACGTTCGAGGTGATGGAGACGGACTCGTTGGCCCTGAGCGTCCCCAGCGCTTCGATCTTATCGCTCAGGGGCTGGCGGACTACATCGGCAACGATGACTGGCGTCGGCCGGGACGCGGGCTTCGCCAAGGCTGGAGCAGCTGCAATGCTCGCCGACAGAAAGACGCAGGACAGCAGAACCAAAACGGGGTAAGGCATATCGATGTGCCACTCGACTGAGGGTTTCGACCGTGCATGGAGCCAGGGTCGCGGATTGATCGCAGGGGTGCCGATGGCCAATTTCTAGGCACTCCAGAGGACGAAAATCCAAGAGGATTCCTAGCGCACGATTGATGCAACTGGCTTTCACCGACGCCGGAAATCTGCAATGCTATTCGGCCTTACTGTTGGTTTAACCATACATACAGGATGCGATGATCTCTTTGATGCTGAATGGCGAGCCTCACGAGCTCGATCTCGATCCGCAAACACCTCTGTTGTGGGTGCTGCGCGACCATCTCGGTCTGACCGGTACCAAGTATGGATGCGGCAAGGCCGAGTGCGGTGCCTGTGTCGTCCATCTGGACGGTGAGCCGGTCAACGCCTGCGTGACGCCCTTGTCGGCCGTGCAGGGCAAGTCGGTCACGACCATTGAGGGACTGTCTCCAGATGGGCGCCATCCGTTGCAACTGGCCTGGATCAACGAGGCGGTTCCTAACTGCGGCTACTGCCAGCCTGGTCAGATCATGATGGCGGCGGCACTGTTGAACAAGTCTCCGCGTCCAAGCGATGCTCAGATTGACCAGGCCATGTCCAATGTCCTGTGCCGTTGCGGAACCTACAACCGCATCCGCCAAGCAGTTCGGCGCGCCGCCAGCCCCGAGGCCCGCAATGGCTGAGGGCAATCGCGGGCCGCGCCTGACCAGACGCGCATTGCTCAGGCTCACTGCCTTGGCCGGTGGTGGTTTGGCGTTGGGCATCGTGTTCCCGGCTCGGACGCAGCCGGCTGGCGAGCCAGGCGATAGCGCCACACAGCAGCCAGCGAAGCCCGACGAGACGCAACCTGCGGTTGAGTTTATCCCCAACGCATGGATTCGCATCCAGGGCGACGGGCGGATCGAGCTGGTGCTGGCGCGCTCCGAAATGGGCCAGGGCGTCATGACCACTTTGCCGATGCTGGTGGCCGAGGAGCTGGAAGTCGGACTCGATCAGATCCAAGTGGTCATGGCGCCGGTGACACCCGCGTATCGCAATCGTCTGCTCGGGGTCCAGGCCACCGCCGAAAGTACCTCCATGCGCGATGCCTGGCTGCCGCTGCGCGAGGCGGGGGCGATCGGGCGCACGCTCATGATTGCCGCCGCGGCGCAAGTCTGGGCGGTGCCTGAGAGCGAGTGCCACGCGCGCTACGCGCATGTGCACCATACCGACGGTGCACGCAGCCTCTCCTACGCGGAGTTGGCATCCACTGCGTCCGGGCTGGTGATTCCGCAGCAAATCGCCCTGAAGGCGAAAGCCGACTGGACGCTGATCGGCACCTCCCAGAATCGTCTGGATACGCCGGACAAAGTCTCGGGTGCCGCCGGTTTTGGACTCGATGTCCGCTTGCCGGGAATGCTCTATGCGAGCCTGTATCGCTGCCCCGTCCAGGGCAGTCGTGTGCGTAGCTGGCGCGCGGCCCAAGCGCTGAAAGTGCCGGGAGTCGTCGAGGTTCTGGCGGTCCACAACGGGATTGCCGTTGTTGCGGAGTCGAGCTGGGCGGCCCTGAGCGGTCGCAAGCAGCTCGAGGTCAGTTGCAGACCGGAGACGAATGCGAGCATCTCGACCCAGCGCATCCGCGAGCGTCTGCGCATTGGGCTGAAGGGGCGCTCGGCGGTGGCCCGCAAAGAGGGCGATGTGAGCACTGCGCTTGCCGCCTCGGCGCGCGAAATCCAAGCCGTCTACGAGTCACCCTTCCAGGCGCATGCCTGCATGGAACCGATGAATTGCACGGCCGATGTGGGGCCGAATCAATGCGTGCTCCATGTGCCGACACAGGCGCAGGAGGCGGCCCAAGCGACGGCGAGCCGTTTGACCGGGCTGGCAGCGGAGCGCATCACCGTCAACACTACACTGCTCGGCGGCGGATTAGGCCGTCGGCTGGAGCAGGACTTTGTCGTCGATGCCGTGGAGCTATCCATGCGCATGCGTCGCCCGGTCCAGGTCATCTGGACCCGCGAAGACGATCTCCAACACGATTTCTATCGTCCCATGACGCTGCATCGGCTACGGGGCGGCATTGACGCCAACGCTCGCGCCATGGCCTGGTTCCACCGTGTCGTCGGACCCTCAGTGCTCTCGCGGACGCGCCCGACCAGCATTGACGACGGTATCGACCCGGTCATGATCGAGGGTGCCGCAGAGATTCCCTATCAATTTGACGATCTGCGGGTGGAGTATCGGCGGGCCGATACGCCCGTGCCCGTCGGACTCTGGCAGGGCGGCGGCTATGCACACAACAGCTTCGCGGTGGAGTGCTTTCTCGACGAGCTGGCCGCCCTCGCCGGCAAGGATGGGCTGGAGATGCGCAGGAGCCTTTTGTCGGAGCGTCCACGCCATCTGCGTCTGCTCGAGCGCGTCGCCGAACTGGCACAATGGACGACGGCACCAGCCGCCGGGCTTGGCCGTGGACTCGCGCTCGTGGAAGCCTATGGCAGCCTGATCGCGCAGGTTGCGGAGGTCTCCATTGAGGACGGCCAGGTGCGGGTTCGGCGCATCTTCTGCGCCCTGGACTGCGGTCAAGCGGTCGATCCGCGTGTCGTGCGCTCCCAGATCGAGAGCGGAATTGCCCATGCGCTGACGGCGGCGCTAAAAGGCGCGATTACGTTCTCGGATGGACGTGTCGATCAGGCAAGCTTTGGCGACTATCCGTTACTGCGCTTTGATGAAATGCCCGATGTCGTGGTCGATATTCTCGACAGCGATGCAGCGCCTGGCGGTGTGAGCGGGCTAGGCGTTCCAGCCACGGCCCCTGCGGTGGCCAATGCCATCTTCGCGCTCACCGGGCAGCGGGTGCGCACCTTGCCGATCCGGTTGGTGTAACTGGATCGGTTATGTCTCGCATGCCACGGCGCGCGCCTGCTGCTGCATCTTGTTGACGATGGCATAGACGCCAACATGCCGATTGGGGCTGAGGTGCTCTTCGAGCTGCAAGCCTTCAAAGAGCACATCGACGTCCAGTGAGGCGACCTCCTCGGCCGACCTGCCGGAAAACAGCCCAACGAGCAGGGCGACCACGCCCTTGATGATCGCCGTGTCGCAATCCCCCCGATAGACCAGGTGCTCGGGCCGTGTCACATCGGACTCGGCGACGACATGTACCAGACTCATGCACTCGATGACACGATTGTCGTCCGTCTTGTCTTCGGTTGGCATGGCGGGCAGGCGCTCGCCAATCTCCACCAGGTATTGGTAACGCTGGTCCCAGTCTCCCAGCAGCTCGAAGTTCTCGATGATCTCGCTGATCTCGTCGTCTTGCATTGAACGGACTCGGTGATGGTGCGTGCGTTACGCGCAATGTCAGACGCTGAAAGACTCACCGCAGCCGCACTGGTCTTTGACTTGCGGATTGTTGAATTCAAACCCCTGATTGAGCAGGCTCGATTTCACGAAATCGATCTCCATGCCGTCGATGCGCTCAATACTACGTGCGTCGACCACAATCTTGATGCCATGACTTTCGAAGACCTGATCGTCACCATCGAGACTGTCGGCGTAATCCACGTCGTAAGCGAATCCATTGCAGCCGCTCTTTTTGGTCCCAACCCGCAGCCCCAGACCATGCCCACGTTTGTCGATCATTGTGGCTACGTGCCGCGCGGCTGCTTCAGTGAGTGTAATTGCCATCTCTCGTACCTCTATGTCGTAAACGTGATATCAGTCAGCAATTTGCCCCACAATGCGCCGATTTCAAGGTTGAATGGACTCAAGCCTGCGCGTATCGTCCGCCGAGGCTTTCACATAGCATGCGTTCTGGCTCTCTCTTGACCTCCGATTTGCGTATTCCGATACTTGATGAGTATGGCTCGCTGCAATCGCGCCAGCAGTCCGATATCAGTCTGTGTTTCCTGAATCATCGGCTCGAACCCGTGTGGCTGCATACCCCACCGGGGTCTGCGCTGGCTGACCCGCAGACCGAGCGCTGGCAGGCGCGGTTGGTGCAGAGCGCCGAGCTGCGCGCACTGGCGCGGCGGGTGCGTGATTCCGCACAGACCCACCAGGGCCTCTTCACGTTGTCTGGGGCGCACGGCGATCTCCAGTTGGAGCTTACTCTAGCCCCGTTGCCGGGCAAGGGTGTAATCCTCTGCGTGCTTGATCCCACCCCGACACCCGTCGAACCCGCCCAGTTGCCGAGCGATTATACCTTGCAGGTCGAGCAGGCGGTGCGCGAGAGCGAGATACAGTTTCGGCGCATGTTCGAGCTGACCACGGTCGGCATGGCCATCGTCGAGCCCAGGACTCGGCGTCTGCTGCGTGCCAACGAGCGTCTCTGCAAGATCTTGGGCTATGACGAAGATACCCTGCTGGAGATGAACTTCACTGAGCTGACCCATCCGCAAGAGCGTGAGCAAGATCTCATCCGCTACCGGCGCGCAGAGGAGCAAGAGGGTTGCGAATACGTCGTCGAGAAACGCTATCTGCGCAAAGATGGCCAGAGCGTCTGGGCGTTGGTCAATGCGACCTTTATTCGCGACGACTCCGGGCAGCCGTTGCGCACCATGGCGGCGATCATCGATATCACCGATCGTCACAGGGCAGAGGCCCGGGCGCGTGACCTGGCGGTCGTTGCCGAATGCTCGTCGGATTTCATCGGGATTGCGGGACTGGATCAGCAGATCCTCTATCTCAACCAGGCCGCGCGATCGCTCGTGGGTCTTGAGCAAGATGCATCACTCCAGGGCATCAAGGTCGATGACTTCTTTGTGCCCGAGGACCAGCCCTTCCTGCGCGAGACGATCCTGCCTACGATGAGGCGCGCCGGGCGTTGGCGCGGAGAGTTTCGATTCCGCCATTTTCTGACCCAGGAGCCGATCGCCGTCTTCTACGATGCGCTGCGCATCGATGACCCGGAGACCGGGCAACCGCTTCAGTTTGCTACCGTCACACGCGATATCCGTAAGGAGAAGGCCGCTGAGGAGAAGCTGCTAGAGGCCGACCGTCGCAAGGACGACTTTCTGGCGCGGCTGGGCCACGAGCTGCGCAATCCCATGGCTCCGATCCGCAACGCCGTCGAGATCATTCGCACGATCGGCATCGGCGACGATCCACGCATCGCCTGGGCGGTGGATGTGCTCGATCGCCAGACCGTACACATGGGGCATCTGCTCGACGACCTGCTCGATGTCTCGCGCATCGTACTCGATCGCATCGATCTGGACGTGCGCGAGGTCGAGCTTAGGGACGTGGTGCGTCAAGCGGTCGATGGCGTTCGGGCGATGATGCGTGAGCGTCATCATCGGTGCGTCTGTGAGCTGCCGCCCGCCAGTGTCAGGGTTGAGGGCGATCCGGTGCGGTTGTCGCAGATCCTGCTCAACATCTTGGTCAATGCGGCACGCTATACGCCCGATCATGGCGAGATTCGTATCGACTGCCAGGTCCATGGCAACGTAGCCGTGGTGCGCGTACAAGATAATGGTCAGGGAATGTCTCAAGCGCAGATCGAGTCGATATTCGGCGGTTTGGCGCTCGGGTTGTCCCTGCCCGAAACACCCAACGGCGGCTTGGGACTCGGTCTGGCCATCGCCCGGCGCCTCGCCGAGTTGCAGGGTGGAACGTTGGAGGCGTTTAGTGAGGGGCAGGGCCGTGGCACAGTGCTGCGATTGCGCCTGCCGCTGCTCGTGCGTGAGCCGGGCGCCACGCAGATGCAATTCGCTGCGGATGTCTCTAATGGCGTCTGTAGCGACTCGCTCAGGGTGCTCATCGTCGATGATAACCCGGACGTATCCGGGGCGCTGGCCCTGCTACTCGAACTCAATGGCTACGCGGTCGAGACCGCGCAGTCTGGCCCTGAAGCGCTGGAGTGCGCGAGTTGGTTTCATCCACGGGTGGCATTCCTGGATATCGGGCTACCGGGCATGGATGGGCTGGAACTGGCGCGTCGGCTGCGCGAGGCGTACCCCGATCCCGATCGCCTGCTGCTGGTCGCACTGACGGGACTCGGACACGCGCACGCGCGCGAGCGATCAATCACTGCGGGTTTCGACGAGCATCTGGTCAAGCCTATGGATCAGCAAACCCTGTTGGCGCTACTTGAGCGGCTACGCCGAGGCGCACCGGACTAATGGCGATGCTCCGCCACACGCATGCTCGAGGCAGAGGCCATGTCGAGGAGACCACGCATTAAAGATGCGCGCTCCGGCGTGTGCAAGGTCTCGATCAATGCCTGTTTGTCCTCTGGGCTTAAGGGCAGGTGCGCGCAGAGCAGATTGGTCAAATCGTTGTCGCTCATCTTGCCGATATCGTCCCAGGGAATCTCGACGCCCTGCAGAGTGCAGTAAGTCTTGAGTGAATCCATGAAACCTTGCCGGTCGGCGATCGGTCCTTCGTCGCTGTGATAGTCCGCAGCGAAACGCTCCCAGTCGACGCTCACGCACCGATAACCGTTATGCTCGGCAAGCTCACGTGAAACCTGGAAGCGACAGACCCCTGTCAAGACCAGGATGACGCGTCCGTCGTTCGTCTCGCTGTAGGAAGTAATCCTGCCGACGCATCCGACTCGATGGATCTCGGGTGCATCGTCCATCAGGGTTTCGCTCGTCGGCTGAATCATCCCGATCAGACGCGCGCCCGCTAGGGCGTCGGAAACCATGGTGAGATATCTCGGCTCGAAGATATTGAGCGGAAGCTGCACGCCCGGCATGACAACCGCTCCGGCAAGCGGAAAGATCGGGATCTCGGATGGAAGATCGGAAAACTTCGGAAGAAAAGGATTGCGGGTCATCATTTACTCTAGGCTCCGGCATGGCGATCCCGTTGCGGCATGGTTGGCCGATTGAAGAAGTAGATGGGGCGTTAAGCGCGGTTCTACAGTCCGGGTCGTTTTGGGCGAGGCGTTTTCGATGCCGCATCAGGCATGCCGCGACAGCCGCTCGCCCCAGACCTGCGCCGCTGAGATGACCTCTGTCGAGTTGATCGTGGTCGGCATTCCGTCGCGAATCACCTGATGGCCGCGAACCCAAACCTCGCGGACCTGATTTCGGCTGGCGGCGTAGACGAGTTGGGAGAGCGGGTGATAGAGCGGCTGGGTGTGACAGTCGCGCAGATCCAGGGCGACCAGATCGGCGGATTTGCCGGGTTCGAGCGAGCCGATCTCACCATCCAGCCCCAGTGCGCGGGCGCCGTTGATGGTCGCCATGCGCAGCGCATCCGCCGCCGGTACCGCAGAGGCGGACCCCGCCACACCCTTTCCAAGCAGGGCTGCGGTGCGCATTTCACCGAGCAGGTTCAGATCATTGTTGCTGGCTGCGCCGTCGGTCCCGAGCGCGACGTTGACACCGGCTTCGAGCAGTTTCGCGACCGGACAAAAGCCGCTGGCGAGCTTGAGGTTCGACTCCGGACAATGCACAACATGCGCACCGGTTTCGGCCAAACGCGCGATCTCGGCATCCTCGAGCTGGGTCATGTGGACGGCGACCAGTGAGGGTCCGACGAGTCCGAGGCGGTCGAGCCGACCGAGCGGGCGCTCGCCGTGATCGCGCTGCGACTGCATGACCTCGTCATGGGTCTCGTGGAGATGGATATGAACCGGCACGCCCAACTCGTCGGCGAAGGCCTGGACCTGCTGGAGCGGCACGTCCGAGACGGCATAGGGCGAGTGTGGCGCGAAGGCGACCCGGATCAGCGGGTGATCGCGGTATTGCGCGCGCAGCGCCAACCCCTTGGCGATGTAGTCATCCGCCGACTGCGCGTAGCCGGTCGGAAAATCGACCACGATCATGCCGATCACGGCACGCATTCCGGCCTCGGCAGTCACCTGGGCGCTGACTTCCGGATAGAAGTACATGTCGTTGTAGCAGGTTATCCCGCCACGCAGCATCTCCAGGACCGCCAGCCGAGTGCCATCGGCAACAAAGCTAGGATCGACCCAGCGTTGCTCGGTCGGCCAGATGTGATCGTGCAGCCAGGTCATCAGCGGCAGATCGTCGGCCAGTCCGCGCATCAGGGTCATGGGCGCATGGGTGTGCGCGTTGATCAGACCGGGAATCAGCACATGGCCGGGTAGCTCCACCACCTGCTGGGTCTCGACCGAGTGCAGCGCCTCCGTATAGGGCAGGATCGCCTGGATACGGCCATCGGCGATGGCGACGGCGTGATCGGTGAGTTGTCGATTTTCGGCATCGACCGGCAGAATCCACTGGGCATGGATGAGGAGTTCGGCGTGCATGGGTCGATCCTTTGGTTGTAATGTCGAATAGGTGACAATGCCCGGCAACATGCCATAAGGAGCACTCGATGAAAACCGCTATCCCCACCACCCCCACACCCGACGACGCGGCGCTCTGGCACGCTGGAGCGCTCTATCTGGCCGATCAGCGCATCCTGCCCGAGCGGGCGGAGTTCTTGCGCTACGAGCGCCCCGGCGAGGTCGCCGAGGCCATCCGCGACATGGTCGTGCGCGGTGCACCGGCGATCGGGGTAACGGCCGCCTATGGCGTCGTGCTCGCGGGCCGGGCGGCGTATGCGAGCGCGGGCGCCGATTGGAAGACGGCGATCGAGACGGACCTGGAGCGCCTGGCGGCTTCGCGCCCGACTGCGGTGAATCTTTTTTGGGCTATCCGGCGTATGCGCGACCGTATCGGGCAACTGGACGCGAGCGATCCGACCCAGGCGCTGCTCGAGGAGGCACTGGCCATCCACCAGGAAGACCGCGCGGCCAACCGCCGTCTCGGCGATCTCGGTGCCGAGCTGATCGAGCGTCCGACCGACATCATCACCCACTGCAATGCCGGTGCGATTGCCACCGGCGGCTATGGCACCGCGCTGGGTGTGGTGCGCAGCGCCTATGCGGCAGGCAAGCTCGGTCGCGTCTATGCCGATGAGACTCGCCCCTGGATGCAGGGCGCGCGACTCACGGCCTGGGAGCTGATGCACGATGGGATTCCGGTCACGCTGCAAGCCGATGGCGCAGCGGCCAGTCTCATGGTGGGCGGCTCCGTCGGCTGGGTGATCGTAGGCTCGGATCGCATCGCCGCCAATGGCGATGTCGCCAACAAGATCGGCACCTATGGTCTAGCGATCCTGGCCAAGTACCACGGCATCAAGGTGATGGTGGCCGCGCCGACCTCCACGGTCGACATGGACGTCGCCTCGGGGGCCGAGATTCCGATCGAAGAGCGCGACCCGCAAGAGCTGCTGAGTTGTGGCGGGCGGCGTCTGGCCCCGGCTGGCTGTGTCGCGCGCAATCCGGTCTTCGACGTGACACCCGCAGCGCTGGTCGATGCGATCGTCACCGAGCGCGGCGTGGTGCTCGATCCGACTCGCGAGAAGATGCTAGAGCTGATGTCCGGTGGTGCTCACGCGTCGGGTTGAAGACCATTCGGCGCAATAGCCCAGTGTATTGCGCCGAACGGAAATTTGCACAGGTCCATCAGATTCGTGGCACCAAGACGCACTTTGACGCGCGAAGGACATGCCACGTTTGTTGTTGTGTCTTGGGGTGAGCGGCCTGCGAATCATACGGCGCAATACGCTATCGCTATTGCGCCCTACACGGGCTGTTATTTAAGCTCGAAAAATTATTAGAGTCTATCGACGTGAAACTTGACTGGGATGCGAAGAAGGCCGCTTCAAACGTCCGAAAGCATCGTGTCTCTTTTGAAGAAGCCGGGACCGTTTTCGGGGATCCGATGGCACTAACGTTTGGTGATCCAGATCACTCAACAGTTGAAATGCGTTTCCTGACGTTTGGAGTGACGAGAACCAACAAGTTCATAATTGTTTCTTACACTGAAAGACAAGGCGTCACTCGAATCATTAGCGCCCGTAAGATGAGCAAGCAAGAAAGAGATGTCTATGAAAACGACTGAATCCAGCAGTGACGAAATGCGCTCGGAGTACAAGCGCAAGGATTTCGGAGTTGGCGTGCGTGGAAAACACTATCGATCCTACATGGAGTCACATAATCTCGTTCTACTAAGACCTGAAGTGGCTGAAGCTTTTCCATCAGAGGAAGCGGTTAATGAGGCACTATTGTCTCTTATCAGGATAGCAAAGGCTTCAACAAGCCTAACAGGTGGCTCAGCGCCGACCCAAAGCCGCACATCAGGCTCGGACCAATAATGTAGCATTGTGCCAGCCCGCGTAAGTTGGGGTGAGCGGGAGCGAACCCCAACGATGCCTCGGTGGTGAACGTTGGGTTCGTTCCTCACCCCAACTTACACGGGTTGAGTTGTGGCGGGCGGCGTCTGGCCCCGGCCGGCTGTGTCGCGCGCAATCCGGTCTTCGACGTGACACCCGCCGCGCTGGTCGATGCGATCGTCACCGAGCGCGGCGTGGTGCTGAATCCGACCCGCGAGAAGATGCTAGAGCTGATGTCCGGTGGTGCTCACGCGTCGGGTTGAAGACCGTTCGGTGCAATAGCGCAGCGTATTGCGCCGAAAGGAAATGGCACAGGTCCGTCAGGTGCGTGGCATCAAGACGCACTTTGACGCGCGAAGGACATGCCACGTTTGTTATGTCTTGGGGTGAGCAGCCTGCCAATCATGCGGCGCAATACGCTATCGCTATTGCGCCCTACGCGGGCTGAACCAGTGCCGCTAAACGCGTTTAAACACGGAGCACACCGATGCAACAATCTCGTCAACCGGGTATTGCCCTGCCGCCAGATCATCTGGCCGCTGCGGATTTATGCATACTGTGCCAGGCAAGCCATCAACCGGCGCTACCGGCAGAGGCGCATCGAGCTGCTGGCGCCATGAGGAGAGACCCATGATGGCCAAACCCGCCTCCACTTCCTGGATACTGCTGCTCCTGGCCTGGCTGCTGGCGATGGTTTCCTCGCTGGCGGTTCTCTTCATCGGTGAGGTGATGGGTCAGGCCCCCTGTGTACTCTGCTGGTTCCAGCGGGCCTTCATGTTTCCCCTGGCGGTGATTCTGGCGGTGGCCTGCTACCGTTCGGACTTCGCGGTCTGGCGCTATGCGGTGCCACTGGCGGGTATCGGCGCGTTGCTCGCCCTAGACCACACGCTGCTTTATGCCGGCCTTATTCCGCAACGCATCCAGCCTTGCAGCGCGACCGGCCCCTCCTGCTCGGGCGCCGACATGACCATCTTCGGCGGCGTGCCGCTGCCGCTGCCGCTGCTGGCGCTGGTCGTATTCGTTCTGATCATTACTCTACTGCTTATCATTCGCCGGAGATCTCCCCAATGAACCGACGTACCCTGGTCCTGGCCATCAGCGCCCTGCTGCTGGCCGCCTTCGTCCAACTTCGCGACACCCCGTCACTGCAACAGGCTGGACTCAGCGAGTCTGAACGCAGCGCACTCGTACGCTTTCACTCGCCGGTGTTCGGGCCGGCCAACGCACCGGTGACCATCGCCGAGTTTTTCGATCCGTCCTGCGAGGCATGCCGTGCATTCTATCCGGTCGTCAAGCAGATTC
>JARIBS010000027.1 GCA_029257385.1 Thiorhodococcus sp.
TGGAGCGAAAGCCCTCAGCAAGCGCCGCGTTGAGCACGGCCATGGTCTCCGCCTCAGTCTGAACCCGATTCACGGCCTTCTGCACGCGCGCATCGAAGTCCTGCACACCCAGGCTCATACGGTTGAAGCCGATCTCGCGCAACACTTTGATTGAGGCCGCATCAGCCTCGCGCGGGTCGATCTCGATAGAAAACTCACCCTCATCATCGCCAACGAGGTTGAAGTGACGGCGCGTGACGTCCATCAGCTCGATCATCTGCGCATTACTAAGGAAGGTCGGCGTACCGCCGCCCCAGTGCAGTTGCTTAACCTGACGCGACTGATCAAACAGTTGCGACTGCATGTCTAGTTCGCGATAGACACGATCAAGATACGGCTGGACCAAAGAGCGGTCCTTGGTCGCGATCTTGTTACAGGCGCAGTAGAAACAGACCGTGTCGCAAAACGGCAGGTGGAAGTAAATCGAAAGCGGGCGCCCGCTTTCGTTGCTGCGTGCGCAGGCCGCTTGGTAGACTGTCGCATCGAACGACTCGTCGAACTCCACCGCGGTCGGATACGAAGTATAACGCGGGCCGCTCTGGTCGTAGCGACGAATCAAATCAAGGTCGAAGGAAACGCCTTGCTCCACAGTTCAATCCTCCAGCCGTCGGACGCGCGCGGCCCCGATCGGCGCTTAATGTAAGCCCTTTTCAGGCATCATCCCCACTGGTGGCGACCTCAAGAGATTAAAAGTCTCGTTGAGGTTGCTTGTGCAGGGTAATGGAATCTCTTGCGCATCACGGCTTCGACGCTGCGCGTGCGTGAGGAATCATAGGCTCATGGCGTCCTCAATGAGCGGCTGGCATGCGACAAGTTGCTCACGCGTGAGCAGGAGCACGCCATCGCCACCGCGCTCGAACGCCAGCCACGTGAAGGGAACCTCGGGAAGACGCTCAACCAGGGCTTGAGCCGAACTGCCGACCTCAACGACCAGGATACCGTCATCTTCGAGAAACTGGTCGGCCTCGCCAAGAATCCGGATCACCAGATCTAGACCATCCTCGCCGCCCAACAGACCAAGGCTCGGCTCTCGATGGTATTCAATCGGCAGACTCGCCAGCTCGGCACGGGAGACATACGGAGGGTTCGAGACGATGACATCGTAGCGGTTTCCGCCCAGAGACGCGAACAGATCGGACTCCAGAACCCGCACCCGGTCCTCCAGACTGTGACGCGCCACGTTCATGCGCGCCACCGAGAGCGCCTCTGGAGAAATGTCCACCAGATCGACATCGGCATCCGGCAGATAGGCTGCGGCCGCGATGCCGATGCAGCCGCTACCGGTACAGAGATCGAGCACCCGACCGATCCGCGTGGCCTCTAGCCAAGGCTCAAAACCGGCCTCGACCAGCTCGGCGATCGGCGAGCGTGGGACCAGGACGTGGCGATTGACATCGAATACAAGACCGGCGAACCAGGCGCTGCCAGTCAGATAGGCGGCAGGAACGCGCTCTACCAGGCGCCGCTCAATGAGTTCGCAGAGCGTGACGCGCTCGCCCGGCGTGAGTCGGCAGTCATGGAAAACAGACGGCAGTCCGGGTTCGAGATGCAACCCCGCGAGCACCAACTGGGCGGCCTCGTCGAGCGCATTGTCCGTGCCGTGACCGAAGAACAGACCCGCTGCGTTGAACCGGCTTGCCCCCCAGCGCACGAAATCTTTGATCGTGATCAAACCGTCTGGCTGCTCTGCCATGGGATATCGTCAACCCGCGTCATCGGTCTTGTAGGATAATCTTCTCGACGAGAGAGTCATCACGTTAGATGCGCGCGAGCATGGCAGGGTCTGCCCTCGCGCACGGGGCTTGAAGCATAACACTGCGACGACGCTTATTTCAGCCTGAGTTTCCATAGCCGCAATCATCGCTTGAGATCTCAGGCGGCGCGGCGTCCCTTTTCTTGCTCCCGAGCGGCGCCTGCTGGCTCAACGACGCCAGACTTACCCGAGCGCCCGCGATCGACCAGGCTCTGCAGCGTGATATCGCTGAGAAAACCGAAGATCTCGTCGCTGAGCTGATCCCATAGATGATGTGTCAGGCAGCGCTGCCCATCGCGACAATTCTCCCGACCACCGCAGCGCGTGAACTCCACCCATTCGTCAACCGCACAAATGATGTCGGCGATCGTAATCTCACTCGGGGATCTGCCCAGATAATAACCGCCGCCTGGGCCACGTACGCCGCGCACGAGTTTTTTGGAGCGCAGCGCCGCGAACAACTGCTCAAGATAAGACAATGATATCCCCTGGCTGACGGAAATATCCGCCAGCGTGACCGGACCCTTACCGGAGTGCAGGGCTAGGTTGAGCATGGCGGTAACCGCGTATCTGCCTTTGGTGGAAAGTCTCATGATTGGGGTGCCTGCTGCTGCATGTTGAACCTGAGCGAACGTCGTGGCTGTTGCGCCGCGCCGTCTCCAATTAACTAAATTAGTCAACAATTCACCCATTTCAATATTGCAGTTAAATTCCCACCCGCAAAGACACAGTGTGTTAGCGGTTTTTTCAGGTCGGGGCCAGGCAGGTCGGGGGCGGATGATCCGGGCTGATCGGCGCCGCAGAACGGGGACCGAAACTGTGCCCCTGACGCAGACAGAAGACGAGCCACTTGGAGAGGAAAAGATTCGCCTGCCATTTATCGAGTAGGGCCGGATGCGCATACGTTTTGCGCAACGGCAGCACCGACTGGCGCAGCCCCAAGACCTCGATTTGGCGGGCGTCGTGATAGATCCGCAGAGAAACATCAGGATCCGGATACGGCTCCGAGGCGCCCCGCGCAGCGAACAGATGGGTCAGGCGCACCTGTGTCGTGTAGCGCGACTGCTCCTGGATCTCCAGGTGCAGATCGATGACACCGCGCTTGGTGGAGGCCAACTGGCCAGAGAGTTGGCGCAGCCCAGGCGCCAGCCGTAGCATCAGGTTGAAATTCTCCTCGCACAACGCCATCAGTGCGCCGACATCGGGGCGCTCTGACAACAGCGTGGTAGCAGACCAAGTATGAGAGGAACGCTGCATCTCGTTCAGAAGTCGTTGCAAGGCATCGTGACGACTGCAGCGGTGCGAGACGCGCATCCGTCGCGGTTGCGGGTGGGGCCACTGGGTGCCGCCGCTCGGCCAAGGGATTGGTGGATCAAGCTTGTGTGCTGGCTTGCTCGGCGATCTGGCGCTTGACATCGGCCATATCGAGCTCTTTAGCCTTGGCGAGCAGATCACGGAATGCGCTTTCCGGCAAGGCGCCGGCCTGGGAGAAGATGATGATCTGTTCTCTGAAAATCATGAGTGTTGGGATCGAGCGAATCTGGAAGTGCGCAGCGATCGTCTGGTGCGCTTCCGTGTCGACCTTGGCAAAGACGATGTCGTCGAAGTCACCCGACACTTTCTCGTAAACGGGTGCGAAGGAACGGCACGGCCCGCACCAAGGCGCCCAGAAATCCACGATAACAAAGTCGTTGTCTTGGATGGTCTTTTCGAAGCTATCGGTCTCGAGTTCTAGGACGGCCATAGTGATTCTCCACGAAGTGATTTAGCGGCGATCCTAACAGAAACGCGGTCTCCTCGGGCTGCGCCCAATCGCAGGCGCACTCAAAAATGTCGAGAGCGCCCGTCACGGCTCAAGGCGCATCAAGCGCGTCGAGAATGCGTGCGCGAACGTCCTCGACGCCCCCGATCCCATCCACCCGCACGTACTTGGGTGCGCCCTCCCCGCCCTTGGCGGCGCGCGAGGAATAATAGCCGATCAATGGCTCGGTCTGGTCGTGATAGACCTTCAAGCGCGCCTGTACGGTATCCTCGCGGTCGTCCTCGCGCTGGATCAGCGCCTCGCCCGTCTGGTCATCCTTGCCCTCGACCTTGGGCGGATTGAAGACGACGTGATAGGTGCGCCCGGAAGACAAGTGCACCCGCCGCCCGGACATGCGCTTGACGATCTCGGCATCCGGCACATCGATTTCGACCACCGCATCAATAACCACGTCGGCGTCGGCGAGTGCATCCGCCTGGGGCAGTGTGCGCGGGAAACCGTCGAACAGAAAACCGTTCTTGCAGTCCTCGTGGGCGATGCGCTCCTTGATCATACCCATGATGATGTCGTCGGATACCAGGCCGCCCTCGTCCATGATCTTCTTGGCCGCCTTGCCAAGCTCGCTGCCCTGCTTGACGTGCGCCCGCAGCATGTCGCCGGTGGAGATTTGAGGAATGTTAAAGTGTCCTTTGATGAAATCCGCCTGAGTGCCTTTTCCCGCGCCTGGGCCGCCGAGTAGGATGATGCGCATGGTGCTCGTTTCCTCTATATTTTTTTCTCTGGCGCGGCAGTGTGCCACAGTCGTATCGCAATCGACCACCAAGTGAACGGTCATTGCGCCAAATCACGACCGCCAACCTGTGCCGCGACGCCCCGTTCGGGCACCTCCCTGCGCCCTGGGAACCGCAGTCTCCGAGACCGTCTCAGTCGCCGGTCACCATCATGTTGAGCATCAGCTTGTTTAAGCGTCCAACGAAGGCGGCCGGATCGTCGAGCTGAGCGCCTTCGGCCAGCTGCGCCTGATCGAAAAGCACCAGCCCCAGATCATTGAAGCGGTCGTCACCGGACTCCGACTCCAGCCGCTTGACCAGTGGATGATCGAGGTTGACCTCCAGCGTCGGCTTGGTCTCTGGTGCGCTCTGACCGACAGACTTGAGGACTCGCGCCAGATTGGCGCTCATATCGTCCTCGCCGACCACCAGGCAGGCCGGTGAGTCGACCAGACGGGTACTGGGCCGCACGTCGGCGACTCGATCGCCGAGCGCCGTTTTGAGCTTTTCGAGCAGGGCGCCGTGCTCGGCCACGGCTTGCTCCTTGGCCTCCTGCTCCTCCTTGTCGGCCAGCTCGCCGAGATCGAGATCGCCCTTGGCGACCGAATGGAGCTGTTTGCCCTGGTACTCGCTCAAATGGCTGACCAGCCACTCGTCGACCCGATCCGAGAGCAGCAGCACCTCGACGCCCTTCTTGCGAAAGACCTCCAGATGCGGGCTGTGACGTGCCGCGGTCGGGCTGTCGGCGGTGATGTAGTAGATTTTGTCCTGACCGTCCTTCATGCGCTCGATGTAGCCGTCGAGCGACTCGCGCTGCGTATCGGCGTCACTGTTGGTCGTGGCAAAGCGCAGCAGCGCGGCGATGCGATCCTTGTTGGCAAAGTCCTCGCCCGGACCTTCCTTGAGCACGCGCCCGAAGGCATCCCACAGCTCAGCGTACTGCTCTGGCTTATCCTTGGCCATGGTCTCCATGAGGGAGAGGATGCGTTTGGTGTTGGCCTGGCGGATGGTGTCGATCTTGCGATTGTGCTGGAGAATCTCGCGCGAGACGTTGAGCGGCAGGTCATCGGAGTCGACGACGCCCTTGACGAAACGCAGATAGTGCGGCAACAGCTTGTCGGCCTCGTCCATGATGAACACGCGCCGCACATAGAGCTTTACGCCGTGCTTCTGGTCGCGGTCCCAAAGGTCCCAGGGCGCCTTGCGCGGCACATAGAGCAGGGCCGTGTATTCGTTGGTGCCCTCGACGCGGTTGTGCGCGTAAGCCAGTGGCGGCTCGAAATCGTGCGAGACATGTTTGTAGAAGTCGTTGTATTCCTCTTCGGTGATCTCGGACTTGTTGCGCATCCAGAGCGCGACGCCGCGGTTGACTTGCTCGAACTCGGGCGGCGCGTCCTGTTTCTGCTCGGCCTCGTCGCCATAGTGCTCCTTGAGCATCTCCACCGGCAGCGCGATGTGGTCGGAGAACTTGCCGATGATGGAGCGCAGCCGCCAGTTATCGAGAAACTCCTTCTCATCGTCCTTCAGATGGAGTGTGACATCTGTTCCACGGTCGGTCTTCTCGACTGTTTCCAGGGTATAGCTGCCGCGTCCGTCGGACTCCCAGCGCACACCATGCTCGGCGCCCAGACCGGCGCGGCGCGTGCTGAGCGTCACCTTGTCGGCGACGATGAAGGCCGAGTAGAACCCGACACCGAACTGGCCGATCAGCTTGCTGTCTTTGGCCTGATCGCCGGACAGGCTCTCGATGAAACGCCGCGTGCCCGAGCTGGCGATGCTGCCGATGGTCTCGGTCACTTCTTGGCGGCTCAAGCCGATGCCGTTGTCCGACACGGTGAGGGTGCCGGCATCGCGATCGACCGTAACGCGGATACGCAGATCGCTGTCGCCCTCGTAGAGGCCATCATCGCTCAGAGCCTCGAAACGCAGCTTCTCGGCGGCGTCTGAGGCATTCGAGATCAGCTCGCGCAAGAAGATCTCTTTGTTCGAATAGAGTGACCGGATCACCAGATCCAGTACCTGGCTGACCTCGGCTTTGAACTCCAATGTTTCCTTGTGCGCTTCTACTGTCATGTGTTTCGTTACCTTCAATCTTTACAATCTTTAAGATTACAACTGTGGATTTGGGACGCCACGCAAATCGCGCGCCCCGCAAGACTTGATCCGCTATTGTCGCATGGGCCGCGCGGGATACAATGTTTGATTCATGCCGTTCCCCGCGCCCCGGCGCGCAACCGATCAACTCCGCTCGGCAACGCCAACCGCACCACAGTCTCATGCGCGCGTTGCCGTCTCCCGCAGCCTGCTGCTGGCCGCTCAGTGCAGGCTGTTCGACCATAAGTCAAGGGTTTGAAGATGGAAACGCAGAGCATCGCCACCACCCCATTTGACGGGCAACGTCCAGGCACATCCGGCCTGCGCAAGAAGGTCAAGGTCTTTCAGCAGCCCCATTATCTGGAAAATTTCGTCCAGGCGATCTTCGACACCCAGCCCGATCTGGCGGGTGGCGCTTTGGTTGTCGGCGGCGACGGGCGCTACTTCAACCGCGAGGCTATCCAGATCATTCTGCGCATGGCCGCCGCCAACGGCGTGCGCAAGATCTTGGTCGGTCGCGGCGGCATCCTTTCCACGCCGGCAGTCTCCTGTCTCATTCGCAAGTATCAAACCCAGGGCGGCATCGTGCTTTCGGCAAGCCACAATCCCGGTGGCCCCGACGAGGACTTCGGGATCAAGTTCAATGCCGCCAACGGCGGACCCGCACCCGAGTCGGTGACCGACGCGATGCACGCGCGCACCTGCTCGATCGAGCGCTATCTGACGCTGGCGACAGCGCCAATCGATCTCGACCGCCTCGGCACGCTACAGCTCGGTGAGACGGATGTGGAGATTATCGATCCCGTCAGCGACTATGCCGATCTGATGGAGTCGCTGTTTGACTTTAACGCCATCCACCAGCTTTTCAACTCCGGCGCTTTCAGCATGCGTTTCGATGCCATGCACGCAGTCACCGGACCTTATGCCGTTGAGATCCTGGAAAACCGCCTCGGCGCCGCGCCCGGCACGGTTATGAACGCCATCGCCCGGGAAGACTTCGGCGGCGGTCATCCCGATCCGAATCTCGCCCATGCTCAAGAGCTGGTTGCGCTGACCCAGGGTGGCGACGGTCTGGATTTCGGCGCCGCCTCCGACGGCGACGGCGACCGCAATATGATCCTGGGCAAGAACTTCTTCGTCACCCCCAGCGACAGCCTCGCCGTGCTGGCCGCGAACGCCCATCAGACGCCCGGCTACAGCGCTGGCATCCGCGGGATCGCCCGCTCCATGCCGACCAGCCAGGCGGCCAACCGGGTCGCAGATTTCCTTGGCGTCGAGTGCTTCGAGACGCCGACCGGCTGGAAGTTCTTCGGCAACCTCCTGGATGCCGGTCGCATCACCCTGTGCGGCGAGGAGAGCTTTGGCACCGGCTCGGATCATCTGCGCGAGAAGGACGGACTCTGGGCGGTGCTCTTCTGGCTCAATCTGCTCGCCGTGCGTCAGCAGTCCGTGGCCGCGATTGTGACCGAACACTGGCGCCGCTTCGGGCGCAATTTCTACACCCGCCACGATTACGAGGGTGTCGATCTAGCCGGCGCAGAAGGTCTGATGGACCATCTGCGCATCCTGCTGGCGGATCTCCCAGGCACGCGGCTGGGTGATCAGAGCGTGAGCTATGCCGATGACTTCGCCTACACCGATCCCATCGACGGCAGCCACTCCGAACATCAGGGCATCCGGATCGGCTTCGAGAGCGGCGCGCGGATCATCTATCGGCTCTCTGGAACAGGGACGGAAGGGGCGACCTTGCGCGTCTATCTCGAATACTTCGAACCCGACCCGGCATGCCATCAGCAGGACACCCAGGAGGCCATGCAGCCGCTGATTCTGATCGCCCGCGAGCTGGCGCAGATTGAGACGCGCATCGTGCGCGATGCGCCGGACGTCATCACCTGAACCAAGGGACGCAACGCACTGGCGTTCGATCAGCTAAGCGCGCGTCTGTCGCCGGACAGCGCCGCAGGATGCGTTGTGCACAAAGCGCGCGGCCTATCGATCCCGTGACTCTCTTTTCCAAGGCTGAGTCGTGAGACCGCACTGGACCCAAGACGTCGCTAAAAGCTTATCGGCCGGGCGTCCCACACCGGCGCTGGAAGCGCATCTGGATGCATTGCTGCTCTGGCTGAGCAACCCCGAGAATCCGCGTGCGGCGGAACTCGACAGGGCCATCGGTCGCGCGCGTCTGAGCCGATCCCGGGGCGCCGAGCGCGCGTATCGCATCCTCGACGCGCTGCTGTTTACCGCGAGCGATCGGCCATCGACGGCGACGCTGGGGCTTGCCCCCGACGTCGACCCGGTAGTCGCGAAACGGCGTTATCGGCGCCTCGTTCAGGTCTATCACCCCGACCGCCATCCCGAGCGTATCGCCTGGGCGACCCACAGAACCGACCAGCTCAATCGCGCCTTCGACGCCTGCAGAAAGGGCGCGGACGGGCAGAAGACCAACGGCGGCCCGAACCCCGCCCGCGCGGATCGGCCAGCGGCCAGCAGCTCCGGGAAGGGCTGGAACAAGACAGCGGATGCGCTCCGCAGTGGTCTGCGAGCAGTCTGGCCTGGAGGCTGGGATTGGCTGGCGAGGTACGCCGGGCGCCCGGGCGGGACCGGCAGGCTCCTGCTGACTGCGGTCGTTGGGCTGATCGGCGTCTCGATCATTCTCGGGGCGATCGGGCTGCGAGAGGCGCCGAAGCCGATTCCGAGGATCATCCACCATCCGCTGAACGAGACCCCGGCGAGTCCTGTCCCGGCATCCAGCCCCCCGGCAAGCGTGATTACGGACACCGAGCCGCCCGCCGAAGAGCCCGCGCGCACGCCTGAGCACATTCAGGTCGCGACGGCCGAGAACGCGGCCCCGGTCAGCGAACCCGAGCCCGAACCACTGCCGGTGGAAACCACGACCGACGCCGACGCACCGAGCGAACCCGGTCTGCCACAAACCGCCGAGTCGCCGCCGATCGATGCCACAACGGCACGCCCGGCCGACGGCGCGCCGGGTATCGACACCGAGCCCGCCCCGGCGAGCGCCGCAGCGCCACCAAGGCGCGAGGCCGTCTTCGTGCCACGAGAATCACCCAGCATCGATCACGCCGAGCCCGACCAGAGGGCTCCGGAGCGCCAGGCCGCCGATAAGGCGATATCCTCGACCGATCAGGCCGATCAGGCCCGGCTATCCCCGACATCCCGGATCGAGCTGAACGTGCCGCGCCTCGCGATTCCCGCAGTCGCCCCGCCCGCCGAACCTCGACCACCAACCGCGCCCGAGGCTCCGTTGATTATCGGCTCGGCAACCGTCGCACAGCCGACAACGCCAGCGCCGACGCCCCCGACCGTTCCTGGCGACTGCACCACGGTCCCCGAGATCCTGCGCCGCTTCCAGCGCGGCTACCAGACTGGCGATCTGGACCAGTTCATGGCGCTCTACAGCCCGCAGGCGAGGGAGAACGATCAGGCGACCTGGTTCGCCATCCGCCAGACCTATGCCGCATGGTTCAGCACGACCTCGGCGCGTCGCATCACTTTCGACCAGCTCCAGGTCGAGCCGGTAACCGGAAGCGACCGCTGCGCTGCGCGCGCCGTCTTCCAGGTCAGCTATCTGGACGGCAACGCACTGCTGGCGACCAAGGCCGGCATCATCCAACTGCTGCTCGAGCCGGAAGACGGACAGCTTCGGATACTGCGGGTGCGCTATTAGTGGTACGGAGCGTAAGTTTCCATCCCTTTCTCCTCGCCCGCATGGCGGGGCGCAGCCCCAGCAGAACGGCACAGGCCGCCTGGCACCGGGCCTCGGGGATCCGACACGGCCCCGCGATGCTCGGCTACCATGGTGGTGTTTCATACGCAGAGGAGACAGCCAACGTTGGCCATGACACCCCAAACCTTCACCATCAGCCCCGAGTCGATTACGAAGCGGAACAAGAACGTCCTCCTCGGCGGGTTCTTCAGCCTATTGCTCGCGGCGGTGGTCATGGCCGGTCATATCAGCGACCCGCAAACCTACAACAGCGTCCTGCTCTGGTCGGTCCTGGGGTTCGCCGTGATCGCCAACCTGGTGAACTACTATCAGCATTGGCGCTACGTCCGCCGGATCCAGGACCATCGCATCGAAGTCTACCCCGGCCGGGTCGAGTTCTGGACCGGCGGCGAGAAGAGCGTGCTCGACATAGGCGACATCGCCGGTCTGTTTCTCTACCGCAGCAGGGGCGTGCTGCGGCATATTCAGGTTCGTCTCACGAACAACCGGGGGATCCGCCTGGAAGGCTACGCCGATGCCGAGGGCCTGGCCCGGGCAATCGCCGGGCAACTGCCGAAGGAGCACCTGGTCGATCGCTAGCCGCTGTCCGAAACGCTCCATCCACGTTTCGGACAGTTCCCGAGATCCAGCCTTGGTCATCAGTTGGGTCAGCTGCTCGATCGGTGGGAGCGGCGCCTCGCCGCGATCGGGTACGAGGCGTATGCAGAAGACGGGGCACGACTGATTTCGAACGACAGGCACTCGGGAAGGCGCCTGCAGGTCCGTCGGAGTTTGCTACCATGTGAGGCTAACCCTTGAAGCTCGCTCCCGTGATGGATTCTTTCATGCCTGAAGCATCGCAACAGACCCTCGACGAGGC
>JARIBS010000056.1 GCA_029257385.1 Thiorhodococcus sp.
AGAGTGAAGCGCCTGGTGAGGATGAAATAGCGTCTGGCATGATGTCGAAGGCGGGCGGAGAGGCGCCATTGACCACGACGATGCGGTAAACGTGCGTTGATCAGTGGATAAATTTCGGTAAGCATACCTTGCTTAAAGTCCATACACCCAGCGGCGCTGTCGGCCAGGATCGTGTGCGCACGCGATAGCGGCACCAGCTACATACACCGGGCCTATTTCAAGACATGATTATCGAACTTGCCAATCCCCGCGGCTTTTGCGCTGGTGTCGACCGCGCTATCGCCATCGTCGAGCGTGTACTCAATCTCTATGGTGCACCGATCTATGTCCGTAACGAGGTCGTTCACAATCGCTTCGTCGTTGATGGCCTGCGCGCACGCGGCGCTATCTTCGTCGAAGAGATCGACGAGGTGCCCGATGGGTCCACCCTGATCTTCAGCGCCCATGGTGTATCCCAAGCGGTGCGCGAGGCCGCCCGGGCGCGTGGGCTGCGCGTCTTTGATGCGACCTGCCCACTGGTCACCAAAGTACACCTGGAGGTCGTCCGGCACTGCAAGGACGGTCTGAGCGTGATCCTTATCGGCCATCTTGGACATCCGGAGGTAGAAGGTACGCTCGGGCAATGCGATGGCGGCACAATATATCTGGTAGAACAGCCGGGCGATGTCGACACACTCGAGATCGCAGATCCTGAACGCCTGGCTTATGTGACTCAGACGACGCTCTCCATGGACGACAGCGGTGAGATCATCGCGGCACTGAAGGCGCGTTTTCCGGCCATTCGAGGCCCCCGCAAGAGCGATATCTGTTACGCGACCCAAAACCGCCAGGATGCCGTACGTGATCTCGCCACGCGCAGCGATCTGCTCCTGGTGGTGGGCTCGTCGAACAGCTCCAATTCCAATCGTCTCCGCGAACTGGCCCAAAAGCAGGGCTGCGTGGCCCATCTGATCGATGGACCCGAAGATATCCAGCGCGAATGGCTCGACGGATCGCCGCGCATTGGCCTCACGGCCGGAGCATCGGCACCTGAAGTACTGGTGGAGGGAGTCATCACCCAGCTCAGAGAATGGGGCGCCGACAGGATTGAGGAGCAGGATGGCATCCGCGAGCAGGTGGTCTTTCCACTACCGCGTGAACTGAAGACGGATGCTGGGATAGTAAGCAACCAGAGTGCCCGTCTGAACGACGATTGATGACGCAGGAGCCGATCGGCTGAGTGAGATGTTAGTCGTCGTCCACAGGACTCATTGCCGACATCATGCGCGGGCGAGCGACGATCGTTGATCCCCCAGCTCTATGCGTTAAACGCCGAGCGCTGATCCCACCGTAAACTGCCGGTTTTTGCGATGAGGCCTACTTAAATCGGCCCTCTATGGTATAATCCCGCAGCTTTAAAACCCATTTTATCATCCTAGAACACCCATACCCTATGTCAAAAGACGACGTCATCCAGATGGAAGGCACGGTCATCGATACCCTGCCCAATACGGTATTCAGAGTCGAGCTGGAAAACGGCCACACTGTAACGGCTCATATCTCGGGAAAGATGCGCAAGCACTATATTCGCATCCTCACGGGAGACAAAGTCACCGTCGAACTCACCCCCTACGATCTCACCAAGGGCCGCATCGTTTATCGGGCACGCTGAGGGGGCACGCTCCCCGTCAAGGGCTGCGCGCGATTGGCCCAATGAGCGCACCCCTGCATGACAGATTTGCGCTGATCGAGCATGCCGACGACTCAGCCATGCGGCGGTACGCGCCAAGCCTCCACGGACAATTGACGTTCAGATCGTCACTGACGATGACCCGTTACGGGTCATAGCGCCTTCTCGACGTCGTTGATCTCGAAGGCAATCTCGCCTTCGCGCAAAAACACCCGTACCGTACCGCCGCTTAAGAGATCACCGAACAGTAGCTCATTGGCCAATGGCTTTTTGATGCTCTGCTGAATGACGCGCGCCATGGGCCGAGCGCCCATCTTGGGATCGTAGCCAGTCTCGGCCAGCCAGCGACGCGCATCCTCGTCGACCGTCAGATGCACCTTCTTCTCTTCCAGTTGCTGCTCCAGTTCGAAGACGAACTTAGTGACGACGTTGCGGATCGTCTCTTCGTCCAAGGGACCGAACTGAACCACCGTGTCGAGACGATTGCGGAACTCGGGTGAGAAATAGCGCTTGAGCGCCTCCATCCCATCGGTGGAGTGATCCTGCTCGCTAAAGCCGATCGAGCGTCGCGAGGTCTCCTCCGCACCTGCATTGGTCGTCATGACCAGCACCACGTTGCGAAAATCCGCCTTGCGTCCGTTGTTGTCGGTCAGGGTGCCGTGATCCATCACCTGCAACAATAGGTTGAAGACGTCGGGATGGGCCTTCTCGATTTCATCGAGCAGCAGCACGGCGTGCGGGTGCTTGCTGATCTGCTCGGTCAGCAGACCGCCTTGGTCGAAACCGACATATCCCGGCGGCGCGCCGATCAGGCGCGATACCGTGTGACGCTCCATGTACTCCGACATATCAAAGCGCAGCAGCTCCATCCCGAGAATCCGGGCGAGCTGGCGCGTGACCTCGGTTTTGCCGACGCCGGTCGGTCCGGTGAAGAGGAAGGAGCCGATCGGCTTTTCCTCGGCACTGAGACCGGAGCGGCTCATCCGAATCGCCGAGGTCAAGGCATCGATTGCGGCATCCTGGCCGTAGACCACCATCTTGAGATCGCGGTCGAGCGTCTTGAGCGACTCTGTGTCGGAGGCCGAGACTCGCTTGGGCGGTATCCGGGCGATCTTGGCGACGATCGCTTCCACGTCCGCCACATCGATGCGTTTTTTGCGCTTGGCCGGACTCTTGAGCTGGACATTGGCGCCGGCCTCGTCGATCACGTCGATGGCCTTGTCGGGCAGATGCCGGTCATTAATATGGCGGTTGGACAGCTCTGCGGCCGCGCGCAGGGCCGGGTTGGTATAGGTGACGTGGTGATGCTCCTCGAAGCGCGACTTGAGCCCCTTGAGAATCTCGATGGTCTCCTCGACCGAAGGCTCCTCGACATCGATCTTCTGGAAGCGTCGCGCAAGCGCTCTGTCTTTTTCGAAAATGCCCCGGTATTCCTGATAGGTTGTTGAACCAATACAGCGCAGATCACCGGAGGCCAGCACCGGTTTGATGAGATTAGAGGCATCCATCACGCCGCCCGAGGCCGATCCGGCGCCGATGATGGTATGGATCTCATCGATGAAAAGGACGGAGTGCGGCTGACGCTTGAGCTGGGCAAGCACGGCCTTGAGACGTTTCTCGAAGTCGCCGCGATACTTGGTGCCCGCAACGAGTCCGCCCAGATCGAGCGAGTAGATAACCGCGTCGTTGAGCACTTCGGGGACTTGGCCATCGACGATCATCTTCGCCAGCCCCTCGGCGATGGCGGTCTTGCCGACGCCCGCCTCACCCACAAACAGCGGATTGTTCTTGCGGCGACGACAGAGGATCTGCACCGTACGCTCGACCTCCGCGGCCCGTCCGATCAGCGGATCGATCCGACCCTGACGTGCCATCTCGTTGAGATTGGTTGCATAGGTCTCGAGCGGACTGGAGCCTTCTTTCTCGTCGCCGCGAACATCCTCGGCCTCACCTGAGCTGTCATCGTCCTGATTCTCGCCAGGCACCTTGGAGATCCCGTGCGAGATGTAGTTGACCACATCCAGGCGGGTGACATCCTGCTGGTTGAGTAGATAGACCGCCTGCGAGTCCTGCTCACTGAACAGGGCGACCAGCACATTGGCGCCCGTCACCTCTTTCTTGCCGGCGGATTGCACATGAAACACCGCGCGTTGGAGCACTCGCTGAAAACCCAGCGTCGGCTGGGTGTCGCGCTCCTCTTTATTGGGGATGACCGGCGTGGTCTCGTCGATGAAGGCCGCAATCTCGCGGCGCAGGCGCTCCGCGTCGGTCCCGCAGGCGCGTAGCACCTTGGCGGCCGTTGGGTTATCGAGCAGTGAGAGCAGCATGTGCTCCACCGTCATGTATTCATGGTGCTTGGTGCGCGCCTCTTTAAAGGCCCGGTTAAGCGTGAATTCGAGTTCTTTGCTCAGCATCGGCCTGGTCCAAGGGTAGGGGATTGTGAAATCGTTAACACTCTGTCGTTTCGCGGTCAACCGCAATCGAAAAACGCCTAAGCCTCTTCCATGGTACACATCAGCGGATGCTGATTGCTGCGCGCATAATCATTGACCTGCGCGACCTTGGTCTCGGCGATATCTTTAGTGAAGACGCCGCAGACACCAACACCCCGAGTATGCACATGCAGCATGATTTGAGTCGCTTTCTCGCGGTTCATCGCAAAAAAAACCTCGAGAACCAATACCACGAACTCCATCGGAGTGTAGTCGTCGTTGAGCAGAAGAACCTTATATAGGGGCGGACGGCGCAGTTTCGGACGCGCCTCCTGGACAGTCAGTCCAGACTCGCGCTCGTCATCAGGTATATCGTTACTCATGATCTCGGATTCTAGTCAAAATTTTTCAGGGTGCGACGCTATTTCAGGGAGTTGAGCGAGCGTCGGACAATGCCTGATTGCGCCCCTGCCCCGCCCTAGCCTCCAGCATATTTGTCCCCGGCTCGTTCGATCAGTCCGCGAGGTACTGGCGGGAGGCGAGGTTTGACCAGCGAAATCAACTCACTATACTACGCAAGTGTGGTACTGATCGCCGGATTCAAGGTGCGGTGCCAGACTACGATAACGACCACCTAACAAGAATCTCGTCATGTAGAGAGGAGTGCGGTAATGATCACCGGTGTCGTCAAATGGTTCAATAACGCAAAAGGCTATGGTTTCGTGCAGCCCGATGGCCGCGAGGAAGACGTCTTCGTGCATTTCTCATCAATCGATATGGACGGCTACAAGACGCTGCGAGAAGGCCAGAAGGTCGAGTTCGAGCTAAGCGACGGACCTAAAGGACTGCACGCAGCCAATGTGCATCACGTAAGCTGAGGGCTTGCCCCGGCGTCCTGGCTCCCAGAGCCGGGAGCTTAAATCCTCACATCCAGATTGACGATCGCGGCGGGGCGCTCAAGCGCCCCGCCGCACTCTTTCCTGCCGCTCTCACATCTTCCCGATCACCGCCTCGCCGAAGCCCGAGCAGCTCAGCTTGGTAGCGCCGTCCATGAGACGATCCAGATCGTAGGTCACCGTCTTGTCCGTGATCGCGCCCTCGACACCCTTGATGATGAGATCCGCCGCCTCGGTCCAGCCCATGTGGCGCAACATCATCTCTGCCGAGAGGATCAGCGAACTTGGGTTGACCTGATCCTTGCCCGCATATTTCGGCGCCGTGCCATGGGTCGCCTCGAACATGGCGACACTATCGGACAAGTTCGCGCCTGGCGCCATGCCGATACCACCGACCTGCGCCGCCAGTGCATCGGAGATGTAGTCGCCGTTGAGGTTGAGCGTGGCGATTACGTCGTAATCCTTGGGCCTTAGCAGAATCTGCTGGAGGAAGGCGTCGGCGATCACGTCCTTGACGATGATCTCACGGCCAGTCTTGGGGTTGGCGAAACTGCACCAGGGACCGCCGTCGAGTTCCTTCGCACCGAATTCGGACTGCGCCAGCTCATAACCCCACTGTTTGAAGGCACCCTCGGTGAACTTCATGATGTTGCCCTTGTGCACCAGGGTCACGGAGGCGCGATCGTTGTCGATGGCGTACTGGAGCGCCTTGCGGACCAGTCGCTCGGTGCCTTCCTTGGACACTGGCTTGACGCCGATGCCCGAGGTCTCGGGGAACCGGATCTTGGTGACGCCCATCTCGTCGCGCAAAAACTCGATAACTTTCTTGGCCGCTGGCGTGCCTTCCTGCCATTCGATCCCTGCGTAGATATCCTCGGAGTTCTCGCGAAAGATGACCATGTCGGTATGCTCGGGGGCTTTCAGCGGACTCGGCGTACCGCTGAAATAGCGCACCGGGCGCAGACAAACGTAAAGGTCGAGCTGCTGGCGCAGGCTGACGTTCAGCGAGCGGATACCGCCGCCGACCGGCGTCGTGAGCGGTCCCTTGATCGATACTACAAAATCCTTGACGGCCTCAAGGGTTTCCTCGGGCAGCCAGACGTCCTCGCCATAGATGCGCGTCGACTTCTCGCCCGCGTAGATCTCCAGCCACTGGATCTCGCGTGCGCCACCGTAAGCCTTCGCGACGGCCGCGTTCACCACGGCGCACATGACCGGAGTGATATCGATACCGATACCATCACCCTCAATGTAAGGAATGATCGGCTTGTCGGGCACGGTCAACGAGAAATCGTCGTTGACCGTGATCTTCTCGCCCGTTGATGGAAGTTGGATCTTGTCGTAGGACATGGGCTGGGTTCTCTCTGATCGCCAAATCGTCACATGCTACCATCCCTGTCCGACCTTAGCGCAGACTTGGGCGTGCAATTCTCAAGGTCTTAAGCTGGCGTGTATGAGGCGAACATCTCGCCCCATACGGCCCCCGAGCACGGGCCCGGATGGCTGTGGCCCGCCCCGCGTTAGCCGGCGCCGGTTGCTAATGCCCGCTCCGGAGAGCGTATCCATTCGCTCCAGGAACCGACATGGAGCCGCGAGCCGGAAAGTCCAGCAAGCTCCATCGCCAGCAGATTGTGACAGGCGGTGACGCCCGAGCCGCAGCTATGCGCAACGGCGGTTGGAGGCTGCTCGCCGATGACCGCCACGAAACGCGCGCGCAGTCGATCCGCCGGCAGAAAGCGTCCATCCATGTCGAGATTGTCGGTCAGCGGCAGGTTGATCGCACCCGGAATATGTCCGCCCACCGTATCGATCAGCTCGACATCGCCACGATAGCGCTCCGGAGGACGTGCGTCGATGACGCTGACTCCGCCGTCCGCGAGGCTTGCGACAAGGGCGTCTGTCGTGATCCAGAGATCATCGCGGACATGCGCCTCGAAGTGTCGCGGGTCGGGCGCAGGAATCTCCGTGGTGAGCGCCCCACCTGCCGCCTGCCAGGCTTGCATGCCGCCCTCGAGCAGGGCGACCCGCTCATGGCCCAGCCAGCGCAGCATCCACCACAGACGCCCCGCCAAGGCGCCATTGCAGTCGTCATAAACGATCACCTCGGTCTCACTGGACACACCGCACTGACCGAGCCACTCGGCTATGCGCTGAGGATCGGGCAGCGGATGACGGCCCGAGCGCGGCGTGACCGGCGATGACAGATCCTCATCAAGATGCGCGTAGAGCGCGCCGGGGAGATGGCCCTCGCGGTAGCGCGCGCGACCCAGTTCGGGTTCGTCCAGGGAGAACCGGCAGTCAAAAAGACGCGACTCGCCATCCTGGATCTGGCCGAGCAGGATTTTGGGGTCGATGATGGGTGAAGTCGGGTTAAAGGTCATGAACTGGACTTGGTCCTGGTGGCAATGAAAGCATCGAGCCGGAAAATGCCAAAGCGTCGTTCACGCTGTCTGCAGGGCTTCAGCGCTGCAACTGTACGATGGTTTCGACAGGCTCGGGTTGGAGTGTGACATGGCTGATTTTAAAGCGCTCATTGAGCAGGTATTTCAAGCTCGCTAGGACCGGCTCCCAGTCGTCGATGCGCTGCACGACAACATGCGCGGAGAGCGCCGTGGTCTCGCCCGAGAGCGACCAGATATGCAGATCATGCACCTCAATGACCCGCTCGACACTCGCCATGGCCTGCCCGACCACCACCAGATCCAGATGCATGGGCACGCCCTCCAGCAAGGTATGCAGAATCTCGCGCAGCAGACGCAGGCTGGAGAACAGGATGAGCGCAACAATGAACAAGGCCAGAATGGGATCGATGCCGACCCACCCCGTGTAGATGATGACCACGCCTGAGATCAGCGCCGCGACCGAGCCTAGCAAGTCTCCCATGACGTGGAGCAGGGCCGCGCGCACGTTGAGATTGGCCCGTCCACCCATCAACAGCCAGGCCGCCGCGATGTTGACGCAGAGACCGACCAACGCGATCCAGACCACGATACCGCCCTGTACGGGTTGCGGGTCCAACAACCGTCCAATCGCGGCGGTGCTGATCGCCACGACCAGGACGATCATCAGCAGGGCGTTGAACAGCGCGGCCAGGGTCTCCACACGCCCGAGTCCGAAGGAATGCCGCGACGATGGCGGACGCTGCGCCATCCAAGCAGCCAAGGCGGCGAGACCCAGCGCGGCGCTGTCGGTAACCATGTGGCCCGCGTCCCCGAGCAGGGCGAGTGAGCCTGAGAGGAGCCCACCCAGCGCCTCGACCGCCGCGAAGCCTAGCGTCAGCCCCAGGGCCAGGATCAGCGCCCGGCGCGAATCGCTGTGCGAATGGGCGTGGCCGTGATGATGGTGGTGACCGTGCATTGCGTTCTTTCAGTTAGCGACGACGGTGCGCCCTAGCCTAGACAGCATGATGGCCAGACACGATAAGTCAACGCAGGACTGGCTCGCAGCCGACCGATCGGGGGCGATAGGTTTCTGAAAAAAGCGGCCCGCCACCCCGCTCGGAATGACGCGGCACGGCTGATTTGTCCGGGAAGACACCGGATCGTCCATCGCGGCCCCGAGACTCAGGGGGTAGACTGCATGCCTGGATCGCCCGATCATGGGTTTAAGAGACACAAACTGCGAGTCCCTGTCACGCCGCTTGGCTCGCACGATAGCAATCAGGGATCGCGCAATCCCGTGCTGACTGCCTGACGCGGCGGGCGCCGCGCTAACCGCGATGGCGCATCCGGGCATGAAAACGCCTGTATCAGCCAGATCCAAATCAGGAGGAGGATCCGATGGAAGAATACCTTTCAGAAAGTCCCTGTCCCATCCAGGACTGGGTGAATCAGGCATCGGCCTGCGTCGTGCACTATACGCAGGGGCTGCTGCGCATCGACGCCGTGGCCCCCGACATCCTGAGGGTGCGTTTCTCGCCATCGGGCAGGCTCGCGCCTCCGCGCGCCTGGAGTTCGCCGCTCGACCTCCCTCCAGCCGGACTCTCGGTGACCGAGGAAGACCGACTGTTGCGGATCGCCACGGATGCGCTTGGCGTCAGCCTGGACCTCGAGTGCGGCGCGCTGGTCTTCTCAACACCCGACGGCACGCCGTTCGCCGAGGATCTCGGACCCCCGGTATGGCGAGAAGTCGCCCTCGATGAGACCAATATGGAACACATGCCCGAGCCGGAGTTGCCGGAGGGCGATGCACGCACTGGTGTCTTTTTGCGCAAGCGCATGGCTCCTGAGGAGGGGTATTTCGGCTTCGGCCAGCGCACCGGTCGGCTCGATCGTCGTCACCGCCGGCTGACCAACTGGACCATCGACCGGGCCTCGCCCGGACATAGCCGCGGCGATGACAATCTCTACCAGGCGCATCCGGTGTTCATGGCCGTGCGTCCAGGACTCGCCTGGGGCCTCTATTTAAATTCGACTTGGTACAGCGCCTTCGATGTCGGGTTTAAAGACCCGGACGTGCTGACGCTGTTTACGCTCGGCGGGGAACTGGACTATTTCATCTTCGCCGGTCCTACTCCGGCGGCGGTCGTCGAGCAGCTCACGCGCCTGACCGGACGACCCATGCTGCCGCCCCTGTGGGCGCTGGGCTATCATCAATCGCGCTGGAGCTATGGTACGGATGCCGATGTCCGGGGCATCGCACGGACGTTTCGCGAGCACTGGATTCCACTCGACGCGATCCATCTGGATATCGACTACATGGACGATTATCGCGTCTTCACTTGGGATGGCGAGCGCTTCCCCGCACCCGGCGAGACTATCGCCGCCCTGCATGCCGACAATGTCCGCGCCGTGACCATTGTCGATCCGGGCGTGAAATACGATCTCGACAGCGGCTACCTGACGGCCGCGTCCGGCATCGCCGGCGGTCACTTTATCGAACGCCTGGATGGCGAGCTGTTCACCGGTTGGGTCTGGGCAGGCGAGTCACTGTTTCCCGATTTCTGCCGCGAGGAGACCCGAAGCTGGTGGGGCGAACAGCACGAGGATCTGATCGCGCTCGGCATCGACGGCATCTGGTGCGACATGAACGAGCCCTCCATCGTCGATCGCCCGTTTCACAGCCCCGGCGTCTGCGAGCTGCCCATTCCGCTCTCGGTTCAGCAGGGTGACGAGGGCGAGGCGCTCCACCTCGAGACCCACAACCTCTATGGCCTGATGATGGCGCGCGCGACCTGGGAGGGGCTTGAGCAGTTGCGCCCCGAAAGGCGCCCCTGGGTACTGACGCGCTCGGGCTTCGTCGGCTCGCAACGCTGGGCGGCGAGCTGGATGGGCGACAACAACGCCTGGTGGGAGCATCTGGAGATGAGTCTGCCGCAGTTGGCCAGCATGGGCCTGTGCGGCTCACCCCATGTCGGCGTGGACATCGGCGGCTTCTACCAGAACAGCTTCGGTGAACTGTATGCCCGTTGGATCGAACTCGGCACGTTCTACCCCTTCATGCGCAGCCATGCGCACTGCGACAGCCAAGCGCAGGAGCCTTGGGCGTTCGGCCCTGAGATCGAGGCCATCGCACGCGCCGCCATCGAACTGCGCTACCGTCTGCTGCCCTATCTCTACACCCTCGCCCACCGCGCCCATCGCAGCGGCTCGCCGCTGCTGCGTCCCCTGTTCTACGACTTCCCGGACGCAGCGCAGCTCTATCAGATCCAGGATCAGATGATGATCGGTCCGCAACTGATGATCGCGCCGGTCTGCGCGCCTGGCGTACGGCGGCGCCTGGTCGAGCTGCCGCCGGGGCATACCTGGTATGACTTCAGGACTGGCGCCGCCATCGACTCAGATCACTTAGTCGTCGACGCGCCTCTGGGCGAGATTCCGATCTTCGTGCGCGGAGGCGCCATACTCACCCTCGGCAACATCCGACAATCCACCGCCGAGGCGCTGACCGAGCTGACCCTGGAGGTCTACCCCGACCATCATCACGCCGGGCGCTGGACCCTGATCGAGGACGCGGGCGATGGCTTCGACTATCGCGATGGAGCCATCTGCGCGACCGAGATGCGCATCGCCCCGGAGAGCGCAGGGACCGAGCTGAGCTTGAGCGCCCGCGTTGGCGGCTATACACCCGCGGCACGTCGACTGGTGATCCGGCTTCACTTGGCCAGATCTCCCGTCGCCGTGCTGCTTGATGGGCGTAAGGTGGGCGACTGGCATTGGGACGGCGAGCATCATGCGCTGGTGCTGGGCTTTAAGGACGACGGTCAGGCGCACGCCATCGTCCCGCAATTCTGACTCGACGATCGATGCAACCAGCGTGCGGCCCAAACAGCGAGCCTTCGGTTGCGTCTAATCGGCTTCATCGACATATCGCTTGATCAGCGTCCTCATGTGGTTCTTGCATGCCAATCCGTCCGGCCTTACTGATTGCGCTGGGTCTACTGTCCGGCCTGACCCCCTTCGCCATCAACCTTTATCTCTCCAGCCTGCCGTCCATCGCTCGCGATCTGGCCTCCTCGATCGAACTTGCGCAGCTCAGCGTCATCGTCTATTTGGGTGTGTTCGCCGTGATGCAGCTTTTCCTTGGCCCGCTGTCGGATGTGCTTGGCCGGCGTAGGACCATTGGTGGCGGGCTCATCGTCTTCCTGCTTGCGAGTCTGGTCTGTATGCTCGCTCCCAGCATGGAGATTCTACTCGTCGGCCGTGCGGTACAGGCGCTGGGCGGCGCGGCGGTGGCCGTGAGCGTGCCCGCACTGGTGCGCGATCTCTACGAGAAGGACGACTACGCCCGCGTGATGGCACTGGTGGTGATGGTCATGGCCATGGCACCGCTGATCGCGCCGACGCTAGGCTCGCTCATTATTGGCGTGACCTCTTGGCGAGCGGTTTTTCTGGTGCTTTTTGCCATCGCGCTCGTCACCGCCCTGCTCTTCTTCAGGCTAGTTGGCGAGACACTACACGCGCGGTATCGCCACCGCTTCGATGCGGTCCAGATTCTGAGAAACTACCTTGGTATCATTCGGCGCCGCACAGCCATGGGCTATCTGCTCACCGGCGCATGCAGCTTCGCCGGTATGATGACTTTCATCGTCACATCGCCCTATGTCTATATCGAGCTGCACCACCTGCCGGCTACCTGGTTCGGACTCGCCTTCGGCGCCAACGTCGCGCTGAGCATGGTATTTGCGTGGCTCAATGCGCGCTTTGTAAAACGGCTGGGAGCCGACCGGCTGCTACGCTGGGGGCTGCTCGTGCAAAGCGGCGCGGCCGTGTTCGCTCTAACCCTTCTCGGTATCGGCGAGGCGCCGCTATGGGCGATCGCTGCGATGGCCGCGCTCTATCTGGGCATGACAAGCGTGGTACTCGGAAACTCGATGGCCGGGTTTATGTCGCTCTTTCCCGAGCTTGCTGGAACGGCCTCAGCCTTTGCCGGCGCCACGCGCTTTGGCGCCGGCGCGATGATGGGCACACTCGTCAGTCTGGCGCACAATGGCACGGCGGACCCTATGCTGATTGGAATGGGCGTCTCTGGAATGCTCGCGCTATCGGCTTTCTGGGTGCTGTGCCGGGACGTGTGACTTGTGCGTTCGAGATGCGACTCTATCGACTCCTGCAGCACATCTCGAGCCACGAGGAGCGGATAGCGCTTTTTATTGATTCAATCGTCCGGGATTCAACATATAATCCAACTCAATAGGCGTTGAAAATTTTTCCGGCTTGATCGCGAGGACAGAGCAGTCGACTTGGCGCAGTACCGAATCGGCCGTATTCCCAATGAAAAATCCGGGGATACCCGACCTGCCTACTGTGCCCATCACCAATAGATCTGCTTTAATCGCGCTCGCCACTTCAGGTATCAGCTTCCTTGCCTCACCTTTGCGAAAATGTAATTTTATTTTTTCTTGTGACAGACCGCTTTTTATCAATGATTCATTCAACAACTGGTGCTTTTTATTTTCTTCATCCTGCACTAACTGATCAATTCTGTCTGATAAAACCGAGCGACTGCGTAATGTAGCCTCACCATAGAGGCTCCATACATGCATCACGTGCAGTTCTGCATTGACTAATTCTGCTACATATTTCCCCCACTGAAGAACAGTGTCTGCAAGAATCAATTTTTCCTCATCATGCTCTAGCAGATCAACAGCGACCATTACTTTCCTCAATTCGGTATTATGTGTCGGCTTAAAGGCCCACATGGGGCAAGGACACATCCGAAAAAGCTGCATATCCGTACTGCCGAAAAAAATACTTTTGAAAGTGGCCCTACCTTCCGCTGGTTTCATGACCAAATCATAGTCATCTTTTATGACTTCGCGAATAATCTCCTGGTAACGTTTTCCGGTAGATTGCTTAATCGCTACCTTGATTCCTCTATTGGCGAATTCAGATGCAATATCCTGCATTTGTTGTAAATTATCTTCCGCTATCCACTGTTGCAGTTCAGATGATTCCGTGCTCGTTTCATGGCTTTCTGGCGGCGCATCGACAACACTCAGCAACGTGATCTGTCCGCCTGAATCTTTTGCTAGCGTGACGGCCTCACTAATAAATGCCTGTCTGTCATAGTTGCCGTCAACGGCCAAGAGCATGCGTTTGATTTTTTTCATCGGATCCTCCGCGATAAATTCCGCCTTTAAGAGCAGGGAAAGATAGCCAACGCTTTAGAGTATATGTCGCATCCTGGATGTTTGCAGACCGCTACAGCTACCCCTTCACCGTCAACACTTGCTCAAGGGTATGCGTCACTTCGACAAGATCGTTCTGGTTGGCCATGATCGCGTCGATGTCCTTGTAGGCGGCGGGAATCTCGTCGAGCGCACCCTTGTCCTTGCGGCACTCGAGGCCCCGGGTCTGGGCCTCCAGATCCTTGCGGGTAAAACGCCGTGTCGCCTCACCGCGACTCATGCTCCCCGGAATGATCCCGAGATAGCGCTCGACCTCGATCTGGATATCCTTGCGCTGAGCCGCCCGAATAGCCGATGGCGAGCGCTGATGTGGGCCGCCCTTGCGCATCAACGGCGAGCGGGCGACCGGGTTTCTCAGTTTGTGCATTTCATGGTGTCCTTTTAGGAAGGGATGCGCCTCCAGCATGGCGCTGAAGGCACCTCCCATGCTTACGACTTCGGTCCCTCGATCCGAACCAGCCCCTGCAGCAGCGACTCCATCCCACCGAAAACGGTCAGGTTGCCGACCCGCTCGGTGACGCGCTCGAGCGCCTCCAGCTCCTTGAGCCGCAGCAGGATCGGGTTCTGGTCCATCAACCGAGCGGTGTTGAGCAGCGAGCGGGTCGCCGCCGTCTCCTCGCGTCGACGGATGATGTTGGCCTGAGCCGCCTTCTCCGCCTCCACCACCTGGTTGAGGATCTGCTTCATGTCACCCGGCAGGATGACGTCTTTGATCCCCAGTGCCTCGACTCCGATTCCGTGCGGCTCGGCGCGCGCACGAATCCTGGCGAGCATGCCCTCCTCCAGCGCACCCTTTTGGTCCAGCAACTCATCGAGCGTTCGATCACCGATCGCCTGACGCAGTCCGAACTGAAGTTCGCGGTAGAGAAAATCGCGGTGCTTCGGCAGCCCGGCGCGGACCTTGACCGGCTCGTCGACCCGGTAGTGCGCGCCCAGGTTGACCCGCAGGCTGACCTTGTCCCTGGTCAGGATCTCCTGACCCTGCACCTCCAGCTCCTGCAATCGCAGGTCGGTTACTTCCACCTGCAGATTGCGGGCGAAGTTCCAAAAGGCGTGAGCCCCTGGCCCCAGGGTCTCGATCAGCCGACCGTCCTGGAGCAGCAGCCCCAACTGGTGGTCGGCGACCTCTTCCTCGAGGATGTTGTCCAGGAAGTCCGTTCCCGCCACCTCACGGCCCAGCGTACGGGCTTTCTCTCGGGTGGTGGCCGAGGCGCGCGTCCAGGACTGACTGTGGCGCATCCGGCGGATGGTCTCCATCAGCCCGGCATCGACGGCCAGCCCGGCGCTCAGATCGATTCGCTCGACCCGCACGCAGACGGGGCCTTTCCAGTAGAAACGACGGCTCATGGGCGGAAGCAGCGCACTCAGCCGGTCGTCCAGATAGACCACCCCGGCCTCCTGCCCAGTGGTCTCGACGGTCTCGATCCAGGCGTTCCACAGCGCATCGGTCTCTTTGCGCAAGACCTCCGCGTGCGGATGGCTCAGTTGCGGATCGGTCAGGTCGAAGACCTCGATCTCCAGTGCGCCCGACAGATCCAGCCAGCGGTAGACTCCGGGTCCGAGAATCTGCACCAGCATCCCGTTCTTCAGCACCAGCGCACGCTCGTGCTGGGCGACGACCTGTCGCTTGTATCCCATGACGTTCATCGTTCTCATCTCCTGTACCGTCGCTTCCGGCGACGCGCATGGGCCGGCTTGGCCTGCCCGTCGCCCGCATCAGTCGGTCGGCATCGTCTATACCTGTCGAATTGGTTCGTTGGTTAAAAGAAAGGCTCGCCCCACGTCGCGGCGATGGGCCACGGATGTCGCGCGGATGTCGCCCGCCGGTCCCGTCATGCCGCATCCCTGCAGTCGAAGCCGCTTCCACATGGCCATGACGGACATCGGTCGAGTCCGGTCCACGGTCCCACCCGCAGCGCGAGATCATCGCGACGCGCCCGATCCAACATCCCTGCCGGTCCGCCTCGTGGCGGGGACTCCCTGTCATCGGGCCGGGGCTTACCCATTGGTGTGCGATTGGAGGTTCAGTCCAATCTGGTGGCGATTGGAGATCGCCTTGGAGACAGCGGCGGGAGTCGAACCCGCTACCCACTGGTGATGAGCCAGTTGCTCTAACCGTATGAGCTACGTTGTCACTTCACGGACATCGGCAATCGGTACGGACCGCGCGGACACCGACAGGTGCGCTGGCCCGCCACCGGGGCATGCAGAACCCCGAGCGCTGATTGCACGACGTCTCCCCGCGAAGACTTGATCCGAAATCACCTGGATTTCGGACATAAAAAACCCCGACCAGTCGTCCCGGTCGGGGTTGCGAGTCCCACCGGAAAGCCCTTGTGCTGGGCCTTCCGAGGTTGCACTCAGAGAAGACTCAGCTCAGAGACAGCGCGCCATGCGTCCACCCTGCAAAGGGTAGCCGCAGCTCTGGTTGATTGATGGCACTCATGGATGGCATCTGAGTCAGTATCCTCTTTGTTACGGTTGTCGATTGGTTCAATGGGCAGCTAGTCTAGCGTGAAAACCAAGCATGTCAACATGAATATCAAGATTCTTGTAAACTCGCTTGATGCAATCGACCAACATCCCCGGACGTATCAAGCTCGCCCGCAAGATGGCCGGGCTGACCACCCAGGCCAGCCTGCTGGAGCGCATCCCCGGCTGGAAGCCATCAAGGCTCGGAAACTATGAGGCCGGCATCTCCACCCCGAGCGCCGACGACATGCTGCTGATCGCACAGGCCACCGGCGCCTCTGCCTGCTGGCTGATGTTCGGACAGGGACCGATCCGCCCCAGTGAGCGCGATGTACAGGCCGTGCGGCACCAAAACCTAGCGCATGCCTTAGACGGCATTGAGGTGGACGCTGAGCGACTCGACGAGACGGTCAAGCGCCTGCGAATCTCGCGCAAGCGCCTGCGCGAGCATCTCGATAATCCCTTTCTGCCCATTTCCGATGAACTGGCACGGCGGCTGGAGCGGCTGCTCGGCGTACGCCCAAGCTGGCTTGACGAGCAGCATGTAGAACGCGACCCGCTGTTTCTCTCTTTCCCGGAGGAGATGCGCGAGCTGATGATGATATTCTCAGAGCTACCGGCCGCTCAACGCCCGGTGCTGATGGCGACAGTGCGGGCCTTGCGAGACTCTCTGCCAGTGGCTTAGAGGGCATCTGAAACAGACCATGCTTGCGCGCTAATTTCTCCGAGTTCAGACGCTGCTGCGACCAAGTCGGAAACTCCACACAAGACGCCGGCATGACCGAGGCCGACTCGGCTGCATGTTGGCATATCCACTGCTCAATCAATTGTAATAAACAATCATTTTTTTATTATCAATTGATTTTACCGATTATTGGTATACGACTAAACGATTGGCTGCCGACATTGGCGCTGCCCTACCCTTACTCCATGCTCGATGAGCAACCAAGAGAAACAAACGTCGGTCAACGACACAACGAGCGGAGACAATGATGGGCAAGAATGCGACGACGACTGCCGGTCAGTGCCCGGTGATGCATGGCGCGAATACGGCCGCTGGCGCATCGAACATGGACTGGTGGCCGAACGCCCTGAACCTCGACATCCTGCACCAGCACGACACCAAGACCGATCCGATGGGAGCAGGTTTCGACTATCGAGAAGCAGTCAAAAAGCTCGATGTCGAGTCGCTCGAAAAAGACCTACGCGCCCTGATGACCGATAGTCAGGACTGGTGGCCCGCAGACTGGGGCCATTACGGCGGCCTGATGATCCGGATGTCGTGGCACGCGGCAGGCACCTATCGGATTGCCGACGGCCGGGGCGGCGCTGGCACAGGCAATCAGCGTTTTGCACCGATCAACAGTTGGCCCGACAACGTCAGCCTGGACAAGGCGCGGCGTCTGCTCTGGCCCATCAAGAAAAAATACGGCAATCGGATCAGTTGGGCTGATCTGATTGTTCTCGCCGGAACGATGGCTTATGCGTCCATGGGGCTAAAGACTTTCGGCTTCGCCTATGGCCGCGAGGACATCTGGCATCCGGAAAAAGACATCTACTGGGGTTCGGAGAAGGAGTGGCTGGCGCCCAGCGACAACCCCAACAGCCGGTATTCCGGCGAGCGGGATCTGGAAAATCCGCTGGCTGCCGTGATGATGGGTCTGATCTACGTCAATCCAGAAGGGGTCGACGGCCAGCCCGATCCACTGCGCACGGCGCACGATGTCCGCGTGACCTTCGCGCGCATGGCGATGAACGATGAGGAAACCGTCGCTCTGACCGCAGGCGGTCATACGGTTGGCAAATGCCACGGCAATGGGGATGCCAGTCTGCTGGGGCCAAGCCCCGAAGCGGCTGGCCTTGAGCAGCAGGGCTTGGGCTGGCATAACAACGCCGCCAGAGGCATTGGCCGCGACACCATGTCCAGCGGCATCGAAGGGGCTTGGACGACCCACCCAACCCAGTGGGACAACGGCTATTTCGCCATGCTGCTCGGGCATGAGTGGGAGCTGAGGAAAAGCCCCGCCGGCGCCTGGCAATGGGAACCGATCGGCATCGATGAAGCAAACAAGCCGGTCGATGTCGAGGATCCATCGATCCGCTGCAACCCGATCATGACCGATGCCGACATGGCGATGAAGATGGACCCGGAGTATCGCAAGATCTCCGAGCGCTTCTACCAGGATCCAGCGTACTTCTCGGAGGTTTTCGCGCGTGCCTGGTTCAAGCTCACGCACCGCGATATGGGACCCAAAGCGCGCTATATCGGCCCTGCTGTCCCGCAGGAAGACCTGATCTGGCAAGACCCAGTACCCGCCGGACGCACCGATTACGACATCGACGCAGTCAAGGCCAGTATCGCCGCCAGCGGCTTGAGTGTCAGCGAGATGGTCGCAACCGCTTGGGACAGCGCGCGCACCTTCCGTGGCTCCGACAGGCGTGGTGGTGCCAACGGCGCACGTATCCGGTTGGCTCCGCAGAAAGACTGGAAGGGCAACGAGCCTGCGCGTCTTGCCAAAGTGTTGGGCAAGCTCGAACGTATCGCCGCCGAGACGGGTGCCAGCCTGGCCGATGTCATCGTCCTAGCCGGCAATGTCGGTATCGAGCAGGCGGCCCGGGCGGGCGGTTTCGATGTCAGGGTTCCCTTTACGCCCGGCCGGGGCGACGCCACCGAGGCAATGACGGATGCCGAGTCCTTCGAGCCGCTGGAACCCATCCATGACGGCTACCGCAACTGGTTAAAGAAGGACTACGTCGTCAGCGCTGAGGAACTGATGCTTGATCGCACGCAGCTCATGGGCCTGACCGCTCCTGAGATGACGGTGCTCGTCGGCGGCATGCGTGTCCTGGGCACCAATCACGGCGCGACCAAGCACGGTGTACTCACCGATCGCGAAGGTGCGCTGACGAACGATTTCTTCGTCAACCTGACGGATATGGCGTACAACTGGGTGCCAACGGGCGACAATCTCTATGAAATCCGTGACCGCAAGACGGGCGCGCTCAAATGGACTGCGACCAGGGTCGATCTAGTCTTCGGCTCCAACGCGATCCTACGCGCCTATGCCGAAGTCTATGCGCAGGATGACAACCAGGAGAAGTTCGTCCAAGACTTCGTGGCCGCATGGACCAAGGTCATGAATGCCGATCGCTTCGATCTGGCACGCACCCACACAACGCCCTGAATCGCCGAGAGGAGGTAGAAGGGCGGCCGGAATCCCCTGCTTGACCGAGGCGTCGATCGTGGCATGAACCCGCACCCTTGGAAGACGAAAAACCAATCGACGGTGGGTCGAGCGAGGCTCGGCCCACCGTCTTACTGTTGCGGCTCGGCGACCTCAATCAGCACCTCGTTGCGCCGCGTGAACGGCAGCGAGAGCGGTGAGTTATAGCGTGCATAGACCGGCTCGCCGAGCGGACTCAGGCCCGCGGCACGCACGGCCTTCATCAACCGCGCCTCATGGGTTCGATAGTGCGATTCATCCCAGCTCCCGGAATAGCGCAACGCGGCCATCAGCCGAGCGGGTTCCTCGCGCAGCCTGACCCGCGCATCGTTGGGTCGCGGCACGGTGTCGAGGGTAAAACGCGCCGGCATCAGGAAGCTGACCACGAAGGTGTCGGTTTGTGCGCTTGCGGCTTGTTGGGTCACCGGGGCGGTCATCTCGATGCGCGTACCGCGATCCTGATCGCCCGCCGCTTCAGCCGGGCGCTGACTGACCGGCGCGGTCATCGCGATCTTTTCGGCCGCTTGGTTGTTGCCGAAGATGTAGTCGGCAAGGATGCGAAACGCCTGGTTGCCCGCTTGGTCGAAGCGGCCGTCTACTTCGGTTTCGGCCAGCAACTGGGGCTGGTAGCGCCGCAGTTCAAAGTCCGGCCCTTCACGGGTGACTGTGTAGGCGGGTTCCTCGGTTGCCATGGCATATCCTCCCAAAAGCACCAGCGAGCCTGCCAGCGCGGCCCTGCTGAACGTTCCTAGCCATTTCATCATTGATCACCTCGCGATCCGGAAAACGTACATAGCGGTTCTAAGCGCTCGATTGGAGCAAGGTCTGGTCTGAAAGTGGTATCAGCAAGTCCCATCGCCGTCGCGAGTCAACATCCGCTCGCTGGTGCAAGCATTGACGGCGCTTCGAGCCGCGCTCTGCTTATGTAGTAACGTATTTACGTTCTTCATTCATGCGAGGTGCCGCCATGACCATCACCACCCTCTCAAGCCGCGAGTTTAATCAGGCCGCGAGCGAGGCAAAGCGGGCTGCAAACAATGGACCAGTGTTCATCACAGACCGGGGCAAACCGGCCCATGTTCTGATGAGCATAGAGCTGTATCAGCGTCTCACGGGAAGCCGACAGCAGATTGCCGATTTGCTGGCAATGCCGGACAGCGACGTTGATTTTGAAACTCCGCGTTTGCGTGATCTTGCACGTCCTGCGGACTTTTCCTGATGTTCATTCTTGATACCAATGTGGTTTCTGAACTGCGAAAAATCCGCCTTGGCCGAGCCGACAAGAACGTGGCTCAATGGGCCGACAGCGTGGACTCCGTAGACTTGTATGTGTCGGCTATGACCGTGCAGGAATTGGAAATGGGTGTGTTGCTGCTCGAGCGCCGCGACCCACCACAAGACGCTATTTTCCGGGCTTGGTTCGAGCGCCAGGTTTTGCCTGCCTTCGCCGGGCGCATCCTGCCGGTTGATACGGCGGTGGCAAATTGATACGGCGGTGGCAAAGCGCAGCGCGGCGCTTCATGTACCAGACCCGCGTCCCGTCATGGATAGCCTGATCGCAGCAACCGCGCTCGTTCATGGCATGACTGTCGTCACGCGAAACGTGACCGATTTTCAATCGTCTGGTGTGTCGCTTCTCAACCCTTGGAAGGCCCAATCATGAGTTCAACAAAAATCTTTGCCATACTCTCAATCCTGCTCGGGATCGCGGCGATTGCGCTTCCCTACTTCTTCGGCACATTAGCGGTGTTGGCGCTTGGCGGCGTGATGCTGGCCAGCGGCATCGTCTCCCTACTCTTCGTCATTGACGCGCGCAA
>JARIBS010000080.1 GCA_029257385.1 Thiorhodococcus sp.
GGCAATCGAAAGCTGACCGCCCGGCTGAATGAGCGGATTAAACACCAGCGCACGGATCGCAACCACAAGCTGTCGCTGCGACTGGTACAGGAAAACACGGTCATCGTATTTTCCAAGGACAACACCAAGGGAATGGCACGGACATTTGGGAAGAGCGTGGCCTCCAGTGCCCATGCTCAACTTCGTGCAATGCTTGCGTACAAGAGCCATGCTGGCGGTACGCAGTATCAAGAAGTCGCTTCCCGCAATTCCACCAGGATCTGTTCGGCCTGTGGGTGCCTATCTGGGCCTACCGGGCTTGCAGGACTGTCAGTGAGGACATGGGAGTGTGTGGCGTGTGGAACGCCTCATGATCGCGATCAGAACGCTGCGATCAACACGCTCATGGCTGGGGTCGGAACGACCCTCGAACGGGACGTGCGGCGTGCCGCATGATCCCTCCCGGAATCCCCCGGCTTTAGCCGTGGGGAGGTTCAACAACCTCAGCGATATCACCATCGATCACGGGTACTCAGCGTTGTGCGGCTACACCCAGCAGGATCTGGAGACGGTCTTCGCGCCCGAGTTGGAGGGGTTGGACGTCGAGGAGATTCGCCGCTGGTACAACGGCTATAGCTGGACTGGCGAGTCGGTCTACAATCCCTTCGATGTGCTGTTGCTGTTTCAGAAGCGCCAATTCCGCCCCTGGTGGTTCGAGACCGGCACGCCGACCTTCCTGGTCGACGTACTCACCCAGCGCGGCTATTTCACCCCCGACCTAGCCTACCGTCAGACCAGTCTTGAGCTGCTCTCGACCTTCAATGTCGAGCAGATCAACAGCGATGCGCTGCTGTTTCAGACCGGCTATCTGACCATTCATCAGGTCGAGGAGCCACTGACCGGCTACTGGGTCTATACCCTGGGCTATCCCAATCACGAGGTCGAGACTAGTCTCAACGCCGCGCTACTGATCGGCTATGGCGTCGATGGACAGCGCGCCTTCGCCAACCGACTGAGACTGCTGCAGTTGCTCGACGCGGGCGATTGCGCCGGGCTGCATGCGCTGTTCGATGCCTTCTTTGCGAGCATCCCGAGCGACTGGTTTCGCAACAACCCCATTGCCCGCTACGAGGGCTATTACGCCAGCATCTTCTACTCTTACTTCGCCGCGCTGGGGCTGGACATCGTGCTCGAGGACGCCAGTCGACATGGTCGGCTCGACATGAGTGTGCGCTTCAGGGGGCGTGTCTATCTGTTTGAATTCAAAGTGCTCGAGCTGGAACCGGACGGACGGGCGCTGGAGCAGATCAAGACGCGCGGCTATGCCGACAAATACCGCGCGGGCGGTGAGCCGATCCATCTGATCGGTGTGGAATTCAGCCGCGAGCGCCGGGCGGTGGTAGGGTTTGAGGTGGAGACGTTAGATTAGATCGGCGCTCGCTGCCGGGACCGGACCCGTTCCGGTTTGTCTAGCCGTGAGTTCCCGAGCGCAGTTCCTCGGCCTCAGCCTTGAGCTGTTGTTCTTTGCGTCGCGCTTCAACTTCGGCAACGGCCTGTCGAAGGATGGCTTTCTTTTCGCAATCTGCGAAACGCTTGAGGACTTGACGCATGAGCGGCTGATAACCAACGCCGTTCAATCTTGCGATCATTTTGAAGTCGTCGATCAGCGATTTCTGCAGCCTGATTGAGATTGCCTGCAGCTCGAGCGCCTCATCGATCGCTGCCTGGTCGACGTCTTCCGCGACCACAACGAAGTCGGCATCGGCGCCAAGCTCGCGCTGCTCCCAAGCCTCTTCAGTCCCCTGGATTGTGCGGTCTGTTGTCATGTTATTTGCCTCTATTCTCAATGCGAGAGCCTAACTACCGTGATCTTTATATAGCTTTTTTTCTGTATCGTTTGGCTCATACGCTGTTTTGATCTCAATGCCGTCTGGCATTTGCATAAAGGCAACCTTTAAGAGTCTGTTTCAGCAATAAACCACAGAGTCGGCGGATTCGTCTGGTGTTGCTCGCGCTTGTCGCGAAGGTATCTTCCATTGATGTTGGCAAAGCAGTCGATAATCTCGTCTTCTGAGACGCGATGCTTCTGCTTCAGCTTCTCCCGCACCCTAGCTGAGATAATCAAAGACATTGCCAAACTCCGTTTGCAAGTTCTTGTATATACGCACTTCTGGTTTCGGACGCCATCGGAAGATGGCTAAATGGCTTATCTACAGCAAGGTGTAAGTGTTAGCACACTTAACACTGTATATACAAAAATCGGGGGGTTCAAGGTTCAGGGGGACGGCGGGAATTGTGCGGGCGGCTAGCTTAAGCTGGTTTGTGAAAAAACGTATCTTTGCCCGCCCTGAACGGCGGCGTTTTTACCGGGTGATAAATGATCGAGACATTACGCCGTGCGCCACTTCTTTCGCGGCTGGACCTCGCGCAGCTCGCGCGTGTCAGCGAGCATACCGTGCGCGTAAAGCTGAGCGCCGATCAGCTCTTATTCAGCCAGGGAGACGCGGCGGAGCGCTTCTATCTGCTGCTGCAAGGGCAGATGCGGCTTTACCGTCTCTCGCCTGAGGGCGCGGAGAAGGTCATCGAGATCGTCAGCCCCGGCCAGACCTTTGCCGAGGCGCTGATGTTTCTCAGCGCACCGCGCTACCCGGTTTGTGCGGCCGCGCTCGGCCCTTCCGAGCTGCTGGCCATCGATGCCAAGAACTTTGCCGCCATGCTGCGCGAGTCGGTCGATACCTGTTTTGTGGTGCTCGGGGCCTTGAGCCAGCGTCTGCGTGGTCTGATCGGCGAGATCGACGATCTCACCCTGCATACCGCCACCAGCCGGGTCGCCCGCTATCTGGCCGCTAAGCTGGTTCCTGGCCGAGACGCGCTGGAGCTGGATGTACGCAAGGGCGTGCTGGCCTCGCGGCTCTCGGTGCAGCCGGAGACCTTTTCGCGGGTGCTGAAATCGCTCACCGCTCAAGGGATCATTCGGATGCGCGGCGCTCAGGTCGATATTCTTGACGTGCCCGCGCTGATGCGCATCGCCGAGCTTGAGGACCGGCTCTCGCCGGGACCGCTATCGATCGGCACACTGAATTCCCAGCGGCCCTGATTTGACTCCGATCAAGGCGCGGGCGATCTGAGTGAGCGAGCGTTTGGCGTGTTCGATCCGAGGATTGCCAATCAAGCGCGGGAGCCAGACAGCGTGGTGTCATTGAATATACACACAAGCCACAGCAGGCTACTGCGCGAGTACAAGACCATCGCGGCCATGTCGCGCATCTACTGCCGTGATCATCACGCCCAGCCGCGCGGACTCTGCGAGGAGTGCGCCGGGCTTTTGGACTACGCGCGTCGACGCCTGGAAGTCTGCCCCTTTCAGGAGCACAAGCCTGCCTGTAATTTCTGCCAGGTGCATTGTTACAGTCGGCTGATGCGCGAGCGGGTCAAGGCGGTGATGCGCTACGCTGGACCGCGCATGCTGCTGCGCCATCCACTGTTGAGCCTCTGGCATCTGCTCGACAAGCGCAGACCCGTGCCGAGCCTTGGTAAGCGTTAGCTCATTCGGGTGCGACTGCCGAAAGCAGATGATTGGACTCGAAGTCATCGGCCGCGACCGGGCGACCGAGATAGAAACCCTGGCCACACGCGCAACCCTCACCGCGTAGAAAGGCCAACTGAGCCGCCGTCTCGATCCCTTCAGCGACCACCGGATAGCCGAGCTGGCTGGCCATCGTAAGGATAGAGGCTGCGATCACTTCTGCGGCGGGGTCTCCGACCAGATCCTTGACGAACTCCCGATCGAGCTTGAACCCGCTGATCGGGAAATTTTTGATCGACTTCAGTGATGAATATCCGGTGCCGAAGTCATCAATCCAGACCTCGAATCCAGCCGCGCGCAACGCGCGGATGTTGGCCAGCGCCTGCGCCTCGTTGCGCGCGATAGCCGTTTCGGTGATCTCGATTTTGATGCGCGCGGGTGTGACACCTTCCTGCGCGAGAATCTCTACGATGCGCTCGGTCAGCCCGGGCTGGCTGAATTCGATGGCCGAGACATTGACGGCGAACGGTATGGCCGGGAGCGCTTGCGCATCCCACCGATGGATCTGGCGGCACAGTTGACGCGTGACCCATTCGCCGATCTCCACGATCTGCCCAGTGCTCTCGGCGACCGGGATGAATTGCGAGGGTGGAATGGGTGTGCCGTCATCCATGTTTAGGCGCAACAGCACCTCGGCCCCGATCAGCCGAGTGTCGGTCAGCTCAAAGAGCGGCTGATAATGCAGGACGAATCGGTTCTGGCGCAGCGCCTCCTGGAGCAGTGATTCGATGCGCAGATGCGAGGAGCCTGTCTCGGCCCGGTGCGGGGTATAGAGCACATGCTTGTTGCGTCCGCTTGATTTGGCCTTCTTGAGCGCGGTGTCGGCGTCACGCATGAGCGTCTGCGGTGAGGCGAAGGCCGTCATAGACTCTGACACGGCCAGCCCCATGCTGACCGACAGATAGAGTCTGGAGTTGTGCTGGAGAAAGCCCTCGGCGACGTGTTGGTGCAGATGGTTGGCGACTTCTGGGAGCTGTGCTGGATTGGGCAGGCGTGCGATTGCCAGCCCGAACTCGTCGGCCCCGGTGCGCGCGAAGCAGAGGTCACGATCGGCGACGCCGAGGGTTTCGTAGACGAACCGCGAGCGCAATGCGTTATCGAGACGCTGTGCGACATCGCGCAGCACCTGGTCGCCAGTGTCGCAGCCCAGCTCGCTATTGACGCGGTTAAAGCCGTCGATGTCGAGCAAGATGGTGCCGACGCAGGTCTGCGCCGTGCGTTCTTCCACGGCCGTGCGCAGGAAGCGCAGAAAGTGCGTGCGATGGGGCAGCCCGGTGAGCTGATCGGCGGGAATGGCGATATCGAGGTGCGGATACGCCCCATCGGCAGGTGCCGGGCGTTCGTCGTGCGTGGTCACGAGAAAGGCATCGGCCCCGCCCTGAAAGTGGTCGAAGCTCAGGGCGATCAGATCGGTGAGCGCGCCGAGTGCTTGATGGAGCTGAGTGGGGATGCACGTGCCCGACCATAGGGCGATGCCATAGATGCGTTGCGGTGTGGCGATACGCACCATCAGGCTGGTTTGTCCGGTTGCGTCCCGATGGCGATAGATCCCCTGCTTGAGCGCCTGGGCGAAGTGTCCGGATTCGATCAGGTGCTCGGTGAGGTCGCGGATGCTGGTCCCGGTCGTGTTGGGCGAGTAGTAGGCCAGCTCGAAGCAGGCATCCGGTTGGCGCAGCAAAAAGCCGCTTTGAGCCGTCGGCAGGAGCGTGCTGGAGCACTGATTGAAGACGCTGAACAGCTCGGCCAGCGTGCGACAGGCCGGGAAGCGCGTAATGGCCTCGCGCAGGATATCCAGCGCAAGCGGTAAATGCGTTTTGGCGCCGCCGCGCGACAGGTCGCCGGGAGATTCGGCGGGAGCCTGGTATCTGGGTTGGGGAGCCAGCGCCATCAGTGCTCTAAAAATGCGGACGTGACGTCTCGCACGGTGCTGATGGTGGTTTCCATCACGGCTGAAAGATCCCCGGTCTCGAGTCCGGTGGCCCGCCAGGCGGCGTCGTCGAGGGCCGGAACCCAGCGCGTTCCGCTGCTGCCGATGCGCAGACTGTTGACGATCAGATCGGCGATATGCGTGATGGCGGCTTCATCGATCGAGCCTTGTGCACCTGTTGGGGCGTGATGGTGAGCGGTCGCCAGGCAGAACCGTTCGGGAATTTGCCAGGCATGCAGGAGCGCGGCGCCGATCTCGGCGTGGGTCGTGCCGAAGCATTCGCGTTCGAGATCGTGTAGGTGTCCTTGACGCTGCCGATGTGCATGCAGCGTGGCGCTCATGAGGTGCGGCTCAAGGATGAACAACGGCAGACGACCGATATCATGGAGCAGACCCGCGAGATAGGCGTGCTCGGGGCTGGCCCGCCCGCCGATGCGCGCGATCAGACGCGCCGTGACGGCACAAGCAATGCTGTGCTCCCAAAACGAGCGCATCGAAACAGCGCCCAACGGCAGATCGCGAAACGTCGTGATCAGAGCGGTCGATAAGATGAGATGGTGTGTCTCGACGGTGCCGATGAGTGAGAGCGCCCGCAACACACTGTCGACCTTGGCGGCCAATCCGTAGAGAGGGCTGTTGGCGACACGCAGCAGACGCGCGCTCATAGCCGGATCGGCCGCGATGAGTCTGGCGATCGTTTCTAGTGATCCCTCGGGGTCTTCCAGCGTCTCGCGGACACGGTAATAGACGCCCGGCAGGCTGGGCAGGTCGTCGAGACGCTCGAGGATATCCGTGCGCTGATCTGACATGGCGCTGATCTAACGCTGCCCGATGGCGCGTGCGAGGCAAAGATCGTGGATGGCCTGGACGACGGGATGCTCAAGGTTGCTCAGGCTAAACTGGCTCTCGAGCAGGGCGCGGATCTCGGCGGTGGCGACGAGATCGGCGGTTGGTCCATGGCTGGTCTCGGCGTCTGGCTGGATGGACGCCTCCAGAATCCCCCATGACTTGAATGCCTTGAGATGACGCTGCGTGATAACGGCGCCCGCTCGCATCAAGATGTTGCCATTGGGATCATAGATACTCTTCGCCAAGCGCATGCCTGGCTGGATTTCATTGCTGCGCATACTGGTTCTTCATGGTGGTTGTCGCGTTCAAGTCAACGTTGTCAGCCGTCGCTCGGCCTCCTGATACTTCGCCGCCGTGCGCTCGATGATCGTCTGGGGGAGTTCTGGTCCGGGCGCTGTTTTGTCCCAGTCGAGCGTTTCGAGATAATCGCGCACGAACTGTTTGTCGAAACTCGGCGGGCTGGTGTCGGGACGATACTGATCGGCGGGCCAAAAACGCGATGAATCGGGTGTGAGCACCTCATCAATCAGATGCAGCCGCCCGGCATCGTCGAGACCGAATTCAAGCTTGGTGTCGGCGATGATGATGCCGCGCTGGCGAGCATAGGCCGCGCAGTCGGCATAGATGGCGAGACTGACCGCGCGCACCTGCTCGGCCAGATCGCCGCCGAGTAGCGCGACGGTCCGTGCGAAATCGACGTTCTCATCATGAGCGCCGATCTCGGCCTTGGTCGATGGCGTATAGATGGGTTCGGGGAGCTGGTCGGCCTGACGCAGTCCGGCAGGCAGGGCGATGGCGCAGACCGCGCCGGTGCGCTGATAGTCCTTCCAGCCAGAGCCGATGAGATAGCCGCGCACGATGGACTCGATCGGCAGTGGTGTGAGACGGCGCACGACCATGGCCCGATCGCCGAGCTGGGCGCGCTCGGCCGCATCGGTGACGATGGTCTCGACCGGCATCCCGGAGAGATGGTTCGGAATCAGTCCGGCGGTGCGTGCGAACCAGAAATTAGACAGCCGGGTGAGCACCTCACCCTTACCGGGAATGGGTTGTGGCAGCACCACATCGAAGGCCGACAGCCGGTCGCTGGCAACCACCAGCAAATGATCGGCGCCAGCCTGATAGAGGTCGCGAACCTTGCCGCGCGCGATGAGTGGCAGGTGCTTGAGGCTGGATGTGTACAGTGCGGACATTTGGGATTGATCCGGAATCGCCATGACTGAGAGTATACCGACTCAGCCCCGCGCTAGTTTGAGCCTGTGCTCAATTTTGGCCAGTTGCACGGCAAGCCCCGTGCTTCAGGGCGGGAAGGACGGCGCAGCCGTCTGGTTTTATAGCCGTCATAGGACAGGTGGTTCCTGCTGTTTTACGTCGGTTCTGTTCCACAATGCAAGGGCAAGCCCATGAACAGGCAGATCATTCAGACCGATCTGGCGCCACGCGCCATCGGCACATACGCTCAGGCGGTTCGGGTTGGCGATACGGTGTATCTCTCGGGTCAGATTCCGTTGGTGCCGCAGACCATGGAGCTGGTAGATGGCGACATGGAGGCCCAGATCCGGCGCGTTTTCGACAATCTCAGCGCGGTCGCGCAGGCGGCCAATGGGAGTTTGGCCGATGTCGTCAAGCTCAATATCTTTCTGACTGATCTCAATGATTTCGCGCTGCTCAATCAGGTCATGGCCGAGTATTTTCAGCAGCCTTACCCGGCACGCGCAGCGATCGGCGAGGCGGCTCTGCCCAAGGGGGCTGCGGTCGAAATGGATGCCGTCATGGTGCTCGATCATTAAGGTAAGCGGCTAATCATTCAGCCGCGCTTTCAAAGAAATCGCGCCTTGTCTTGTTATCTCAAACACTTGCCCTAGAATGCTCCCCCAAGCTTTAACACGTTCGGGCATCGACATCATGCGTATCTTCTCGTCTCTTGTAATTTTATTCTCTGTGCTCCTGCTTGCCGGCTGCGGTTCTTCGGATACCCGCGAGGATGCCTATCGCGGCTCAAGCGACGTCAGGGGGGATTTCGCTGGATCGCCTGGTGTCGATACCTTCATCCGCAGGATGGAGCGACAGGGTTTCGCGCCGAGCCGCACGGCCGCGATCCTCTCCGGGGCACAGCGCAAGCAGTCCATCATCGATCTGATGGACCGTCAGGCGCCGCGCAGTAGCTCTGGACCCAACGGCGCCTGGACCCGCTATCGCGCCAAGTTCCTGACCAACGAGTCGATCTCCAACGGCGTGAGCTTCTGGCGGCGCAATCAATCCGCGCTCGATCGCGCCGCCTCCAGGTACGGCGTGCCGCCTGAGTACATTGTCGCCATCATCGGCGTGGAGACCCGCTACGGCGGCTTCGTCGGCAAGACGCGCACCATCGACGCGCTGGCAACGCTCTCGTTCGCCTATCCGCGCCGCGCCGAGTATTTTTCCGGCGAGCTGGAGAGCTTTCTGATCATGGCCCGCGACGAGGGGCTAGACCCTTTCACGCCGCGTGGCTCCTTCGCCGGCGCCATGGGGCTGGGTCAGTTCATGCCCTCAAGCTTCCGCGAATACGCCGTCGATCACAGCGGAGACGGACATCGCGATCTGTGGGATCCGGCCGACGCCATCGGCAGTGTCGCCAACTATTTCGTGCGTCATGGCTGGCGGTCGGGGGAGCCTGTGACGGTACGGGCGCGTGTCTCATCGCCCGCGCGCGCTAGGGCCATGAAGAGTGGCTTCAAGACCAAGTACGGTCTGGGCGAACTGTCCGGTCGCGGAATCACGCCGGCCGGATCGCTCGGGCGGGCCGGACAGGTGAGTCTGCTCGAGCTGGACGCTCGGGGCGGTTATGAGTACTGGCTCGGGCTTCAGAACTTCTATGTCATCACCCGCTACAACCACAGCACCTATTACGCCATGGCCGTGCATCAGCTCGCCCAGGCCATCCGCTCCAGCAAGGGTGGATCGAGTGGCGCGCGGATCTCCTCGGCCTGGTAGCCGATGGGATCGCTGTCTGCCCGGCGAAACCATTGCGGGGCATGGCGCGCGCTATTGTCCGCTGATCGTCAGGATGATACAGCGCCGGTGCGGGTGGGTGCGATGCTCGTAGAGATAGATACCTTGCCAGGTTCCGAGCAGACAGTCACCGTCGCGTACCGGGACCGTGAGATCCATGTTGGTGAGGATGGCGCGCAGATGCGCGGGCATGTCGTCTGGACCCTCGTCGGTGTGCTGGAACAGCCGATCGCCGTCCGGCGCCAGTCGCGCCAGAAATGCCTCAAGATCGCGACGCACCGTTGGATCGGCGTTCTCGCAGACCACCAGCGAGGCACTGGTGTGCTGGACGAACAGGTGGCAAGTCCCGAGCCGAATAGCGCTCTCGCGGATCTGTTCGCGGACCTGGTGGGTGATGTCATAGGTGCCGCGTCCGCGGGTGCTGAGTGTCAGTGTGCGTTGGGCGATCATGGCTGATAGTTCCTCTCAAGCGACTGGTTCACTGGCGTCGGACGCGTCCGTATCCGACCCGAAAGACCAGACTTTGACACAGATTGCGACGGATTCGACGGTCGGTGTTCAAAGCCTGGGCAGCATTAGCGTTGAGTCGCTCAAACGGGTTGGACCCAAGGTTGCCGAGCGGCTGGCCAGACTCGGCATCCAGAGTGTTCAGGACGTACTGTTTCATCTGCCGGTCCGTTATCAGGACCGTACCCGCTTGATATCTATCGCGGATCTGCGCCCCGGTGTCGAGGCGCTGATCGAGGGCGAGATCCTGGGTGCCGAAATCGCAATGGGTCGGCGCCGATCGCTCAAGGTCTGGCTGGGCGATTCAGTGGGCAGTCTGGTGATGCTGCGCTTTTTCCATTTTTCCACCCAGCAGGCGGCCTCACTCAAGACGGGTGCGCGTCTGCGCTGCTACAGCGAGGTACGCCAAGGCCCAACCGAGCTTGAAATGATCCACCCCGAGTATCGTCTGCGCGAGGGCGAGGACGATCCGGCTGACGCTCGGCTCACACCGATCTATCCCTCCACCGAGGGGCTGCAACAGGCCGCCTGGCGCGGTCTTACCGAGCAGGCGCTGGCGCTCATGGCGCAGTTGAGTCCGCTCGAGCTGCTGCCGGGCGAGACGCTGGCGCATTTGGGGCTGCCGAGTTTGGCTGAGGCGCTGCGCTATCTGCATCATCCGCCGCTGGAGGCAAGCCTGGAGGAGCTGCTGGAGCGGCGCCACCCGGCCTTTGTGCGGTTGGCGTTCGAGGAGCTGGTCGCCCATCAGGTCAGTCTGCGGCGGATGCGCTTGACGCAGCGCCAGATCGCGGCCCCGCTCCTGGCGGGTGACGGCAGGCTGCGCGGACGGTTGCGCGCCGGGCTGCCCTTTGCGCTGACTGCGGCGCAGGAGCGGGTAGTCGGCGAGATCGCCTCGGATCTGATGCAGCCGCGACCGATGCAGCGTCTCCTGCAGGGTGATGTCGGCGCGGGCAAGACCGTGGTCGCCGCGCTCGCCGCGCTCCAGGCGCTGGAGGCGGGCTTTCAGGTGGCCTTGATGGCGCCGACCGAGCTGCTTTCGGAGCAGCACTTGCGCAGTCTCGATGGTTGGCTCCAGCCGCTGGGTGTCGTGCCACTGTGGCTGGCGGGGCGTCACAAAGGGCGCGAGCGTTCGCAGCGTCTGGAAGCAATCGCCAGTGGCGCCGCGCGGCTGGTGGTTGGCACCCATGCGTTGTTTCAGGATGAGGTGGTCTTTCGGGATCTGGGGCTGGTGGTGGTCGACGAGCAGCATCGCTTCGGCGTCCATCAGCGCATGAAGCTGCGCGAGAAGGGCGAGCGCTCCGGCGTGGCGCCCCATCAGCTCATCATGACCGCGACGCCGATCCCGCGCTCGCTCGCCATGACGTTCTATGCCGATCTCGATCTCTCCATCATCGATACGCTGCCGCCGGGGCGCACCCCGATCACCACCGTCGCGGTTCCCGACACCCGGCGCGACGAGGTCATCGAGCGCGTCATGTGTGCCTGCACCCAGGGGCGGCAAGCCTATTGGGTCTGTACGCTGATTGAGGAGTCCGAGGCGCTCGAGTGCCAGGCCGCCGAGGACACCGCCCGTCAGTTGACCGAGGGTCTGCCGGGGCTGCGTGTCGGTCTGGTTCACGGTCGGCTCAAGGCGTCCGAGCGCGATGCGGTGATGGCACAATTTGCCACCGGCGCGCTGGATCTGCTGGTCGCGACCACGGTGATCGAGGTTGGTGTCGATGTGCCCAATGCGAGTCTGATGATCATCGAGAACCCCGAGCGTCTCGGGCTGGCTCAACTCCATCAACTGCGCGGGCGGGTCGGGCGCGGCCTGATCGAGAGTCATTGTCTGCTGCTCTACCACGCCCCACTCTCGCAGATCGCGCATGAGCGTTTGGGCATCCTGCGCTCCACCACCAGCGGGTTTGAGATCGCCGAGCGCGATCTGGCCATTCGCGGCGCTGGAGAAGTTCTCGGCACGCGCCAGACCGGCAGCATTCAATTCAAGATCGCCGATCCGCTACGCGACCAGCACCTCCTGACCGCCGCCCAGCACGCAGCCGACCGCATCCTCTCGGTGCATCCCGATGTCGCCGAACCCCTGATCGCACGCTGGCTCGGCGCTCGCGAGGGTTATGGGCAGGTTTAGGCTGTGCCATAATCACCAGCATACGACCATCACCGACAATAAAATTACACGATTGCCCTGCAACATGAGTCTTCCCGAGCTGAAAGCGCGTCAACAGCGGCCGTTCTCCTGGCGCGAGCGTCTCTATAACTACTATCTTCTGGTGCGGCTGCATCGCCCGATCGGCATTTTTCTGCTGATGTGGCCGGCGCTCTGGGCGCTCTGGCTAGCGGGAGACGGACAGCCGCCCTGGCCGGTGATGCTGATCTTCGTGCTGGGAGTGGTGCTGATGCGCTCGGCCGGCTGTGCGATCAACGACTACGCAGACCGCGACTTCGACGGGCATGTCGCTCGAACGAATCAGCGCCCCCTGGCAACCGGCGAGGTCACCCCCAAGGAGGCCGTGGCGGTCTTCGTCGTGCTCTGTCTCATGGCCTTTGGGCTGGTGCTCCAGTTAAATTGGCAGACGGTGGCGCTCTCGGTCCCGGCGTTGCTCCTGACCCTGATCTATCCCTTCATGAAGCGCTTCACTCATGTGCCCCAGCTCTTTCTCGGGGCGGCGTTCGGCTGGGCGGTGCCCATGGCCTTCATGGCGGTGACCGGGACAATTCCGGGATATGCCTGGGCGCTTTTTGGGGCGGCGCTGGTCTGGGCGCTGATCTACGACACCCAATATGCCATGGTCGACCGCGAGGACGACCTCAAAATCGGGGTCAAGTCGACGGCGATTCTTTTTGGACGCTGGGATCGTTTTCTGATCGGCGTGTTGCAGGTTCTCATGCTCGCTATATTGTTCTGGGTCGGTCAGGAAAGTGGACGCGGCATGCTCTACAACGGCGGATTGGCTGGGGCCGCCGTGCTGTCGGTCTATCAACAACTGCTGATGCGCAATCGCAATACCGCTCTCTGCTTCCAGGCATTTCTGAGCAATAACTACTTCGGTATGCTGGTCTTCGTTGGGTTAGTTCTGGACTATGCCTTGATGGGCGGCTGATCGGGGCGCGTCAGTCCGGCGCGTCATCGTCGGGGATAATGCGGGCGTCTGGATTGGGAAAGCGCGCGACGATCCAGTTTGGCAGTTTGGCCTCATTGGCATTGTAGAGCGCGTCCGATTCGACCATCACCAGCACCAAAATAGTGATCATCACGGGCAAACCGCTGATCCCGGCCACCAGCGCCAGCACGGCCTCTTTCATCATTCCGCCATAAGCGTAACCGACCCAGCCCAGTAGCGCCGCAAGCATCAGCAAACTGAGCATCAGCATGAAGATGCGACTGCGGTGGGCGCACATTTGCCAGTGACACATCACGTACCAGGAGTCGCGCTCGACTGAGCGACGCGCCCGCCAGAGGGTATAGCCGAGGATGGAGAAAGAGACCGTCGGTATGATCGCCATGACCCAGGGGAAACTCCCCGCGAGACCGCCGAGACCGACCGCCATGAGAATATGATTGCCGATCAGGTTGGTGAGGAAAAGTTCATGGGGAACATTGGCCTGTTTGATCTCGGCTTGGCTGACTTCAAAACGCATGGGCAACAGCACCGCATTGGTGGGAAAGTGGTCTACGCCATGATGCGGCGGCTAACGTTTTGCGGCGCACACCGGGCAGTCGGGATCGACGAGCAGACGCAGGCTGCGCCACTCCATGGCGGCTGCGTCGAGCAGTAGCAGACGCCCGTAGAGCGGGGTGCCGATACCCGTGAGAATCTTGATTGCCTCGGTTGCCTGAATGCTGCCGATGATGCCGACGACGGGGGCGAGAACGCCCTGTGCGGCGCAGGTCTCATCAATACTGCCCTCATCCGGGTAAAGGCAACGGTAGCAGGGGTCGCCAACCTGTCCTGAAAAGGCCGCCACCTGGCCCTCGGTGCGGATCGCAGCGCCAGAGACGAGCGGAATCCCTGCGGCAGAGCAGGCCGCATTGAGCACGAAGCGGGTCGGAAAATTATCGCAGCAGTCCATGACCAGATCGACCTGCGCGAGCAGCTGCGGCAGTCGCTGTTGCGTGAGGCTCGGCTTGACCGTGATGAGTTCGACAGTCGGATTGAGCGCCTTGAGCGCGATCTTTGCCGAGTCGGCCTTAGACATCCCGATCCGCTCGGAAGTATGCAAAATCTGGCGTTGTAGATTCGACAGATCCACGGCGTCGAAGTCAGCCAGAAAAAGCCGTCCAACGCCCGAGGCGGCCAGATACATGGCAGCCGGTGAACCCAATCCGCCCAGCCCGGCGATCAGGACGCGCGCGCCACGCAAGCGCTCTTGACCCTCGATACCAAACTGCGGCAGTAGGATCTGGCGGCTGTAGCGGAGCAGTTCGTCATCGATCATAAATACTGCCGCCAGTGCTCAGGACGTGTGTCGCGACAGCCGTGCTCGATGAGTTCGTAGCGTTTGGCAAAGAGCTTGTCGGTGCAATTGCTCTCGCAGTGGGTGTGGTCAGCGTTGGCGCGGGCGGTTTCCTCGGTGTAGTAGTGCAGTGCGCGCTTGAGACGGCTGAGCAGATTGGTGTCGAGATGAAGCCCCAGCTCGATCAGCGCCGCTTCGATTTCGAGCAGACTGATTATGAAGACATCGTATTGGACATGCAGCAGACGAGGCGACACGGCAGCGGCGCTCAGAATGCCATCCACCTCGATGAGAAAGCGCGCCGCCGCTTTGGCCTGATCGGGATTTGGATGAATTTCCTGAAACGCAATGTCGCGATGCTTGATGCGTTCTGAGTCGGCAATGTCCATAGCATCTTCATGCTAATCGGCAATCGGAAATAATCAAGCTACATCTTGCCGGTTGGCTGTGATGTACAAGCTGGTTTGGGTCAGCATTTACCGAGCGTGATGCGCTCTAGACCGGCGAGATCCTGGCGCGTCTCCAAGTCGTGCAAACCATGTTCGCGAAAGAGCCGCCGGACGGCCTGGCCCTGATCGAAGCCGTGCTCGACCATCAGGATGCCGCGCGGGCGCAGACAGCGCGAGGCATCGCGTGCGATGGCGCCGATTGCATCCAGCCCGTCGCCGCCGGGCGAGAGCGCGGCGCGCGGCTCGAACCTGAGGTCGCCACGCCCGAGGTGTGGATCGTACTCGGCGATGTAGGGCGGATTGGCGAGGATGGCGTCTAAGCTCGAAGGGCCGATGGCCGCGAGCCAATCGGAGGCGAGTGCGGCGACCTGCTTCAAACCCAGTGCGCTGAAGTTCTCGCGGGCGATGTGCAATGCAGCCAGAGAGGTGTCGGTGGCGATGATGCGCCACTCGGGCCGCTCGCTGGCCATCGCTGCGGCGATGGCGCCCGAGCCGGTGCCGAGGTCTGCGATGCGCAGCGGGGCCGATTGCGCCAGTCGCTCCAGCGCCGTCTCGACCAGCAGCTCGGTCTCCGGGCGCGGGATCAGCGTGGCGGGGGAGACCTTGAGCTCAAGCGTCCAGAATGCCTGGCGGGCGCGAATATAGGCGATGGGCTCGCCGTCGAGACGCCGCTGCAGCAGGGCGGCGAAGGTTGCCGCGGCGACAGGGTCGAGCGCCTGCTCGGGCCAGGCCATCAATCGGGTGCGCGGCCAGCCGGTCGCCTCGCTCAGCAGCAGCTCGGCCTCGAGCCGGGGCGCGCCATCGGCGAGCTTGGCCAGCAGTGCTGCTGCCTCAGCGAGCGTCTCGCCGATACGGGCCGCGGCATCCGCCGGCATCAGCCGTCCATCATCGCCGCAAGCTGTTCGGTGCGGTATTCAGCGAGCAGCGGCTCGATGACCTGATCAAGCTGGCCGTTGACGATCTCGTCGAGCTTGTAGAGCGTCAGATTGATGCGGTGATCGGTGAGACGGTTTTGCGGGAAATTGTAGGTGCGGATGCGCTCGGAGCGATCGCCGCTGCCGACCTGTAGCTTGCGCGACTCCGATTGCTCAGAGGTCTGGCTCTCGCGCGCGCCGGCCAGGAGCTTGGCGTGCAATAAGGCCATCGCTTTGGCGCGGTTTTTGTGCTGCGAGCGTTCTTCCTGGCACTCCACCACGATGCCCGATGGCAGGTGGGTGATGCGAATTGCCGAGTCGGTCTTGTTGACGTGCTGCCCGCCCGCGCCCGAGGATCTGTAGGTGTCGATGCGCAGATCGGCCGCATTGATGTCGATGGTGTCGATCGAGTCCACTTCCGGCAGGACGGCGACCGTGCAGGCAGAGGTATGCACGCGGCCCTGGGATTCGGTCTGCGGCACACGCTGGACACGATGGGCGCCAGGCTCGAACTTGAGGCGCGAATAAACGCCAGTGCCGCTGATGCGGATCACGGCCTCCTTGTAGCCGCCAAGCTCTCCGGGGCTCTCCGTGAGCAGCTCGCTGCGCCAGCCGAGCAGTTCGGCATAGCGTATATACATGCGCATCAGATCATCGGCGAAGAGCGCGGCCTCCGCCCCGCCAGTGCCGGCACGGACCTCGAGAAAGACGTTGCTCTGGTCGTTGGGATCCGTTGGTATCAGCAAACACTGCAGCTCATGTTCGAGCGTCTGGCGTTTGGCGTCCGCCGCAGCCAGTTCGTCCTTGGCCAGCGCGGCCATTTCGGGGTCGCTCAGCAGTTCCCCGGCATCGGCGATCTCTTGCTCGGCGGCGAGATGCTGGCGGTAGCAGCTTATTAGCGGCTCGAGCTGGGCGTATTCGCGGCTTAAATCGCGGAAGCGATTATTATCGGCCTGCGTCTCTGGCTCGGCCAGTAGCGCCATAACTTCGCCGAAGCGCTCCGCGATGCGCTCCAGCTTGCCGCGGATGGATGGATTCATGAGTTGGCTTGAGTGCGCGCCTGATCGAGCTGGAATAGCTCATTGGCGGCGCCGAGGATGACGGCATCGCCGTCGCGCGCGGCCTGGCGCAGACGCGAGCTGGGTGTGTGTAGCAGTTTGTTGGTCAGCGTGTGGGCCAGGAAGCTGAGCACTTCCGACGGTTGCTTGCCCGCGTCGAGCTGGCGTTGCGCGCGCGCGAGGACTTCGTCGCGCAGTTCTTCGCCGCGTTGACGGTAGTCCTGGATCAGACCGGCGGCATCGAGCGAGCGCAGCCAGGCCATGAACTCGCCGGAATGGAAGGCGATGATCTCCTCGGCCTGACTGGCGGCGGCCTGGCGCGAGCGCAGACTCTCTTCAATGACGTCCTGCAGATCGTCGACGGTGTAGAGATAGACGTCATTGAGATCACCAACTTCTGGCTCGATGTCGCGCGGGACCGCGATGTCGACCATGAAGATGGGGCGATGCTTGCGTTTCTTGAGCGCCCGCTCCACGGTGCCCTTGCCGAGCACCGGCAGCGGGCTGGCGGTAGAGGCGATGACGATATCGGCCTCGGGTAGATGATTGGCGATTTCGGTGAGCGAAATGGCAAAGCCATCGAATTGAGCCGCGAGGTCGTGTGCGCGCTCGACGGTGCGATTGGCGACGATGATGCGCCCGACGCCATTGTGATGCAGATGCCGCGCGGCGAGTTCAATGGTCTCGCCGGCGCCGAGCAGTAGCGCGGTCTGTTGCGACAGATCGCTGAAGATCTGGCGCGCAAGGTTGACGGCGGCGAAGGCCACCGAGACCGGGCTACTGCCGATGGCGGTTTCGGTGCGCACCGTCTTGGCCACCGAGAAGGCATGCTGAAAGAGCCGCCCGAGCAGTTTCGCCGTCGAGGTACAGTCCATCGCGGTTTGATAGGCCGTTTTGACCTGCCCCAGGATCTGGGGCTCGCCGAGGACCAGTGAGTCCAGACCGCTGGACACCCTCAGGAGGTGGATGACGGCATCGCGATCGGTATGGGCGTAGAGAAAAGGATTGACCCGTTCGTATTCGAGGCCATGGAATCCGCTCAACCAGCGGCGCATCTGCTCTTCCGCGCCGTCGTGTACGGCACAGTAGAGTTCGGTGCGATTGCAGGTGGAGAGGATGACGCCCTCGCAAACGCCGCCGCAATCGGTCAGGTTGCGCAGCGCGCCCGCGATGATGTCCGGACCAAAGGCCAGTCGTTCGCGGATTTCGATCGGGGCGGTCTTGTGGTTGAGTCCGAGAACAATCAGCTTCATGTGACTAATGCGTGACGATCTGATGTGGATGGTGTGACGATAGTTGCAAACATCGTCCGCTGCTGGGTCCGGCCCTGGCGTGCGTCCTTGTGGTTCTGCTTTAGCGCCCGCAGAACTCACTCCATAAGGCGCTATGATGTCGACTAAGAATTCAAAACTACTCTGATGTTACCAATTTTTCAGCCTAAATGGTGTCAATGATCCTTAATTGTCAGAGCGAATCGGCTCGCGCTTGATCGGGCGCAGTTCGCATCGGCGCCGCTACGTTTGATTTAAGGCAGCGGAACCACTTGGTTATACTGAGTATCTGAATCTTACGGGTTCGGTCATTGAAGGAATTCAATCCTGGGTTTAAACACTATGATCTTTTCGTCTCCTTTTCCCTTGCTGGCAGGATTCTCGACGGCCATCTTGCTCTATGCTGGGATGGCTTTCGCGCTGACAGATATGCCGTCCTCATCGCCCGAACCCGCTGGCGAGACGCCCCAGAGCGGTGCTCAAGCGCGCGAGCAGGGGCTGCTCCCTGATCAGATCTATGCCGTTCTGGTGGGCGAGATTGCTGGGCGTCGCGGCGACATGGCGACGGCCTTCACGCACTATTACAAGGCGGCTGAGCTGACCCGCTCGGCGAGCATGGCCGAGCTGGCGGTGCGTGCGGCGATCAGCGGCGACGACGATGTCTCCGCGCAGCGCGGCATCCGTCTGTGGCTGGATATTGCCCCCGACGCCTCCGGCGTCCACCAGGTCGCCGCCTTTCTGCGAATCAAGGCCGAAGACCAGGCAGGCGCTCTGATCCATCTGCAGCGTCTGATCGCGTTATCGGATGCCGATACCACCGGCGTGGCCTTCGTCAAGGCCGCGGCGATCATCGCCCGCTCGCCCAGCCCGGACAAGCGCATCGCGCTGATGGAGTCTCTTGCCGATCTCTACCCGGACGATGCCGACGCACAGCAGTCGCTGGCCGTAGTTGCCGCGAGCGCCTCCCGGTTTGAGATCGCCGATCAGGCGGCACGCCGGGCAATGGCGCTGCGGCCCGACTGGAATGCGCCGCGATTGTTTCTCGTGAGACTGCTGCTGTCGGAGGGTCAGCGCTCAGAGGCGCGTACGCTGCTTGAGGGTTTCGTCAGCGCCAGCCCCGAAGACCAGTCGCTGCGCATGCTCTACGGGCAATTTCTGGTCGAGGAAGAGGAGTTCACGAGCGCACGCGATGTCTTCGAGCGGATGCTACGCAATCAGCCGCGGGAGCCGGACGTCCTCTTCGCGGTCGGCATCCTGTCGCTGCAGTTGGAAGACCTTGACGGCGCCCAGCGTTACTTCAAGCGTCTCTTCGAGACTGGGGCGCGCAAAAACGAGGCGACCTTCTATCTAGGGCAAACTGCCGAGCGCGCGCAGGACGTCCCCGCAGCACTCGACTGGTATGCCAAGGTCGGCGGCGCCAACACCGATGATGCCCAGGTCAGGATCGCCTTGCTGCGTGCCAAGCGCGGCGAGATCGCGCCAGCCCGGGAGATCCTGCAACGACTCAGGGAGCAATCCCCGGACAATGCCATTCCGCTCTTTATGGTCGAGGCCGAGATCCTTCACGAAGCCGGTCGTCAAGACGACGCCATGGCCGTCTACGATACCGCGCTCGAGCGCTTTCCCGATGATCACAACCTGCTGTATTCACGCGGACTCTACGCGATCAAACAAGGTCGACTTGAGCAGGGCGAGCAGGATTTACGGCGCATCATCGCCGCCGATGAGAACCATGCCGACGCGTTGAACGCACTCGGCTACACGCTGGCCGACCTGACCGACCGTTACGTCGAGGCGCATGCCTTGATCGAGCGCGCCCACGCCCTCAAGCCCGAGGAGCCAGCGATTCTCGACAGTATGGGTTGGGTCAACTATCGGCTCGGCCATCTCGAGCGGGCGCGCGAGTATCTCGAACAAGCCCTGGAGCAGTTCGACGATGGTGAGATCGCAGCACATCTCGGCGAGGTTCTGTGGGCCTTGGGGCAACGCGCCGAGGCTTGGGAGGTTTGGGAAGAGGCGATCAAAACGCATCCCGAGCATGACTATCTGCAAGCGGTCATCGGTCGTCATCGACTCTCGCAGGGCGCCTCCGATACTGACCCCAAACCCGCGACAACACCGCCCGCCAAGGAGGTGCAGTGATCAGTCTCGAGCCTGCTGGACGTCAGCACGCGCGGGCGCACGCCTGGCCAGCTCCCGCCAAACTCAATCTCATGTTGCGAATCGTCGGGCGGCGGTCGGATGGCTACCATGAACTACAGACGGTCTTTCAGTTCATCAACCGATGCGACTGGCTCTGGTTTGACGTGCGCGAGGACGGCCATATAGGCCGTCTTGATCCACTTGCGGGTGTCGATGAGCGCGATGATTTAACCGTACGCGCCGCGCTCGCACTCCAGCGGGCGACGGGGTGTGCGCTCGGCGTCGATATCCGCTGTGAAAAGCATCTGCCAATGGGCGGTGGCTTGGGTGGTGGAAGCTCGGATGCGGCCACCACGCTGGTGGCGCTCAATCAGCTGTGGGGCGTCGGCTTGAGCGAGGACGACTTGTCCGAGATTGCGCTGCCACTGGGTGCCGATGTGCCGGTGTTCGTGCGCGGCAGGGCGGCTTGGGCGGAGGGCGTCGGCGAGCGCCTGGAGCCAGTGGATCTGCCCGAACTCTGGTATCTGGTTCTGGTACCGGGGTGCTGCGTATCGACCAAGGCGGTTTTTTCACATCCGGATTTGACAAGAGATTCCAAGCGCATCACACTGCGCGACTTCTTAAGCGGGGATGCTGTCAACGACTGTCTCCCCGTTGTGCGTCGTGAGTATCCGCACGTAAGAGACGCCCTCGAGTGGCTCTCCGATAAGGGCGGTGGGCGTCTCACTGGAACCGGCGCCTGTGTTTTTGCCGTCTTCGAAGAGCAGGGCCATGCGTTCGAGACCCTGGAGAAGTTGCCTCCAGAGCTGCATGGATTTGTGGCCAAGGGTCAAAATCGCTCGCCATTGCTGAGTCGGCCGGTCTTTTGACTCAGCGGCGTGCGTGTATCGTCAAGGTCTGATGTGCAGACCATATTGGGGCGTAGCCAAGCGGTAAGGCACCGGGTTTTGATCCCGGCATTCCCAGGTTCGATCCCTGGCGCCCCAGCCAGCTTCTGATCCCGCCGACAGGAATGAACCCGTGCCTGCTAGCCAATTGATGGTGTTTTCCGGAAATGCGAACCCGGAGCTAGCCGCGGAAATAGCCGCGCATCTCAGTGTCCCTCTTGGAAAAGCCCTCGTCGGACGGTTCAGTGACGGCGAGGTCATGGTCGAGATCCAGGAAAATGTCCGCGGCCGTGACGTCTTCATCGTGCAACCGACCTGTGTGCCCACCAACGACAATTTGATGGAACTGCTGGTGATAATCGATGCCCTGCGCTGGGCGTCGGCAAAACGCATTACCGCAGTCGTTCCCTATTTTGGCTATTCTCGCCAGGACCGACGTCCACGCTCCTCGCGCGTGCCCATTACGGCTAGATTGGTCGCCAAGATGATCGGTCACTCTGGTGCCGACCGTATGCTGACTGTCGACTTGCACGCCGACCAGATTCAAGGCTTCTTCGACATCCCGGTCGACAATGTCTATGCGTCGCCGATTCTGCTCGGTGATGCCTGGCGCTGTAAGTACGACGATCTCATGGTCGTCTCGCCGGATGTCGGCGGCGTAGTGCGTGCGCGTGCCTTGGCCAAGCGCCTCGACGACGCTGACCTGGCGATTATCGATAAACGCCGCCCGCGCACCAATGAGGCTAAGGTGATGAACATCATCGGCGATGTGCGTGGTCGCTCCTGTGTCCTGATCGACGACCTGGTCGATACCGCCGGGACGCTGTGTCATGCCGCCGAGGCGCTCAAAGAGAACGGTGCACGCACGGTGACTGCGTACTGTACGCATGCCGTGTTGTCCGATCCCGCCGTGGAGAATATCTCGGCATCGCAGCTCGATGAACTGGTGGTGACCAACACCATTCCATTGCGCCCGCCGGCGAAAGCCTGTGCCAAGATCCGTCAGCTCAGCATCGGCGAACTGCTCGCCGAAACGATGCGGCGGATCTCGGATGAGGAGTCGGTCAGCTCGCTGTTCGTGGACTGACCCCGGGGGCCATCGGCGCGAGCTGCCGTCTCGCCGGATCGCCACAGGCTGCTCAATGGAGCCTGTGTCAAAAGCCGCGCAATCCTGGTCGCGGGATTGCGCGGTATTTCGTTTCATTCAAACTGGAGAACGCCAATGAGCGTGAACTTAAACGTCCTCGCGCAGCCTCGCGCAGCCGCAGGGAAGGGTGCGAGCCGCCGCCTGCGCCGCGAAGGTCTAGTGCCCGCAATTCTCTATGGCGCCCACAAGGCGCCTGAGCCGATCACGGTTTCGCATAACGATTTGCTCAAGCATCTGGAGCAAGAAGCCTTCTATTCGTCCGTGCTCACGCTCCAGCTCGGAGAGAAAACGACGAGCGTTGTGCTCAAGGATATGCAGCGCCATCCGGCCAAGCCCTTCATCCTGCACGTCGACTTCATGCGTATCTCTCAAGATGAGAAGATCAGGATGACCGTGCCTCTGCACTTGCTCAACGAAGATAAGTGTAGAGCCGTCAAGGCTGGAGGCATGATTTCGCGCACGCTCAGCGAGCTGGAAATCATCTGCTTACCGAGCGATCTGCCGGAGTTCATCAGTATCGATATGATCGATCTGGACATTGGTAGCGTCGTGCATCTATCCGAAGTCGAGTTTCCCGAGGGCGTCGAGTTGGCGCGTGCGCCAGAGCAGGATGAGCCAGTCGTCATCGTCTATGGCCCGCAAGCTGACATTGATGAGGATGAAGACGAGGACGAAGTTGGGGATGGAGACGAAGGTGAGGGCGGCGAGAAACCCGAAGCCTGATGATGCGCGTGACATGGGACCGGATATCCGTTCGTGAGACGCTCCCATGTCCGCCCTTCGCACAGATGGAAACGAGACGATGACAGATGTCGGCATCCGTCTAATCGTCGGTTTGGGCAACCCAGGCGCACAATACGCGCTGACTCGCCACAACGTCGGATTCTGGCTTGCCGATGCGCTTGCGGCGGCCTCTGGCGAGTCTTTTCGTCCAGAACCGAAGTTTTATGGCGAGATCTGTCGGGTCTCGCCCCCCGGCGTAGGCGATCTGCGTTTACTCAAGCCGACAACGTATATGAATCGCAGCGGCCAGGCAGTGGCTGCGGTGGCGCGCTATTTCGAGATCTCCCCCAGCCAGATTTTAGTCGCCCACGATGAGCTGGATCTTCCGGTAGGAACCGTGCGCCTGAAACACGCCGGCGGACACGCTGGACACAATGGATTGCGGGATACCATTGCGGCCCTTGGGACGCGCGATTTCTGGCGTCTGCGTATTGGCATCGCACACCCGGGTGATCGCACGCTGGTGACTGGTTACGTCCTTGGCCGCCCCTCGAAAGAGGACGCCGTCTGCATTCATGACACCTTAATGGATGTTGAGCGAACCCTTCCAGACCTCATTGCCGCCAAATATCAGTTGGTGATGAACGCGCTTCACAGCCAACGCTGATCTGTGTATGGTGCGACAATTCAGGCTCAGTCTGGATCAGGCTCAGTGAGCAATAAATATAAGGGCGGAAAGGCCCATCAGCGTCTGGTATTGGGGGACATCCTGTAATGAGCTCAACGATCAAGCGTTCGCTTGTCGTCGCTTTAGTGACCGCGAGTTCGATTCCGGCCATTGCAATGGCGACGAATGGTTATTCCTCCCATGGTTGGGGCATGCGATCCAAGTCAATGGCGGGTGTGGCAACGGCCTTGCCGCAGGATACCCTGGTGAGCGCAACAAATCCTGCTGGAATGGCCTTCATCGGGAATCGCTTCGATGTGGGCATCTCATTCTTCAGTCCCTCATCGCGTGGCTATAGGGCGGGCGATGATTATGCCACTCAGCAGGTGCAGTCAGAAAGTGGAGCGCGCTTTACTCTGCCGGCGGGCGGCTTTCTGACGCCAGGCGAGTATGACAGCGACGGTGATTGGTTTCTCGTTCCCAGTTTCGGCGTGAACTATCAGCTCAATGCGAGCAGCACGATCGGTCTGTCGGTGTTCGGCAATGGCGGGATGAATACAAATTACAAAGACCGTGCGCCGTTTGAAAATTTTGCCGTCTACCCAAACCAGCGCGTAGGCGCTTATCCAGACGGCAGTGTCGGACCCTTTTTCGATTTCTCATCAGGGTCGCCGATGCCCGTCACGCAGCCAATCGAAGGGACGGTCAACGGTAACCCCAATGGGGTCTTCACTGCCACGACCCCAACCGGCATCAATCTTGAGCAGCTTTTCATTGAGATTCCTTACACGTTCAAGATTGGCGCTGGGAATCAATCCGTTGGTGTGGCGCCGGTCTTTGCGATTCAGCGCTTCGAGGCCAAGGGGCTGGAGCCGTTCAGGCAGCTGTCGGTTCGGCCAGACAAAGTGACCAACAACGGCATGGATTGGAGCTACGGCGCAGGGGTTCATGTCGGCTGGTTCGGGCAGATGACCGAGCAGCTCTCACTGGGTGCCTCTTATCGCACCAAGATGTGGATGTCCAAGTTTGATGACTACTCTGGACTCTTCGCTGACGATGGGGCATTCGATATCCCCGCGATGCTCAACCTGGGGGCCTCTTTCAAGGCGCTACCCAACCTCACCCTGGCATTTGACTATCAGCGTCTTTTCTACAGCGATATTGATTCGATCGCGCGCTCCAACGATCGGGATTTGTCGGCTTGCCAAGTGTCCGGCCCTAAACCTGCCTATTGTCTTGGCGGTCGTAGCGGCATTGGCTTCGGTTGGGACAGCATGGATGTCTTCAAACTCGGCGTGAGTTTTGATCCGAACGAGCGTTTGAGTCTGATGGCTGGCGTGAGCTACAACAGCGAGTTTCTGCGTTCCGATCGCGAAGCGATCTTCAACATCATCGCACCGGCGACGATTCGCTGGCACTGGACGCTTGGGGCGGCTTACCAGGCGACCAAAACCGATGAGTTCGCGGTTTCTGTTGCCTACATGCCGGAGGCGACATTCGATGGAAAGAGCCCAAATTTGACCTCATCGCAATCTGTAAGCCTGTATATGGAGCAGGTCGAGATCAGCCTCGGCTGGAGCCACCGCTTCTAGAGGGCTCGCGCCGCAGTCATCCGCGACGCCATGGCGAAAAATCTTCAGTCGGGGGTCAGCGCTGAGCGGCCAATGGAGATATAGGTCAGCCCGGCGGCTCGCGCGAGATTCCCATCGAGGACGTTGCGTCCGTCGAAGATGACCGGTGACTTCAGTGTGCGCTTGATGGTCTCGAAGTTCGGGCTGCGGAACTCAGACCACTCGGTGACGATGGCCAGTGTGTCGGCATTGTCCAGCGCGGACATCGCATCCGGGGCAAGAGCCAGATCCGGGCGGTCGCCATAGATTCGCCGCGTCTCATCCATGGCCACCGGATCGTAGGCGCGCACCTGGGCGCCGGCATCCCAGAGCGCCTCCATCAGCACCCGGCTGGACGCCTCACGCATGTCGTCCGTGTTGGGTTTGAACGAGAGCCCCCAGATGGCGATAGTCCGTCCCTTCAGATCGTCGTCGAAGTGCGCTCTGACCTTCTCGAAAAGCACTTCCTTCTGACGGAAGTTGACGGCCTCGACCGCGTGCAGGAGCTGCGGGTCATAGCCCAGCTTACGTGCCGTTTGCTCGAGGGCGCGCACGTCCTTGGGGAAGCAGGAGCCGCCGTAGCCGATGCCCGGATAAATGAACTGGTAGCCAATGCGCGGATCGGAGCCCATACCGACGCGCACCTTGTCGATGTCGGCACCGACGGCCTCGGCGATATTGGACAGCTCGTTCATGAAGCTGATCTTGGTAGCCAGCATGGCGTTGGAAGCATACTTGGTCAGCTCCGCCGAGCGGATGTCCATCAGCATAAGGCGGTCGTGACTGCGGTTGAAGGGCGCATAGAGCGCGCGCAGCAGCTCGGCCGTGCGCGGGTCTTCAGTTCCGACGATGATGCGGTCGGGACGCATAAAATCCTCGATCGCCGCGCCTTCTTTGAGGAATTCCGGGTTCGACACGACATCGAAGGCAATCGCCGCGCCACGGCTGGCGAGTACCTCGCGGACGTTATCGGCGACCGCATCTGCCGTTCCGACTGGGACGGTGGACTTGTCGACGAGGATTCGGTAGGAGTCCATGTGCTCGGCGATGGTACGGGCGACGGCGATGACGTATTGCAGATCGGCCGAGCCATCTTCGTCCGGCGGGGTGCCGACAGCAATGAACTGAAACAAGCCGTGCTTGACGCCGGCTTCGGCGTCGGTAGAGAACTGAAGTCGCCCAGCATCGCGATTATTCTTGATCATCTCCTCGAGACCTGGCTCGTAGATCGGTACGCCGCCACTGTTGAGCAGATCGATCTTCTCGGGGTCGATGTCGATGCACAGCACATTGTTGCCGACTTCCGCGAGACAGACGCCGGTGACCAAGCCAACATAGCCGGTACCAAAGATAGTCACATCCATCTTGTCAATTCTCCACGACTGCTGGGGTTGAAAATAGGGGCACGATGTTACCAGCTCGCGACATGCTTGCCCTGGCCAAATGACCGCGCTTGGCCAAACTTGTCGAGGTATAGTTCAGTGCCGGGCGTGTCTGACTATGCGCATCTAAAGAATTGGTTGACGGCGCCATCTGTGGCCTTTTATACTGCGTCGCTCGTTTGGAGGGGTTCCCGAGCGGTCAAAGGGATCAGACTGTAAATCTGACGGCTCAGCCTTCGGAGGTTCGAATCCTCCTCCCTCCACCAGATTCTTAATACGAACACATATCGCGTTGGGCTTTACGTACAAGCAAGCCCGCTGCGACTGAAGCACCTTCCTGGTAGCTCGGTGTTATGCAAGTATGCGGCAGATTTCTGATTTGCGGGTGTAGTTCAATGGTAGAACCTCAGCCTTCCAAGCTGATGGTGTGGGTTCGATTCCCATCACCCGCTCCAAATCATACGGTAGCCGGTAGTGTGTTTAAGTTTTGTTTGCCCATGTAGCTCAGTTGGTAGAGCACACCCTTGGTAAGGGTGAGGTCACCGGTTCGACTCCGGTCATGGGCTCCATTCGAATGGGTTTTGCGTGCATCTAACAGGGTGCGTTCGGTCGATTTGAATCATGCGGGGAGCCGTTCATGTCCAAAGAGAAATTTCAACGTAGCAAGCCTCACGTCAACGTTGGCACGATTGGCCATGTTGATCACGGCAAGACCACATTGACGGCGGCGATTGCCACGCACCAGTCGAAGAAGTTTGGTGGTA
>JARIBS010000022.1 GCA_029257385.1 Thiorhodococcus sp.
GGTAATGAGGCGTGAGACGGTCCGCGCGCAGTTGCTCAAGATAGTCGACGGCTCGGTGCACGGCGGGCCAGAGTTCCTCGACGAGCGCGCGGTCCCCGGAGAAGCGGTAGTAGTCCGCAACGGCGAAGATGAACTGGCCATGGCTGTCGTGCTCGGGCAGCCAATCGACACCCTGGCGGTCGACACAGCAGGGAACATTGCCATCGGGCGCCTGGAACTGGGCATACCAGCGAATGAACTCGCCCGCCTCCCGCGCACGCCCGAAGCGCAGCAGTGCAGCGGCCATGACGACCCCGTCGCGAATCCAGGAGCGCGTGTAACGTCGCGGACCCGGCTGGAGCGCAGGGCCGTCGCGGTTGATAAGGATATGGGCAAGCGCGCCCTGACAGCACGCCAGGTATTCGCGTGCGGGCACCGGCAGCTCCATGTCGACGCCCTCCAGAATCTCGGACCACTGCGCGCAAGCGGCATCGAGTCGGGCCTCGCCGTCGAAACTCACCTCAGACACCTCACCGGGGTCGGCATCCGCGCGTTCGGCCAGGGGCGCGGCGAGCCAGACGTCACCCGCCGCGCCGGGTTCCACGACGAGGTCGAAACGCAGCGCGCCCGAGGCATAACCAAACAGATCCAGGACATCCTGCGCGCTCGGCAGACGATCGGTGGCGAGATAGTCCGTGATGGGGCCTTCGTCGAAGGTCGCCGCTCCGAACCCGGACGGCTTGGAGAGCGGCACGAGCGCAAGACGGCCATTGACCCGCACCGCGCCATCTCGAAAGGCCAGCATGCGAATGTGGCGTGCGCCGCCCACATTGCGGTAACCCTGCCAGGGCGGGGAGACCTGGAAGGGTCGCAGCGCGGCATGCAGCCCGACCCGCACGGGTTTGGAGCCATGATTCTCAAGCCGATACCGGATGAACACCCAGGCCCGGTCGGCGGGTCCCTCGGCGAAGGCGGTCGTGATCAGGGCCAGCGCGCCCGAGATCCAGACCGACTCCGGGATCGGCAAGGGCGGCCGCGCCAGACCCTGCTGAAGGATGCAGTCGGCCCAGGTCATCAGCTTGCCATCGATCGTCAGCATCGGCTCGATCGAATACCCAGCGTGCGCCACCTCGATCATCCCCTCCTCGTTGAACAGCGCCGGGGTCGTGCCGTCCGGGATGTCGACCGGGGTCCAGTAGCTTTGCTCACGGTAGAGCCAGCGCGGATAGCGCCCGCGCCGCGTGTCCTCAGCGATATGGTGGAAGAAATCGTTGATTGAGTGCGCAAAGCGCTCGGGCTGCAACTCGACGGCCACCAGCCCTGGAACCGGGTCGCCTTCATGGCCATCAAGGGTGAGACGCAGAAGCCGTGCGCGCCCTCTGGGCAGATAGACGTAGTTTTTCATGCCTGCGGCGCGGGGCGCGTCGTAAACACTGCTCCAGCCCTCGCCCCCGGCGCTCTCCAGCACCTTGAACTGGCGCGGTTGCGGGGTATTCCAATGCAGGATCAGCCCGCCATAGTCACGGGGTTCGTGGAAATCAAACTCCACCCAGGCCGGGAGCTGATCCGGCTGCCAGCAGGTATCGGGGCGAGCGTCCAGGACGTGCTCGGGCTTGCCGCTGGAGGCGCGCACCGAGGCTGGCTGGGAGGGGGTGCGATCCTCCAGGCGCAGGTCGCAGAGCCAGAGGCGGCCATGGCCGCCCGGTCCGGCGGCGATCACGATCTCGATGGCCCCGATCATGCTCGGCGCGCCGCCACCGCCCGGTCCCCAGCCGAACTCGATCTGTCGGCTCTCGACACGCAGCGGTCGCCAGTGCGAGCTGAAATCGAAGGATGCGTCGCGAAAGCGCCAAACGTTGACGCCTTCAGTATCCACCAGCTTAAATTCGAAGACATTGGCGGGCGCCTCGGCGCGCACCCGCATGAGAAAGGCAAAGCTGTCCGGCAGCGTCAATTGGACCGGCCTGCGCGCAACGACGAATCCGCCGCCCTCGCCGAAGTCGAAATCCATGCGCATGGCCGACTCGTGCGGACTCGTGTCTACGGCAAGCGCTAGCCTAGCTTGTCCGGAAACGACGGCCGACCACTCGGAAAGATCCTCAAAGTCATCCAGATTCGTGACTTGCATGCTGTCGATCCTCGGCAATAAGGTACGAGGCAAAGGTCGCTGGAAACGGTCTTGGCGGCGTTTGAAGGATGCATCTCGGCGATGCCCGCGTCTACGCTATATTGCACACGCTTCAAAGTCACCTGACATCGCGATCCATCGGGCGCGCGCCCGGAACGGCTGATTTTTCCCACTCCAACGGCGATCCTTGCGATGCGTATCCTCTGGTCCATTGTGAGCGCCTTCAAGGTGCCCATCACCCCGGCCATCTGGGCGCGCTTCACCGGCATGATGCGCGAACTCGGGCGCTCCGAGGTCGGCGGCAAGGCCCGCGCGATGTTTGCGTTGCTGATCGTCTTTCTGTTCGCGATCAACGGTTTGAATGTCCTCAGCAGCTATGCCAATCGGGACTTCATGACCGCGATCGAAAACCAGGATATGCAGGGCTTCATCTACTACGCCCTGCTCTTCGTCGGCGTGCTTGGCATCTCTACGGTGGTCGCGGTGGTCTACCGCTTCACCGAGGATAGCCTCGGTCTCGTGTGGCGCAAATGGCTGACCGAGCGGGCGATCGAACGCTATCTGAGCGAGCGGACCTATTTCCAGCTCCATTCCACCGGCCAATTACCCAACCCCGACCAGCGTATCTCGGAGGATATCCGCGCCGTCACGGCCACGACGCTGTCCTTCACGCTCATGTTCCTGAGTGCCAGCTTCACGGTAATCGCCTTTTCCGGCGTCCTGTGGAGCATCAGCCCGCTGCTGTTTGTCGTCGCGGTCGTCTACTCGATCATGGGCTCGCTGTTGACGATCTATCTGGGTAAACCGCTGGTCAGGCTCAATTACGATCAGCTCGACCGCGAGGCGGATTTTCGCTCGCGCCTCATCCACCTGCGCGAGAACGCCGAATCCATCGCCTTACTGCACAGCGAGGAACGGCTCAAGGCCCGTCTGCGCTATCGGCTCGATCGGTTAACCTCCAACTTCCAGCGTATCATCGAGGTCAATCGCAACCTGGGCTTTTTTACCACCGGCTACAACTACCTCATCCAGATCATCCCGGCCCTGCTGGTGGCGCCGTTGTTCATCCAGGGACAGGTGGAGTTCGGCGTGATTACCCAATCCGCCGTAGCCTTCGGACATCTGCTCGGGGCCTTTTCGCTGATCGTGACCCAGTTCCAGTCCATCTCCATTTATGCGGCCGTGGTCGCGCGGCTCAATGCGCTACGCGACGCCATGGCCCAAGAGCGAACAGAGCAGGCGCCAACCGTGGAGTTCTGCGAGTCCTGCGGCAGTGTGACTTTCGAACACCTGACGCTCTACGCTCAGCGCGACGGACGGCTCCTGCTCAAGGATCTGAGCCTGTCGATCCCCACCGGCGTGTGTCTGCTGGTGCGCTCAACCAGCGAGGCGGCGGAGAAGGCGCTATTTAGAGCGACGGCCGACCTTTGGAACCGTGGCGAGGGACGCATCCTGCACCCCGGCCACGACAACATCTTCTTCCTTCCCGAGCGCCCTTACTTCTCGCCCGGAACTCTGCGCGAGATCCTGCTGCGTCCGGCGCAAGAGCGGTCGTTACCGGACGAGCAGATCCTCGCCAGCTTAGAGTCGCTCAATCTGGAGCGCGCACTGACCAGGGTCGGGGGGTTGGATGCGGAGCAGAACTGGGGCGAGTTTCTGTCACTGAGCGAGCAGCAGCGGCTGAGCTTTGCACGGGTCCTGATGGCCGCACCGCGCTATGTCTTCCTCGATCACCCCAGCCGCAGTCTCAGCGAGTGTCCACTGGATGAGCTGCTCAATCTGTTGCGCAAACAGGGCATCACCTATCTCACGTTGGGCGATATGGACGACGATCCGCGCTTTTACGATCGGCTACTGGAGATCGCCGACGATGGCTCATGGCGAATACGTTCCCCGATAGGCGGCGACACGCTCCAGTCCAAACGAGATCAGAAAATGAGTGAAGACTGGCCGGGGCGCACACGACACGACGAGGAGGATAACCCATGACGCGAGGTGCGCTCTTCCCGCGCGACTTTCTATGGGGCGCGGCGACCTCTGCCTACCAGATCGAAGGCTCACCCCTGGCCGACGGCGCCGGTCCTAGCATCTGGCACCGTTTCGCGCACAGTCCTGGGCGCATCGCCAATGGCGATACCGGCGACCTGGCCTGCGATCACTACCGGCGCTATCGGGAGGACGTGGCGATCATGGCCGATCTGGGTCTCAACGCCTACCGCTTCAGCGTCGCCTGGAGTCGCGTACTGCCGCAAGGCCGAGGGACCGTCAACCACAAGGGACTGGGGTTCTACCAGCGCCTCGTCGACGCCCTGCTGGAGCGGGGCATCCGCCCCATGGTCACGCTCTACCACTGGGATCTGTCCGCTACGCTGCACGATCGGGGAGGCTGGCTCAACCCGGACAGCCCAAACTGGTTTGCAGACTACGCGCAAGTCATGTTCAAGGCGCTTGGCGACCGCGTACCGCTGTGGATCACGATAAACGAGCCTTGGGTCGTCGCGGTGCTCGGTCATCTCGAGGGCCAGCACGCGCCTGGTCATCGCGACCTGTTCGAGACCCCGAGAGTCGCCCATCATCTGCTGCTCGCCCACGCCCGGGCGGTCGACGTCTATCGCGGTCTGGGCCGGCACCGGATTGGGCTGGCGGTCAATCTCGAGCCACAGCACCCGGTGTCGGACGCGCGCGCCGATCGCGAGGCGGCCACCAGACGCGATGCCTTCATCAACCGCTGGTTTCTCGATCCCCTGTTTCAAGGCCGCTACCCGCACGAGATGGCGTCGATCTTTGGCCCCGCCTGGCCCGACTTCACCAGCGAAGAGCTGGCGCTGATCCGCGCCCCCGGCGATTTCATTGGCGTCAACTACTATTCGCGCGGCTGTGTGCGAGCCGATCCAGACGCCACGCCACTGCATGCGGTCCGGGTGAGTCGACCCGAGGCGCTCAATACCGCCATGGGCTGGGAGGTCTATCCGGAGGGGTTGACACAAACCCTGCTCTGGCTCAGACAGCGCTACGCAAATCCGCCGATCTATATCACCGAGAATGGCGCCGCGTTCGACGACCCGCCTGCGCGCGACGGCCTCGTTGCCGATCCCCTGCGTGTGGCTTATCTGCGTGACCATATTGTCGCGGCGGCCAAAGCCCTCGAGCAGGGTGTCGACCTGCGCGGTTATTTCGCCTGGTCCCTGCTGGATAATTTCGAATGGGCCGAGGGCTACAGCAAACGCTTCGGCCTCTACCACGTCGATCCGCGCGACCAGAGGCGCCTGCCCAAAGCGAGCGCCCGCTTCTATCGCGAGGTCATCGCCTCGAACGGGGCGAGTCTGACCCAGGAAGCCGAGCCATACAGTCTCGGGTTCTGAACGGCCCGTCAGATGCTCGACATTGGTGCATCCGCAACCGCCCAAAGCCGCGTATGGAGCAGATGCAGACCTTCACGGTGCGCGATCAGCGCGCGTTGCTCTTGCATGCTGAGCGAATCGACTCCCTCGTCCTGGAGTTGAAAGACCAACCCCTCTAACACGTGACGCCGTCGCCGACTATAAGGCTCGTCTCGCAGCAGCGAGTCGTGCAGGGCATAGGCACAGGGCTGCATCATGGCCTTGGTCCATAGCGGCTTCATGCTCGCGATGGCGCAGGCGGGAGTGAGTGGAGACGCCTGCTGCTCATCAAGCAACCTGAGTACGCGTGGCTCCTCGGTTTCCGCCGGTGTCAGGAAGATCCCGGCGTTCTTGGCCAAGAGTCCTAGCGATGTCCGGCTGGTCAAAATCGAGATCGGAATGGAGAGGGCCAATCCAGCCAGCACCGGTGTGAACCACCAGAAGAAATCCGGGACGTGAACGTAGGCGATGTACCCCACCGCGAAGGCAATTAGGGTATGCAGCCCGTGCGCTCTGACGGCCTCCCCAAATCCGGTCTGGTGATCGCCTCGCTGCTGCGCCGGCCAGCCGACGGTGGTGCGCAGCAGGATGGCCGCGACGAATTTACTCTGAAAAAGCATCAGTACCGGGGCCAGCAGAACCGACAGGAGACTCTCGATCAGGACGCTCAGACTCGCCTTGGGCAAGCCGCCGAACCGCCTTGCCTCATTACGATCGCGTGCAAGCAGGATCAACGCCAGCACCTTGGGCAGGAAGAGGATGGCGAGCGTAACCATAAGCACCGTGGTCATCTCCACGACATAAGATTCGGGCCAGATCGGCAACATATTGTGCCCGAAGAAATACACCGGAACCTTGAGGCTTATGAAATAGGCTTCGACCCCGGTCGCGATCAGGAACAGCAGCCACAGCGGCGAGGCCGCATAGGACATCACGCCCATAGCGAAGTGGATTCGGCTCAGTGACTTAAAGCCACGCGCGAGAATGAGCCGGGCGTGCTGCAGGTTGCCCTGGCACCAACGACGATCGCGCTTGGCGTAGTCGATGAGCGTCGGCGGTATTTCCTCATAGCTCCCACCCAGATCGTCCGCCAACTGTACCTTCCAGCCCGCACGCGCCAACAGCGCGGCCTCGACGAAGTCGTGACTAAGGATGTCGCCACCAAAAGGCTCGTTGCCCGGCAACTTGGGCAAGCCGCAATGATCGGCGAAGGGCCTGACACGCAGGATGGCGTTGTGGCCCCAGAAGTTCGCCGTATTCTGCTGCCAGAACGACAGACCGGCCGCGAACATGCGTCCATAGAGGCTCCCGGCGAACTGGAGCATACGCGCAAAGAACGAGGATCGATTCACCGCCACCGGCGGCACCTGAAGCAAGGCAAGATGTGGGTCTGCCTCCATGCGGCGGACCATCTCGATCATGGTCTCGCCGCTCATGATGCTGTCGGCGTCGAGCACGATCATGTATCGATAGCGACCGCCCCAGTTGCGGCAGAAATCGGCCAGATTGCCGCTCTTGCGTGCGGTGTTCTCGGCCCGGTTGCGATAAAATAGCCGCGCCGGTTGGCCCAGCTCCTCGACCCAGCGACGCCAGAGCATCTCCTCCTGTATCCAGGTATCGGGATCGCGGGTATCGCTCAGGACGAAGATCTCGAAGCCCGTCTCGCGACCCGTCTCAACCAGCGATGTGTGCATGGCGCGCAGCCCGGCAAAGACACGCGCGGGATCTTCGTTGTAGACCGGCATGACCAAGGCGACCTTGAAATCACTGCCCTCACGGCCTGGATGTTCCGTGATGGCCGCATCGGATACATGAGCACCATCGCGGTTTCGACGCAGCATGAGTCGGGCGAAACCAATCGCTGCAGTCCAAAAAGAACCGCTGATCCAGAACATGAGGATGGCGTAGAGCAGCAGCAGAACTAGCTCTAGGAGGGAAATCCCGTCATCCTGGATGGCCACCGACAGCAACGACAGGGTGAAGAGCGTCGTCACGACGACCAGGACAAAGTAGATCACGCGATGGAAGTGCCGCGCCACAATGGGTGCCCGCCAGAGCGATCTCATGGGTGCTCTCCAGCAGACCTAGACTCCCCGCCACCCAGCCCCAGAAGTCGGCCGATTCGAGCGACCAGGCGCTTGCCGAAGCCATGACAGCAGAGCCTGATGGTATTGGGTTCCATCAGGAGCGGCGACGGTTCGGGTACCGATGAAATGCGCGCGGCGCGGATGCGCCGAGCCAGGGATTCGCCGCTCCGGCCCGCCCAGCGAGCGGTCCATCCAGGCACAGCGCCTTCGAGGACTGCGGCACGGGCGGCCGATAGCGCGTTAGCATCACCGTCCAGCGCGAGCTCCGAGACCAGCCATTGATCGAGCAACAGGTGCGTCTCCTCGATTGCGGCTTCCAGTGGTTCGCCGGCATGCCCGACCTTGGCCCGAAACTCCACCCGCTCGAGGACCTGCTGGCTGAGGCTGGCGATTTCCCCTCGATCATGTACTCCAAGGGCGTGCAGATAGCCAATGATGCGACGCTCGACGCCCGGTCTGTCAAACGGCTGTGGCCATTGATAAGAATTACCCCAAGGCTGCTGTGCGCCATCGACCTCAGCTGGTTCCGCGATTACTCCCGTACCCATCGGAAACTCCAAGTCTCGCTTAGGACATTCTCGCCATGGCGGAGGAAGGCGCGCAAATCGGCGGGCTTATCGCCATCGGGCGTGAGTTCGAAGAATAGCCGCCAGCCATTGGTCTCTGGGTTCGGCTGGGCAACGGGCTTGGAGAGTTCACCGGAGGTGCTGGTGACGACAGCCTCGATCGGCGTCTCGGGGTCCATTTTCGACAGCATTTCGCCACTGAAATCGACAACGAATTTACGCCGACTGGGATCCAAAATATCGGTTCCCGCAGCGCCGATCCGTGTCGACAGGACACGCCCGCCCATCATGTCGGCCTCAAGGTCTCTGCCGAACCTCAGGCGGTACTCGAAAGTCCATTCCTGACCGGCTTCGCTCTGGCGTTCCGGAGTCCAGAAGGCAACGATGTTGTCGTATCGCTCAGCGGCACTCGGGATCTCGACCAACTCCACCACACCTTTACCCCAGTCGCCAACCGGCTCAACCAGCGCACTGGGACGATTCTGATAGTGTGCCTCGAGATCCTCGTAGTTGCGGAAATCACGATCGCGCTGGAAGAGGCCAAACGACTTGGGATTCTCCGCCACGAAATCGCTCACCCGCAGACCAACCGGGTTAACCAAAGGCCGCCAGATACGTTCGCCGGTGGCATTCTCAACCAAGAGTCCATCCGAGTCATGGACCTCGGGCCGGAAGTCGTCCATGAAGCGATCGGAGTTCTCGCCATGGAAGAACATGCTGGTTAAGGGTGCAATACCGAGTTTGCTCACCGGTTTGCGGGTGAAGATGTGCGTCTTGACGTCCATGACGGTCTCGATGCCGGGGCGTATCACAAAGCTGTAGGCACCGGTCGCGCTTTCACTATCTAACAAGGCATAAACGGTGATATCGACGGCGTCCTGGTCGGGTTTGCGTATCCAGAACTCGCGAAACACCGGAAACTCTTCCTTGGTCGGGAGACCTGTATCGATCGCCAGGCCTCGGGAGGTAATTCCGTAATTGAGTCCCTTGGCTACCCCTCGGAAATAGCTGGCACCAAGGAACACCACGACTTCGTCGAAGACCGAATCCTGATTGATAGGGTAGAGCAGACGCAGTCCGGCGAAGCCCAAGTCAGCAGGCATTTGCTCCGGTACCGAATTTTTGCCGTAGTCGAAGAGATCATGATGAAACGCCACTGGTTCGGCCTGACCGCCATCAATGATGTTGATCTTTACCCGATCCTGGAACAAGAATCCACGGGGAAAAAACTGCATTTGAAACGGCAGCCCCGCGTCTTTCCAGACGCTCTCATCGCGGTTGAAACGAATGTCGCGATACTTATCGTAATCAAGATTTGCCAGATAATCCGGTAGGTTGGGACGATCCGGCTGATAGTTTGCCGTGGCAAGCTCCGCCGCACGTCTGACCACGGCGGCAAAAGTGAAGTCGCCTGGCGTACCTTCGCTCGGTGATGGTTTGACGACACCGGGCTCATCACTCCACGACAGTGATGCTCCAGACATCAGGGCCAATCCGAGAGAAAGGACTCCGAGCAGGCGAGGGATCATGATGGTTTTCTCGATAATTAGTTGATTCGGAATGCAACGCTCAAAAATCCACCTCATCCCAAAGGATTACCGTCAACGCCAAAGGCTAAGGGCATCAAACACATCAGCGAGCGAGGCAAGAGGTTGGAAAGCAAACAGCTGAGAGTTTAACTTGAATGACCTTTGTTTTATGCCGTGATTGAGGAGCAGTCAGTGTATTTCACGCTGTATCCTCAATAGCCCGTTACCGGTTTTATCGGCGTCTCGGCGCGAGCAGCTGAGTGAAACACGTATTTGAGCGGCCGGAACCCTAAAACCTGACGCACACTAAAAACCCCCCGCGGCGTTTGCTGCGGGGGGGTTGGTATGGGGCCCTGGCGGTGACCGACTTTTGCATGGGGAGACCCCACACTATCATTGGCGAAGGACCGTTTCACGTCTGAGTTCGGGAAGGGATCAGGTGGTTCCAGTGCTCTATGG
>JARIBS010000024.1 GCA_029257385.1 Thiorhodococcus sp.
CTGCCGCCGGGGCAAGATGCCGCCTGGGTCGGTGGCAATTATTTTCGCTGGCTCGGCAGCTGCTGTTGGCCACTGGTGGTCTGTCGGATCGGCGCGCAAGACAGGGTTGAGGTCTGGTCCCGGCTGCCGCGGTTGAAGCTGCTCGTCTTAGAGCGCAATGTCTGCGAGAGCACACCCGAGCGCCAGGTCTACGCAATCGTCGGTGGATGTCTTGCCCGCGCAAGCGACGGTCAGGCGCGCTTTGAATTTCACACCCTGCTTGCTGAGCGCTATACCATGACCGCCATCCACGACTATGCGCCGGCGCTGCCCTGGTATCTGTATCTGCCGACTCAGGCGTTCGGTCATCGACTGGTGATGCGCCGTTATCAACGCCGCCTCGCGCGCCTCGTGTACGACTAGCGGCGCGCAGCACACTGAGCACCCCTGCCCGCCTCAACGGCGGGATTTATCGTGGAGACATGAATCGATGAACACACGCAAGACTCTCGCGCTCGCTTTGGCCGGTCTCGGCCTTCTGCTCGCCATTGCCGGTCCCTTTTTGCCTGGCGGCGTCCATTTAACGCTGAAAGATCCACCGCGTAGCGGGCATGTCACCAGTCTCACGGCGCTGCCCAATGGTGATGTCCTGGCGGGCACGCAAACCGGCGAGGTGTGGCGCTTGCAGTCCGGGCGCTGGACGCGCGCAAAGCTCAACATCGGCGGCGAACCCGTCTTGGCGATGATCGACGCACCGGGACGCGCGCCGGTCGGCACCGCCGCCGGGCTGGCCGATGCACCGGTCGGCACGCCGCCGCTGGAGGGGCGGGTCAGCAGCCTGTTGCGCACCGATCGCGGGCTGCTCGCCGGCACCGCCAGCGGTGTGCGCCTGCTCGCCAACGGGCGCTGGCAGGCCCCTGGTCCCGAGGCGAATATCTACAGCCTGCTCAAGCAGCGTCGCGGCGATGGAGAGTGGCTGCATGCCGCAACCGTGGGTGCTGGTCTGCTGTCGACACCGGCGGCGGATGCGGGTGCGCCCTGGCAGCCGAACAATCTGGCACTCCCCGATGGACTCAACGTCTTCAGCCTGGCCACGACCACGGGCGGTCTGCTTCTTGCTGGCACAAACCAGGGTCTGTTCTGGCAATCCAGTCCCGGACAACCCTGGCAGTCGCTGCATCCTGGTCTCGACGGTCAACGGGTGCTGTCGCTGTATCCGGACACACGCGGGACGCGGCTGTGGATTGGGCGCGACGACGGACTCTACTGGCTCGACATCGCCGAGCAGGACGCAACGCTGACGGTCACCGGCGAGCTGACCGCCGCCGATAGCCCAGCGTACCAGCCGCCACTCGGGGTCAGTTGGATCGTCGCCGCGGGCGATCGCGTGATGATCAGTGCCGGTGCGGTTTACGCTTACGGCTCCACCCAACTGGCCGGCTGGTATTGGATCTCGCTGGCGGGCGTGGTGCTGATCCTGATCGCCGGCTGGCTGACTCCGCGACCGGAGACGGCGGCGTCCCAGTCAGGCGCCTGAGCGGGTTTCCGGGTCTGCTCTCCTGTCTCAGAACATGAAGCTGTAGGACAGCGAGAAGACGTTGAACTGACGCCCGCCGCTGTCTTCGCCAGAGGGGGCATCAATGAAGTTCGAGACCCGGCCAGTGCGAACATGCATCCATTCGGCCTTGAGCTTGCTCGTCGGTGAGAGACTGTAGGAGGTGCCGATTGCCAGTGACTGCTGGTCCAGGGCAGCGCGTAAATCCGCCCCCACCACCTGGGCGGCATTGATCAGCGAGGCATTGGGTAGAGACGCCGGTACGCGCGCGCGATTGGTTAATTCATAGAGATCGAGAGCGTCGTCCGTCGAGCGAATACCCGACCAGTACAGGTAGGGGGTCCAATTGCCAACTGGTCGGAGCAAGGCCAGGTAGCCCGCATGCACGTCCGGTCCCGCAGTGGCATTGTTGAACCTGCGCCTGACATACTCACCGATCAGGCGCACATCATGCGGCAGTGCGATCTCGGCACCCAGGGTTAGGACGTCTATAGAAATTTTGTCAACGGTCGGAACACCGGGACCGGGGATGTCGGGGAGCGTTTGATAGTAACCGATACCTGGCTCAAGGGAGACGTAGGGGTACTCGCTGATGAGTGTGCCATAGTCCATTTCAGCCTCGACGCGGTGCAGCCCGATGCGCCAATAGTGTTCGCCGGCGCGCAGCGACAGGACCAAACCCCCAAGATTCAAGTCCAGACCATTGTAGAGCGCCCCAGCTGCGAGCTGGGGTTCTAATCCATCGCGCAGATAGAAGCGCCAGTCAGTGTGCGCGGTTCCCAGATAGCCTTCGAGCGTCCATTCCCAGGTGTCCGACAGCCAGGTCTTGGCGAAGAACAGGCCATTGACATCAGGAGTTGGGCTGACCGAGTAGGCGTCCGTCGGCAGGCGCGCGAAGTCGAACGTGCCACCCACGTCCTGGTTGGCAGAATAGAGCAAGAGCGGCAGGCGCAGGCGCCCGGCGCGCAGTAGCCAATCATTGGTCGGACGCCATGAGATGAAGGCCCAGTTCAGGGTCGGCTCCCAGGCATTGTCGCTGTGGCTAGAGGGCGCGGCCTTGGCCTGGAGCGTCAATCCCCAAGCGTCGCCGAGGCGGGTGTCGAGCTGGACGCCAATGACCGAATCGCGGTTGATGGTGCCGCCGTCGTGGACGAAACGCTGATAGATGAAATCCTGATCGGAGACGGCCCCGCCGAAGGTGCCGAAACCAGAGAGGTCGTGGCTGATCTCAGCCCTGGCCTGGCCCGTGCTGCAGACCATGATGGCGAGCACCAGCAGGCCAGTCCCGCGCTGCACTCGAAGCAGCTTTGGGCTGTGCGCGAATGGGTCGACCATCATCTACGTTCCTTATCCAAGTCAGCGGGTTTGATTGGCTCGCTCGCAATCACACTGGGCATGTCGATCAAGGCACCTTGCGCAGTAGAACCTCGAGGTTCGTGCTGACATCCACGTCATCGACATAGCCGATCGCGCCCACCGTCCTAGAGATGAAATTCAGGATCTGAGCGGTACTGTCGAGTTCGCGAGGCGGAGTACCCTTGCCGACATAGCGGCGGACCGTCCAGTAACCGATGTATTTCGCATCGTCCTGGTCCAGGTAGCGGCGCAGGAATTGCTCGCGCAGCGCGTTTCCCGGGGGCAAATTAATCGGGGTGACACGCACACCGCTCACCTCGACGACCTTTCCTGTATAGATGCGTTGCAGCGTGGTGAGGTCGAGTGGCGGCATGCCGGGGTGGGCGATGATGACCGGACCGGCGAGCAGGGGCTGGGAGCAGATCAGCAGCAAGAGGGCGAGGATTCTCATACGACTGTCTCAAAACATAAAGCTGTATGAGAGTGAGAAGATGTTGAGCTGGCGCCCGCCGCTGTCCTCGCCCATGGGGGCGTCGACGAAACTCGAGACCCGGCCAGTTCTGACATGCATCCATTCGCCCTTGAGCTTACTGGTGGGCGTCAGGCTGTATGCAGTGCCGATCGCCAGTGATTGCTGGTCGAAGGCGCTGAGAGCGTCTGCCCCGAGGATCTGGGAGGCGTTGATCAGCGAGGCGCTGGGCAGAAAGGCTGGGACACGATGGTCGTTCATCGCCTCATAGAGATCCAGTGACTCGTCCGAGGAACGGATGCCAGACCAGTAAGCGTAAGGCGTCCACTTGCCCGCCTGTCCGAGCAGGGCGACATAGCCGGCAGTGGTGTCTGCGCCGCTGGTGGCATTCTCCAACCGCCGCCGGGCAAACTCACCGATCAGCCGAAGGTCGTGTGGCAGCTCGATTTCCGCCCCGAGCGTCAGGACATGGCCAACCGCAGTGTCGACGCTCGGAATCCCGGGACCTGGAAGCTGGGGCAGCGTCTGATAGTAGCCAACCCCAGGGGCCAGCGCGACATAGTGGTAGCCGGTGGGGGTGGCCCCAGCATCCTGTTCGCTTTCCGCGCGATGCAGCCCGATGCGCCAGTAGTGTCCGCTATTACGCCCCGAGAAGGTCAGCCCCGCGAGCCTGAGGTCGATACCTTGATAGATCGCTCCGGCCGGGACCTGCGATCCCAAACCGTCGCGCAGATAGAGACGCCAGTCGCTGTGGGCCATGCCCAGATAGCCTTCGAGCGTCCATTCCCAGATATCGAAGAGCCAGGTTTTGGCGAACGATAGCCCGTTGACGTCCGCGATGGGCGTCACCGAATAGACCTCCGCCGGTAAACGGGCGAAATCGAACGTCGTTCCAACATCGCTGTTGGCCGAGTAAAGCAGCAGTGGCAGGCGCAGGCGCCCGGCCCGCAATAGCCAATCGTTGGTCGGACGCCACGAGATGAAGGCCCAGTTCAGGGTCGGCTCCCAGGCATTGTCGCTGTGGCTAGAGGGCGCGGCCTTGGCCTGGAGCGTCAATCCCCAAGCGTCGCCGAGGCGAGTGTCGAGCTGGACGCCAATGACCGAATCGCGGTTGATGGTGCCGCCGTCGTGGATGAAGCGCTGGTAGGTGAAATCCTGATCGGAGACGGCCCCGCCGAGGGTGCCGAAACCAGAGAGGTCGTGGCTGATCTCGGCACTGGTCTGACCCGCGCCGACGGCAATGACGGCGAGCGCCAGCAGGCCGGGCCAGCGCGGTCTGCGAGTCTCTGTGCGCCCGCGCGCTTTGACGTTCATCCGCATTTCCATCAGTCATCCACGAATCTGCTCGCGATCTCCACGAAATCACCCTGCAACGCCACGAAGGCCTCTACCGCGCTCGGATCGAAATGCGTTCCCGAACCTTCCATGATGAGCGCGACGGCGGCTTGATGCGTAAAAGGCTCCTTGTAAGGCCTCGCCGAGCGCAGTGCGTCATACACATCGGCGACCGCCATCAGTCGCGCCGACAGCGGAATGGCCTCGCCCGAGAGTGCGTCGGGATAGCCGCTGCCGTCCCACCGCTCGTGATGATGCCGGGTGATCTCAGATGCGAAGAGCAACAGCGGATTGTCACGCCCCATGGACTTGCGTGCCTGCTCCAGGATCTCGTAACCGCGCGTGGCATGGGTCTTCATAATCTCGAATTCATCGGGCGTCAGACGCCCTGGCTTGAGCAGGATGTGATCGGGAATGGCAATCTTGCCAAGATCGTGCAGCGGTGCTGCCTGCGCGATCTGATCGACGCTGACGGAAGTCAGGGTCTCGGGATACAGCCCCTTGGCCAGCATCCATGCGCCAAGACAGCGCACGTACTCTTGAGTGCGGCGGATATGGTTGCCGGTCTCCTCGTCACGGAACTCCGCCAGCGACACCATGACATGGATCGAGGCGGCCTGTAGTTGCAGGACTTGATCGACCTGGCGCGTCACCTCCTGTTGCAGCCAGGCGCTCTGATTTTCCATAAAATCGCGCCAGCGCTTCATCTGCATATGCGTGCGCACCCGCGCCAGCACGATGGAAGGGGTCAGTGGTTTGTGGATGTAATCCACCGCGCCAACCGCGAAGCCGATCTGCTCGTCCTCGACGTCCATGGCCGCAGTGACAAAGATGACCGGCACTGCGGCGGTAGCCGGATCGGCCTTGAGACGGCGGCAGACATCGAATCCGCTCATTCCCGGCATCATCACATCGCAGAGCACCAGGTCGGGCGGTGCTTGGGCGGCGAGTTCGAGCGCGCGCTGGCCATTGTTGGCCATTTTGACCCGGTACTCGTCCTTGAGCATCTGCGCCAGCAGACTTAGATTGGCGGGGGTGTCGTCCACGACCAGGATGGTGGAGCGCTCGGTTTGTGCGGTCGGCATAACTCAGACGTCCTTGCGTGGTTCATCCACAGCTTCGAGCAATGCCAGCGCGGTGTCGAAATCGAAACTATCGAGGGCATACTTGATACGCCGCAGGGTCGTAGAAGAAAGGCGTTGAGCAAAGTAATCGCCATGTGCGCGCCAGACATCGAGCGCCTCGACATCGCCTTCGGCGAGCAGCTTGCGCAAGCGGCGCATGTGCTCTGAGGTTTCCTCAGGAGTTGCCGAGGCGGCCTGTGGTGCGGTTGCCGAGAGGCTGGGGCTGGTGAGTTCGTGCAAGCGCGCGAGCATCGGGTTGAGGATCTCGATGAGCGTCTGCAACTTACCAAAGACGCCGAGATCCTGAGCCTTTGCCGCCTGTTCCAGCGCGTGCGCTGCAGCAGCGACCTGGTCCATCCCCAGGGTGCCGGCCAGCCCCTTCAGCGTATGGGCGTGGCGTAAGGTCTGCTCCCAATCACCCGCTTCCAAACAGGACTGAAACCGCGTCTGGGCATTGGCGTACTCTGAGCGGAAATCCAACAGCAGATCCAGATAGAGTGACTTGCTGCCGCCGACGCGTATCAATGCACGCCGAGTGTCCAAGCCGGATATGCTCGGTAGACCGGTATCGGGCGGCGCGTCCGAGACCGACTCATCGCCAAGGCGCGCGGACGGTTTAGCATCACGCGAATGATCGGCGGTGGGAACCGCATGATAAGTGGCGAGAATGGCATAGAGTTCTGGCGGATCGAAGGGTTTTGCCAGGTAGCCTTGCATGCCTAGATCCAGCCCCTGTTGACGCTCCTCGGTCAGGGCATGCGCCGTCATGGCAACGATGGGCAGGTCAGCATAGCGCGACTGTGCACGTATCCGGATTGTGGCTTGATAGCCATCCAGTACCGGCATCTGCAGGTCCATTAGGACTAGGGCATAGTGATCCGGCGGCAACGAGTTCAGCCGGTCGAGGGCCTCGGCGCCATTGTTCGCGACATCGACCTCGACACCACGATTTGTCATCAGCTCGCGTGCGAGCTGTTGATTGAGCCGGTTGTCTTCCACCAACAGCACGCGCATGCCGTGCAGCGAAACGGGCACCACAACGCCATGCTCGTCGAGGCTGGGCATGGCGTCGCTAGAGAGGCGCCTGATCCGCTCGTAGAGGATGCGAGGCATGACCGGCTTGCCGATAAAACCCGTCGCGCCGAGCTGTTCGGCCTGTTCACGGATGCTCCCGAGATCATAGGCCGAGACGACGATGGTGTTGCGCGGTGCGGGAATATGACGCTGGCGCAGCGTCTCGAGCACGCTCACTCCATCCACCTCGGGCATGACCCAATCAAGAACCAGCAGCGCGTAGGGATCGCCCTCGGAGAACGCTTTGCTGATGCGCTCGATGGCGCTCGCGCCGCCGTCGCAGGTGTCGATCCGTTTTATCGTAAGCTGCTCGAGGAGATGGGTCAGAACCGTTCGCGTCTCGGCATAATCGTCGACGATCAGTGCACGCATCTGCGATATCTCGGTCAGCGCCAGCGCGGGTTCGCGCTGCCCGTTCGCACGCGCGAAGGCGACCGAGAAGGCAAAGGTCGAGCCTTGGCCGGGGACACTGGTGACCTCCACGCTACCGCCCATGATCTCCACCAGCCGCTTGGAAATCACAAGGCCAAGTCCGGTGCCGCCGTACTTACGGGTGGTCGATCCGTCCGCCTGCGTGAATTCCTCAAACAGCCGCGCGCGTTGCTCTGCGGTCATGCCGATGCCGGTATCCTCGATGGCAAACCGCAACAAGACCCCGTTGGGCGCCTCGCCGATCATCTCCACGACCAGTCGCACATGGCCAACGGCGGTGAACTTGACGGCATTCGACAACAGATTGGTGAGGATTTGGCGTAACCGCAGCGAGTCGCCTAACAGCTCGCCGCCTTCGCGCACCATCCACAACCCACGTGCATCGAACAGTAGCTCAATGCTTTTCTCCTGAGCGCGCTGTTGTACCATAAGCAACGCTTCGCTCACGACCTGCTCAAGGTTGAAGGGCACGGGGTCGAGTTCCAGCCGACCCGCCTCGACCTTGGAGAAGTCGAGCAGGTCGTTGAGCACGCCCAACAATGACTTGGCGGCGGACTGAGCCTTGGAGAGATAGTCGCATTGCTGAGAGCTGAGCTGGGTGCCGAGCACCAGGTAGATCATGCCAATGACCGCGTTCATGGGCGTGCGGATCTCATGGCTCATGTTGGCCAGGAAGCGGCTCTTGGCCAGCGTTGCGGCCTCGGCCTTGATGCGGGCAGCCTCGAGTTCGTGCTGGACAGCCTCGCGTTGCTGGATGTCCGCCGAGATCGCGCGGGCCATGTCGTCGAGGATAGTGCCCAGGACCTGTAGCTCTTCCACCCCGCCGAGATCGCCCAGACGCACATCGTAGCGACCATCAGCTATTTGACCGGCAGTGGCCCGCAAACGCATCACTGGGCGCAGCACGCGCATGATGATGACGCGGATGCCCACCCCGACGAAGACGATGATGACCAAAAGCGCGATGCTGGACGCCAGGATCCAGTTGTTAAGCTGGGTGCGGGCACGCTCCAGCTCGGTGCCGGTGCGCTGGTCAACAAGCGCGACGAGCGCCTCGATAGCTGAAGACAACCGCAGCCGCGCCTTGTTGTATTCGCGACTACTGATCAGCTCGATTGCAAAGGTGCGGTCGGGCTGGCCATCGGAGATGAACTCCCGTGCGGCCGGGTCGTAGAGACCCTGGGTCGCGGCGAAGGCGATCTGCTCAATCTCCTTGAGCGTCTCGTTGGCCGCGAAGACCCGCCCGAGCGCGGCCAGTTCCACCGCATTGAAGCCGAGCGAGCGCATCCGATCCTGGAGCGAGCGCTGCATACCGTCAGCGGGCAGACTGTGCTCTATATCATCGGCGATGACCTGCTCCCAATAGATCATGGGGTTGGCATGGCGTAGCGCCGGTTTTTCGCCTTCGCGGATGCCGAGAATGTCGTAATAATAGAGCAGAAAGCGCGCATCGCCCGTATTGGCATAGAGACCGACGAGACGCGCGAGCAATTCCGCCTCTTGGTGCAGCGCCTGCACCAGCGCCAGTGCATGCTGGCGATGGTCTTGCGTGTTGCTCAGCGAAGTGTGAGAGCGCGAAACCAGCAGCGTCAACGCACCGTTAGCCGCCAGCATGAGCAGCAGGGTGACGAAAAAGATGACGGACAGGCGGCTGAGTTTCACTGGTTTGGTACGACCCTAACGCGATTGCGCGCAGAGGTTAAGGGTCGGTCTCGAGCAGATCCGTGCTGGCGAGAAAGGACTTGACCGCAGCGATGAAATCTTCCGGTCTCTCCTCCTGCGGCAGATGCCCGCAATCGGGTATCACGGCCAGTTGTGCGCCGGGAATCTCCGTGGCCAGCCGCCGACTCTCTGCAGGTTTCACCGCCCGATCATGCTCGCCAGTGACGATCAATGTCGGGACCGCAATGGCCGCCAGTCGAGCATCCAGGTCGAGACGGCGTGTCGCGAGAAAGAGTTCGAAGAAGGCCCGGTCCCAAGGACCGAGCATGAACTCCTGTCGGTAGGCCGCGATGCGTGAATCCGTGAGCCGCTCCTGGCGATACCAGAATTTTCTGATGGCCTGATCGTAGAGTCGCGCAATCATGAATTTCATGATCCGGGAGAAGACTGGGCGCAGCCCCTTCATCATGGCGAGCACGGGCGCTGGAATCTCGCTCTTGGCATAACCGCTGTAAATCATGGCACCGACCAGGATCAGTCCCTGCACCTTGCGCGGATGACGCAGCGCGGTCAGGGTCGCGATGGTTCCTCCGGTCGAGCTGCCAACCAGCACCGCGTTTTGGAAACCGAGTGCTTCGATCAGCGCCGCGACCAGATCGCTCTGAGCGTCCGCGCTGTAGAGCGATGCGCCCTGCCCTTTGGGCAGCGGGCGCGAGGTCAGACCACACACCGGACGATCGAAGGCCACGACGGTCGCCTGCTCGGCGAGCGGTTCGGCCACATCCTTCCAGGAACTCAGACTCAGGAAGCTCCCGTGCAGCAGCACGATGAGCGTCGGCCCGTCACCGCGGCGCTGATAGTGAACCCGAAAGCCATTGATCTCGATGAAGCGACTGTCGAATGTGGCGAACTGGGTTTGGTAGGATTCGATCATGTCCACGGGTGCGACGCTCCTCTGCGATTGCTTGCGCGGTCGGATACATTAGCGCGAATGCATCACCAGTATAATCCAAGCCCCTGATCGCCCCGCGCTCAAGGACTGCAGGAAAAGCGTTCGACGTCACAGAGTTGACAGATCGTGGAGCATTCCGCCCCACGTTAAGCCTTGGCAATTCAATCCCGCTCAGCGATAGCCGCGATAAGACTGGATACAGTTGTTGTAATAAATATCGTAGGTCTGCTGAGGACTGCGCAACGCACCTTGACTCAACGCCGCGCCGGTAGCTGCTCCCGTGAGCGCACCGACACCGGCCAGACCGTGATGACCGCGCGACCGACGCGGTCCCGGTCCGCCTGGACCACCCGGCCCACCCGGACCACCTGCCCAGCCTGGCGGACCACCCGGCCCTCTCGGTCCAGGCCCACCACGGTGTCCGGATACTCTAACCTGATTGCCGATCACGGCACCCGCGATGGTTCCGATCGCAGTGAACGCGACCTCCTTGTTTAAGTTGCTCTGCCTAGCCTTTTCCGCCACTTGATAAGCTTGTAGACGGCAGGCGCTGTCGGCTTCCATGGAGACACCGTTTGGCCCCCCGACTTGGGCGGGATAGGTCGGCATCATCGGTGTCGGCTGCATGCCTGAGCAGCCGACGAGGAGGAGCGCGCTCAATAATACGGCAATGAGAACGCGCGACGATCGTGTATCGCTTGGCATTCAAAGGCTCCTGTAATGATGAAGGAAATCAGGCGCTCGCAGAACGGCTATTGCCTCGGAAGGCATCGCGTGAAGTCGAGCGTCATGTCCGTGTGCATCGAAAACGCATCACCCTGCCTGGCCGAGCTGGCATGGCGTCAATCGCTGAAGATCATCGACAGCAATGAGCGGGCGCGACTCATACCGACATAATGGTTTGCGTTTATCGCGGCCGTTTCGCCGGGTTTCGGCAGATCGACAACGATGATGGCCTCGTTCTCAAGTCCCTTAAAGTTGCGTATCTCGGCGAAACTGATTCCGTTCGGCGGAAACGTGCGCATCGAGTACTCATCAAGCGCGATGATCCGTGACAGCAGCTCCGATGGTAGCGAGGCTACCACGGAGTCAGCGAGTGGACGGGGCGAGAGGAGGCTCACCTCATTTGACAACAACCCTCCAGCGCCGATCATTCGCTCGATCTCAGCCGCCAGTACCCGCACCGCCTCCGCGCTCGTTGCCACCCGATGCTCGACGACCCTCGGCCCGTCACCACTGCCATGCACACCCATGTCGGCACCGAGAGTCGATTGGACCTTGTCGAGAATTTGTCGCGTGTTACGGCAGTTGGTCGTCAAGGGCACGGCAACGGGAGCGCAGACTTCGAGCAACGCCAGTGCGTCAGGATTCGGCGCACCGAAAAATCCTGCTTGATTGTTGATGTCGTGAAAGAAACACCAGCGCCCTCGCTCCAGAGCGCCGTCGAGCACGCCGCCCAGTCGCTCTAGCGCATCGAGTTCCAGCAGATCCTGCCCCTCATCGACAATGAGCGCATCGAAGTGTTCAATACCTAACCGTCGCGCGGCGGTCGACACTGTGTGCGCAATGGCGACCGTCACGCCGGGGAGTGCGAACTTGGTCTCCAGCCAGCGCTTTAGCCAGGGTGAACGACACACCAGCAGTACCTTGCGGTCCAATGCCGTCCAGCGGCGGGCAAGCTCCATCGCCAGAAACGTCTTGCCCGTGCCCGCGCCGCCACAACAGATGACCCTGGGATTGGCGTCGACGACATCGAGCATGCGCATCTGATCCTCTGTCAGCGCCGTCACTCGTTCGGCCAGCTCATCGAGCTGGACATGCAGCGGCACGGCGACATCGAAGTCCGGGCGCAGGAAACGCGTGAGCGCATCCAGGGCCGCATCGTCTGGCTCCCGATGCCTGTCTCTCTGGCGCCAATAACTAAATAGGCCCTCGAGCCATTGCTCCAGATTGCGCGACGTCCCGACGTCGGCCAGCATGGCGCTGTCCCATTCGGCGCTCGTCACGCTCCAGTGACAGTCAGGGAGGATCACGCCATAACCGCGCACGAATTGCGACCAGATCGGTGCAGGCAGACCGGCTTGGAGCTTATTCGTCAGCGCATACAATGCCGACTCGGCCTGCCGAAACGGGCTTTCCCTCAGCGGATTCTGCTGCCCCGAGCGATCAATGGTGTGCCAGGCACCATTGCGGCAACCGACCCCGCCACCCTTGATCTCCAGGACAAAGATCCCCGCACGGCCAACGATCAGAAAATCGATCTCACCGATGCGTTTGTAGGCATGATCGGTCAGGTTGAGCGAGTGGAAAGCGGTGAGCCGCAGTCCATCGTCATTGGCGAAGGCGGCCTCGAGTCGGTCAAAGATACGTCGCTCCGCGAGGCTTGCGGTGCGATGGGGAATAGAGGGAATCATGCGCATCTTAAACTTTCAATAGTGCGCGAATTTCCTTGTCGAGCCTTGGTGGTATCGTGGCTTGTGCAAGTTGATCGAGCAATCCGCGCTGATCGACCTCCGTGAGAACCCCTTTCACGTCGCCATCCAACAGCAACTGTACGCCATTGCCCGTGATTTGCAGACGATAATCGCCCTTGCCGAGGCTGATCCGGGTTTGCAGAATCGCCTCCCAGCGCATACTACGCGCCAGTTTCAGCGCGGCGTCTCGCTGGCGCTTGTTCCAGTCCGACTGCGGCGGGGTGAACAACCCCCGCAAGGACTCGATTCTTTTCGGCACCGGCCCCAGGTCAAGCCCCGTCTGCGTGTCTTGGTGCGCCAGCGCCGCCATTCGGTGCTGGACGGCCTCGGCGAGTCCGGCGTGCTCACGCAACTCGGTGGGAACGCCCATCCAACCGGAGCGCGCCGCAAACAACATCATGGCGACCAACAGATCCATCTCGGTCAGCAAGGGCTCTTGGAAGTCGAGAAACGTGTCGCAGCGCTGTCGGAGAAAGAACAGAATCAGGCCCCGCGAGAAGGGCCGTGGGTGGCGTTGCAGCAGCTCCGAGACGGTATTGTCCCCAAGACCGAGGATACCGCGCAGATCGCCGGCAATGCGGTTGAGCGCATCCTGCCATTTGTCTTCGGTGAGCCAGGGTTTGGGTGATTCGAGCAGGTCGAGCACGGCCTGCCAGCTATCGGCCTTACGCGCTTCGCCCTCGTGTGCCGCGTCCGCGTTCGTGCGCTCCTCGACGATGGCTTGCAGTGTCTCCAGCAGTAGCCGGGTCTGGACCTCGCCAGTGTCGCCCGCCGGACTCAGCCTCGCCCATTGGTGCAGCGCGCCCAACAGCGGATCTGCCAACGTATCGGGCGCTGCATCGAATGGATCAAAGAGCAGACGCTCGGCCGAGACCATGGCATCGCCACGATTGCCGAGCGCGAACGCCAGCGCCATCGCCGCACCGAGGGCGGAGACCGTATGGCTTGGCGTGTCGCGCGGCGGCAGTGCATCCGCACCGACGGGCCAGGTTGTCAGCGTGCGCCCAGAAAACAGCTTGGGCTTGTTAATCTGCTGTTTGTATGACCCGAGCGGTACGTTTGCGTAGTTTGCTGCCTCATCGAGTGTGGCGGCGCGATCCTCTTTCGAGGCAAATAGGATCGCCCCGATCCAACTCGCCGGCAGCGGGGCCGGGACGAACAGCACCTGTTCTTCGCCATTGAGCTCATCGGGAAAATGCAGCTCTCGCATCTGTCCCCGCTGATCGACCGCACACACTGGCCCGGTCAGCATCGAGAGGTCGAGCGCGGCCACCACCCGGCGCAGATGCGTCCCCTCCGAGAGGGCCTGCTCAAAGGCACGCGTTGGAATCACATCGCCGAACAAGGGGATCCAACCCGGTGTCACGGCCAATGGATCATCATAGTATTTGCGCCCGAAGCCCCTGGGTCCGGTGATCAGACCGTTGGCGAGCAGGTAGAACAGATTGAGCTGGTTAGTCGCCAAGTGCCAGGTCAGGCGCGGAGTGGTCGCGGTTGGTATACGAGACGACAGCTCCAATGGGGCTTGGGGGAATTCGGCCACGGTTATCTCCAACGTTTCAGAATATTCAAATCAGTGGGCAGGAGCGTCTCCACCGGACAAGGTCGATCACTTTGGCGACACAGCACGACACGCTCCCTGGCGCGCGAGACCATCACGTAGAAGTGCCGTTTGAGGTCGTCCATCCGCGTCCTGTCATCGGCAGGGCAGTAATAGCGATCGATATCGGCGAGGATCACCCAGTCGAACTCCAGACCCTTGGCGGATTTGGCATTGATGACGAAGATGCCTCCCTCGCTAAAGCTGCGCTCCCCCGGCACATCGCCGGAGGCATAGGTCAGTATGTTTGGGCGTCCATGGTCGAGCTTGACCGGATGCCGCTGGAGCGCATCAAACCAGCGCTGACGGGTCTCGTTGTCCGGCGTGATGATACCGAACAGACGCGCCGGATCGCGATCCGCACCCTTGAGGATGCGTGAGACGATCTCTGCGAAATCCCAGCGGCAGTCTCGCCCACCGTATTCGATCAGCACCGGCTCAGTGACTGAGGCTTGTCTTGATGGCAGCTCGACACCGGGACTTGCCGGATCCTCAATGCGGAACGCGCGCGCCAGTCTGGCGACGGGGTAGGCGTTGCGGTAGTTCTGAGTCAACTCGATGCGGTCTGCGACATCGAGGCCGAGCGCCCATTCGATCTCGCTGATCTTGCTGTGCGCAGCGGTAATCTGCTGATTCTGGTCTGCGACGACGAAGAAGTGCTCAAAGCCCAGGTTTGCGAGGGTCTGGTAGAAGGCCGGTGGCATGTCCTGGCCTTCGTCGATGATCAGGAAGGGCGTCATTGGAGCGGGTAGATCCAAATCCCTGATCTCGCTCTTGCCGCACCCGGCCTTGATGCGATCCCAGTCGAGCGCGTAAGGAACATTGTCGATCACTGGACAAGGCCGCGACAACGCCCGACTGTAAACGGACTTGAACCAGGTCATCCAGGTTTCGGCGTTGATGGCGCCGTCCACCAGCTCGCGGCTCGCCTGCAACAGGAGGCGGTTGTAGACCAGAAAGACGTAATCCTGCCCGTCGCCAGTGCGATGGTGGCGGCGTGTGCGCAGCAGGGCGATCACGGATTTTCCGGTCCCTGGTCCGCCGACGATCAGATGACGGCCTTCGCGTGGCAGCAGCCGCACCCGCTCCTGGTCCTTGCTCAGGTCTTCGATATTGGGCAGCGTGCAGGGTCGTTTGGCCATCGTCACTCCTGAGCGGCGAAGTCCAGCAGCGGGCGGATCTCGCCCAGCAGATCACCACGCACGAAGCTGCGGTCCAATAGCAGATTGGCGAATGCGCAGCTTGTGTCCGGAACCAGGGCACAGGCATGGCAGGCGGCGAAATTGAGCTGGCTTGGTCCCTGACCCGCGTGCTCGGAGCAGACCGGATCCAGAGAGCACCAGTCGGCATGATCGAAGACGCTGGCGAGCAGTCGCAGAAAGGGCTTTGGCTCGGCCAGCTCAGCCAGCCCGCCCAGCGAACCCACCACGTCCGGCACCGCCACGTAGACTAGAATGCCCGCCATCGGCTCTGGCCCATCGGCGCAATAGATGCGCTCGCGGATCGATGCCGCCGGATAGCCCGCCTGCGCCTCCAGTTGCCGGATCAGCAGATGGGCCAGGGTGTGCAGCAGGATAAAGCGTGGCGTGAGCGGTAATGGCGGATCGTCCGAAAAGCGCATCCCGGTTCGTTCAAGGCGCTGTTGCAAGGTGGCGGTGCGCGTCTCAAGGCCCGGCTGCCCCACCCAGCGTGCGAGCATGCCCTCGTCGAGCGTGAAGAAGATCCCCTCACCGAAGAGTTCGATCGCCGGGAGCCAGTCCTGACTGTCGTCGAGATCCGGTGGGACCAGCTGCGCGATGGACTCAGGGCTGTCGTCGTGCGTTGCACTGGTTGGTCGAAGTCCGTCGTCGAAGTTCTGGGCGACCCGGGTAAAGCCCATGAAAATGCGGATCTCGCGCAGTCGCGTCACCGCAACCAGGCGATCCACCCCGGCGAGCACGCGGGCTTCGTTCGACACGTCGTCGGCGGGTCGAGACAGGGTTCGCCAGGCGTCGCTCTGATGGCGCGGCACGAAGTCCTCGCCATCGGTCAGATCCGCAATCGGCTCTGTCAGCGCCTTGAACTCTTTGGCGAGCAGGCTCCCCGGTGTCACCGACTGGCCGTACAGAGGCCAGCCATTTTCGATCGCGCTCCACGCGGCCTCGACCTCAGCGACATCGCAACGATAGCGACCCGCCAGACGGTGCAGCAATCCCTTGCGCGCCAGTGGAAATCGCTGATCTTCCAGCTCCGCGCGTTGAGCCGGGTTGCTGTAGAGCAGGTCGAGCACACTGCCGCGACGGATACGCGACTCGGGCGGGATGACCAAGGCCGCGCGAACCCGTGGGAAGTAGAGACGCGCATCATTGACTTCGAGGATCAGGGACTTCTGCTCACTGTCGATCAAGGGATGATTTCCGCTCCCTTGCCACGGCTGTCTCCTTGGGACATTTCCCGCCAACCGGCCTTGCGTATCGAAGCGCGCCCTGGCCTTGCAGCGATCGCAACTGAGAGACCAGGAGAGGCCCGTTCGATCACGGCGCAGGCGCAGATAGACTTGCTCACGGTCGGCGGCGCAATTGCGTCCAGCGTCGGCGTCTCGATGCGCCAAAGAATGCCATGGCACATCGCGCAATCCACCCTCCGGGTGGGCGACGACCCAGGTGACTTGTTGCAACCGCGAACGGCGCTCGCACGAACACCTCGGTGGTTGGTCAGCGGCGGCCAGCTTCTGATCGTAGGGCCAGGGACGCCAATGCAGGAGTCCGCAGTTCGGACAGCGCGTCCAGCGTGGAAAACGCAATGCCGGAACGCAGGTCCCATCGATTCGGCCCTTTGCAAGCTCGCGCGCCAGCGGCGGCTGGCGCAGCTCGCGGTCGATGCCGAGGGTCGCCCGGAGCAAGTCCACGTAACCGATGATCTCGCCAGCGGGGCTTCCATCGCGCGTGGTCCAATGCCCGATGTCTTTGATCACATAGAGGTCTTCATCGGCGCGTACCAGCGCACCGACCCCGCTGAAGCTGAGCAGATGCGACCAGCGCGTGGGAATCAGCCGGTTCACAGGATTTTCACCAATGCAGTGTTCTCGACGTTGCGCATATTGTTGAGCGTTGCCCACAGCCCCTTGACCCGTGCCTCGTGGCTATACAGCAGGCGCTGGTCGCGCCGATCGCTGTCAGAGCCGGAGTAGATCAGCCGCTCACGTTGCGTGCGACAGCGCAGCACGGCATCGGCCCACTGCGCGGCGAGCCGATCGATGTGCGCGACGGTGGCATCGCCGCGCTGCGGATCGGCGCGTCGGCAACGCCGCTTCAGCTCCTCGATCACCTGGGCGACCGCTGGGCGAGTCGGGTCGAAGTCGCCAGCGCGCTCGTTCGCCGCCAGCCCCAGGTCGCAGTGGCGCACCGCGATCACCAGCGCCGCATGCAGGGCGCGCAGCCGAGCTTGGTAGGTATAGGGCGTGACGCTGGTGGGTTCGACGAATCGGTAGAAGGACTCATGATAGGCGCGGAAGCTTTCGTAGTGAGACAGGCTGCGGGCCTGGTCGCGATAGTAGTTGGCGACCACGATACCGGGGACGTCGCCACGGCCCACGCGGCTGCTGGCCTGGATGTATTCTGCCGTCGTCAATGGCTGCCCGTTGACGATCATGGTCGCGAGCCGTGCCACGTCGAGACCCACCGAGATCATATTGGTCGCGAGTACCAGATCGAGCGCGTCCGGGTCATGCCGGGGCAGGCGCAACCGGTCGAAGCCGCGCGCGTTATCGTCCGCCGACATGTGGCTGGTGAGCTGCCCGATGCGTTCGGCCAATTGCTCGCGGCGCGGCCAGTCGGCTTGCGCGTCGCTTTGGCGCTGCTCCAACACCTCGCGCTGCTGGCGGGCCATAAACTGCTCGATATCCTGGAGCGCGTTGCGGCTGGTGCCGACGCCCTTGAGGCTGCTGTGGTAGATCATGAGCGTCCACCAGGCATCGAGCAGGGCATCGCGATTGACCGTCGCGTCGGCGAACAACACCTCGGGGGCCGCCAATAGCGCCGCCGCAAGCGGCGCCATGCTGCGGTGGCGGTTGCGCGCCGGCGCCAGATAGCCGACGTAGAGTCGGCCTGGTTGCTCGCTGGTCGGCACCGTGCGCGCGAAATAGGCGTCGTCGCAATCGAATCCGGGCGGCGGGAAGATAGCGGCCTCGCGTCCGTAGAGACGCTGGACCTGATCCTGAGCCATGCGGATGGTTGCGGTCGAGGCGACATACTTGGGCCGCACTCCGCGCATGGTCAGAACGGTTTCGAGTCCGGCCTCGTAAAGCCCGGCAACGGAACCCAGGGCGCTGGCGATCAGGTGCAGCTCATCCTGGATGATCAGCTCTGGCGGGCGATTACCGCCAGCGCCGAGGAAGGCCGCAGCGCGTTCCTCCCAGGCCAGACGGGCGAACTTGTCGACGGTTGCGAGCAGCAGCGTGGGCGGGGCTTCGTAGAGCGCCGTATCTACGACGTTGCAGGGCAGTGCGTCATCGGGCGTCTTGCCAAAGCCGCAGTCGGCGCTCGTGCAGCGAAAGCGAAAGTGCTTCGCGCCCGCGTCGAAATTGCGCGGAACCCGAAACGCCTCGCCGCACCAAGGGCAGGTATCCAACACTAGGAGACTGGGCGGCCTGGCGTCGTCTTCGCAGGCTTTGTCCAGTGCACCTTGCGCGTCGTCGAAGCTGTTCGGACTCGATGCCGCGCCAACCCACAGTCCCAGGGTGATCGGCTCCCCGCCAAGCTCGGGCAGGCCACGCCGCATCAGCTCCAGGGCACAGATCAGCCGGGCAGCGCGGCGGAACTGATCCTTGGTCAGTAGTCGCAGCGTATAGCGCATCAGGATGGTCGTACCGCCGCTAGAGGCCGGGTACCTGAGTCGGCGCCAACAGATCACGCAGGCCATCAGCCCGAGATAGGCTTCGGTCTTGCCGCCGCCGGTCGGAAACCAGATCAGATCCAGGGTGTCGCGGTGCTCGCCGTCTTCATCGATCGCCGATTCGATGGTCAGCAGCAGAAAGGCAAGCTGGAAGGGTCGCCAGCGAGGCGCCCTCCCCGGCTTGCCGCTGGCTTTGTCGGCTTGGCGCATCTGCATCGCCATGGCCTGATTGGCAAGGGCGAACGCCCTTGCAGCGATCGGGTCGTGGCGCAGTCGGTCGATACCGGAGCGCATCCGCGTCACCGCCTCCTCCATCCGAACTCTGATGCGCTGTGCGGCGGCCAGCTCCAGATCCGCAAGGCCATCGATGCGTTGCGCGGCCGTCTCGATCCAGGTGTCGTAGGCCGACACAAACCGTATGAGCGCGTCGCAGTGGCTCTTCGGGTCGGTCGCGATCCCGGCCAGCCACTCGACCCGCAGAATGTTGTCGTCGGTCTCTGCAGTATCCGCGCTGACTCGCGGCACCTCCGTCTTGGGCAGGAACTCGGTGCGGATCTCGACGACACGATCATCGCGCAGTCGCCAATCCACGGCTGCGCCATGGCCGATGGCATAGATGCGGTGATGGCGATACTGGACTTCCAGCTCTTGCTCCTCGTCACTCAGCAGGCCGTACTGGACGCCGGGATAAGGGCCGACCTCCCCGGCATCGACGACGCACTCCAGCTCCACTTCCAAGAGCGCGAGCCGATTGCGCTCCATGGACTGCTTGGCGCGGTCATCTGTCTCCGGCTCATTCTGAGTGTTGCTCAAGGACACGGTGACGAGCCAGCCGTCCTGAAGCGGTCGCCATAGGGCGAAAAGCTCGGCGCGCCCCTCGAAGACGGCTTCACGCCAGCTTCCGGTCCGTCGACGCGATGGAGACCGGAGATCGCGCGCTTCGCAATCGTTCTTGCCAAGAATGAGGCGCTGCCACTGCTCGCTGACAAAGCGACCTTCCTCACGCTGCTCGACAGGCTCGTAGCGAACCGCTCTGGGGATCAACTGGAGGCGGATATCAGCTCCGCTGACAAAGAACGACAGCCCCACCGAGGATGGCGGCACGAGCCGCCGCTTTGGCTGACTCGTCCCACCGGCGGACGGCTGTGCTGTTGCATCGTCCGTCAGCGATTCGGCACCTTCATCACCGTCGTCCTCGTTGTCCACACCCTCCAGCCCCGACTCACCCGTGATGATCGGGAACAGAATCGCGCTCTGATAGCGGTCCAACGGCTTGATGCCATTCAAGATCTCCGCGCCGTGCGGACTCTCGGGTCCGATCAGACAGCGGCGAAGCCATTGATAGAGCTTCTGACGCTCAGCGCTGAAGGCCATTTGGCTCTCGACTCCCTGCACTGTGTTTACCAAACGACTCGCTGGATGGCGGCCAAGGTGGTCTTCATCTCGCGTGAGCGCGTGCCCCGAACCTGAACCGGCGCCAGCCACGCTGATGCCCATGCGCACTATCAGGGCATGACAATCGAACGGTATCACACAGCCTTCGTTCCCAGCGACCAGACCCGCCAACGTGTGAGCTAAGTCGCCATCCAAGCGCACCCGCTCGATCCGCAACGCTTTGAGCAAAACGCTTGATGATCTCCGTCTTGACGGTTGTCTGAGCGGCACACTCGTCATGACCTGCGTCAAGCCTGATGCAGACAAACGACAAATGTCGCTTTACGGCAAATACGGTAACTGTAATAATAACGATTCTTGTTTGTTTTTAAGTTGACGCTGCTGTGTCCTGGAGATCTGATTTCCCCGTATGCGCCCAAGCGTCTCGATGCGTCCATGCGCAACGCGACTGATGATGAGACCAGGCAGGCAGACTCGAACAACTGCCGTACTCCCTACCTCGACTGACAACATTCACAACAAAACCCACCCAAATCCCCATAGCGGAACAGGATAAATGTGCTATGCAACAACAGATACTGCCGGTCGCGATTGCACTGGCACTGGCGGTTCCAGCGACCGCTTCTGCAGAGAGCATGGAAGAGCGACTGCAAAGGCTGGAGGCCCGCAACGCCCAGCTCGAGACGACCGTCACGCGCCATGAGCAGACACTGTCTGAGCGCAAGGCCATGACGGAAGGCCAACCCGAACGGCTCGACCCCCTGACGGAGCGTCTGACCGGAAGTGGCCTTCGCAGCATGATCAGCGGCCTTATTGAGGTAGAGGCCAACCATGTTTCGCCCTACGATGGTAAGAATGAGAGCGATATCACGCTCGCGACCTTCGAGCTAGGCATCAGCGCCCAGATCAACAACTGGGTCGAGGCAACCGCCGCGCTGCTCTACGAGCAGGACGAAACCGATCTGGAAGTCGATGTCGCCTTCATCACCATCGCCAATACCGATGCGAGTCCCCTCTTTCTCACTGCAGGTCAGCTCTATGTCCCATTCGGTGCGTTCGAGACCAACCTGGTCTCCGATCCGCTCACTTTAGAGATCGGCGAGACCCGCGAAACTGCGGTGCAGGTCGGATTCGTCTTCGGCGACTTTCTAGGAAGCCTCTACGCTTTCAATGGCGACAACAAAATCAAAGGCGAGAACAAGATCGGCAGTTGGGGCGCCAACCTCGGCTACGCGCATGAGGGAGATGATCGCGCCTGGACGCTCGGCGCCGGCTACATCAACGATCTCGGCGATTCTGACACGCTGGGCGAAGCCATCAACGAGAATCGCGTCGCGACCCTGGAGTCAATCATCGAAGATGGTTTAGACGCTAGCGGCTACAGCGTCGACCCGCGTGAACGTGTCGGCGGCTGGACCGTCAATGCCGGCGCGACACTCGGGCAATTCAGCCTCATCGGCGAGTATCTCTCGGCCACCGATGATTTCGACATGGATAGTCTCGGTTTCAAGGACGCCGGGGGAAAACCATCGGCATGGAATATTGAGGCAGGCTTCAGCTTCCCGGTCCTGGGTCGCGAGTCCGTCGCCGCAGTCGCCTACCAGGGTACGCGCGAGGCCCTGGCGCTCGATCTGCCCGAGTCGCGCTGGCTGGTCGGCTGGTCGGTTGAGGTCTTCGATCGCACCTCGGTGTCTCTCGAGTGGGCGCACGATAGCGACTACAGCAAGTCCGACGGTGGAACAGGGAAATCCGGCGACACCCTGACCGCTCAGTTGGCAGTCGAGTTCTAAGCGAAACACCCCTCGAAGACGAAAACCAAGACACCCTCAGTCAGTGGGGATTCATCTTCTCGTCGACGACTCCGGACATCAGGCCGGAGTCGTCGATTCAGACCGCTCAACGCAAGTTTGACCCGTGCATCGCATCTCTAGGAACGCTCGGCGCCGAACCGTCGCAGCCGCAGGCTGTTAGTGACGACGAACAGGCTCGATACACTCATCGCACTGGCCGCCAGTTACGCGCCTGGACCGACAAGGCGGTCAGCGGACTCCTGAGTTCGTGGGCGGCATCGGCGACGAAGCGCCGCTACTGATCCATCAGCACCCTGACCCGTTCGAGCAGACGGTTGATCGCCAGCATGAAGGAGCGGATCTCGCTTGGCACGTCGGTATCGCTCAGACTACGCGGGCGATCCGCTGGTCAGGTCTTCGGCCTCGACGTCCGCACCGTCCGTGACGAGTATAAACTTCGCCTTGGACTTGGTCGTCGCCGGGCTGGTCTTGAGGGCGGCCAGCGTCTGCTGAACTACCCCACCTTCACCAGCTTTGCGGCACTGGGATCGTAGATGAAACCCGTGATGCTGCCATCCTTGATGCGCGCCACGGCCTCGTCGATCACGAACAGCGGAACGAGAAACCATTCTTCAGGCTGCACGGGGTGGCCGAAGCGGTCATTGATGGTGATGCTCAACCGCGCGGGCGCAAACAGCCTGTGAAACAGGTTCCCATCCGGGTGCGGTTGATGCCCGCGAGCTTGTAGGTCGCCACCACTTCGACCTTCGCCAGCAGGTAGGTGGAGTCGTGTTCGGCGTTGACGATGCGCGTCTCCACCCTGCCGCCGGTCACGCCCACCTTGTGGATGATGTCGCGGTGCTGCGCGACATAGGGATGATCGGACAGAGAGCGCAGGACATAGATCGTGCCGCTTTCGACATCGTCGGCCTCGAGTTCGCCGCCGAAAGAGAGTTGCCCGCTCTCGGGCGAGACCAGCCGCCGCGCAGCGGGGTCGTCGTAGAAGGCGCGCTGGAGCGAGCGCAACAGCAGATTGCTCTCGGTGCCGTTGGAGAAGATCAGGCGCAGGCGGCGGTCCACCTCCCCGGCGGTGGTTTTCAGCGCCTCGCCGACCTCGGCAACGTAGAGCGTGAGGCCATCGAGAACGAAAAAGTCCCCGGCCTCAATCGCGCGGCGGCCCGCCGCGATGGGCTGGGACTGGCGCAAGCCGGTCTTGACCTCGGTCGTTACGCGCTCAAACAGGGGCTTGAATGTCTCAAAGTCCGCGCACGGCTTGCGGTCGGCGATTTCCTCGGCGGCCCGTTTGTCGGCGCTGGTACGGACATGGTGCAAAACCGTGATGTCGTCCGTATCGGCGACGCCCGCCAGCTCAGCGGCTAGGTCGTCGATGTTGACGGTTTCCTCCGCTGGCGCGGCAGCGGCTGGCGCGGAGGTAAGTACGCGCTGATGATCCAGCGGTACGCAGCAGAAACGCGGTCACGCTTCGTGGCATCGTCATCGACCAGATCGGCGATTCGCAATACGCGGCCATCGGGGCACTTGACGAGCTGGAAGCCGGTGGTGGAGTCGATGCCCTGCCACTCCCCCAGCGCCTCGATGATGTGTTCCACCTCGCGCAGCTTGTCCTTCGTGCTCTCGCGCGAATTGACGTTGGGGATGTGGATGATGGTCTTCTCGGCGGGATCGAGGACGTTGAGGATGTCGTCGACGTAAGGCCCGCTGTAGAAGAAGTAGCCGATATCGAGTTGCTTGAGGCACTCGTAGCCGTTGAGCTGTTCGTAGTAGGTGTAGGTGACGGTATCGAACTTCGACTCGTCCTGCGGGGCCAGCACCGCCTCGGCGTCGCCCCGGAAGTAGGAGCCGGTCATGGCGACGATGTGCGTCTTGTCCCGCGCGAAGAACTGCCCCAGATGCAGGCCGAGCTTGTTGTCGGGGTTGCTTGAGACGTGGTGGAACTCATCGACCGCGATCAGGCGATTATCGAACGCCTCCACGCCGTAGGCATCGACCGCGAAGCGGAAGGTCGCATGGGTGCAGACCAGTACCTTGTCGTCGCCTTCGAGGAACGCGCCCAGCGACTTGACCTTGCCGCCGTTGTCGTTGCCCGGCGCGTTGCACAGGTTCCACTTGGGTTCGACCTGCCAGTCGGACCAGAAGCCGTACTTCGACAGTGGCTCGTCGTTGAAGCTGGCACCGATGGACTTCTCGGGCACGACAATGATCGCCTGCTTGATGCCCTGGTGCTGCAACTTGTCGAGCGCGATGAACATCAGGGCGCGGCTCTTGCCCGAGGCGGGTGGTGACTTGATGAGCAGGTATTGCTCGCCGCGCTTCTCATAGGCGCGCTCCTGCATGGGCCGCATACCGAGCGCATTGGCCTTGGTCGATACGCCGTTGCGGGCGTAGGTGACGGAAACCGAGGGGACGGCACGGGCGTTGGTGGGCCTGCTGGCGTTGCTCATTCTTCCGTTTCTCCCTCTTCCTCATCGCCGCCCAGTTCCCGCTCGATCTGCGCGATGCTGGGCAGGCTGGATTCCAGTTCCGCAGGCAAGGATTCCACCAGTTGGTATTCCGACACGCCGAGCGGTTTGTTGACGTTGCGCAGCGCGTATTCGGCCACCACCTTGTTCTTGCTTTTGCACAGCAGCAGGCCGATGGTGAGGTTGTCCTGCGGATGTTTTACCTGTTCATCCACGGCTGTCAGGTAGAAACTCAACTGGCCCAAATGTTCCGGCTTGAACTTGCCGCCCTTGAGTTCGATGACCACATAGCAGCGCAGTTTGAGGTGGTAGAACAACAGGTCAATGAAAAACTCGTCGCCGCCCACATTCAGCAACACCTGCCGTCCGACGAAGGCGAAGCCCGCGCCGAGTTCCAGCAGGAATTGCGTGATGTGTTTTACCAGCGCGCCTTCCACAACGCGCTCCTGCGCCTCATTGGTCAGGCCGAGGAAGTCCAGCTTGTAGGGGTCTTTCAGCGATTCCCGCGCCAGATCGGATTGTGGGCGTGGTAGGGTCAGGTCGAAATTCGTGGCCACCTTGCCGCTGCGCTCTAGCAGGCGGGACTCGATCTGCATGACCAGGATGTTGCGCGACCAGTTATGCTCAATGGCCTTGGCTGCGTACCACTTGCGGGTGTTGGGGCCGGGCAACCTGTCCAGCAACACGGCGTTGTGGCCCCACGGCAATTGTGCAACAACCTGCTGCACAAATTCCTCATCTGGCCAGGCTTCGGCAAATGCTCGCATGTATTTGAGGTTGCGGGGAGAAAACCCCCGCATTTCCGGGAAGGCTGCGCGCAAATCCTGCGATAGCCGATCAATCACCTTCGCGCCCCAACCCTGTTCGGCCTGGCGGGCGAGGATGTCGCGGCCAATCTGCCAATACAGCCGTACCAGATCGCGGTTCACCGCAACTGCGGCGCGCTGTTGGGCGGTGTGGATGCGCGTTTTCAGCTCGACCAGCCAATCGGCGTAACCGGCAGGTGGCTCGATCAAACCGGTGGGTTTGTCGCTCATGGCCTTTTCCTTGCGGTTTTCTTCGCCGACTGTTTCGCGGCTTCGGCGGTCATCCTAGTGTAGAGGTCAAACAGCTTTTCCAGCCGCTCGGTGTCGTTCTTGAAACGCCGACCGATGTAGATGCGCTCCAGCACTTCGTCGTTGCGCTCATGCGCGGCGCGCAGGTCGGCGGGCATCTTCTCGGGGGCGTAGAGGTCGGCGATGGTTGCGGGGAAGTGATGCTCCCGCGCCAGCAGGATGTCCTCGGCGCAGCGTGTTAGGTCGGCTTTGTTCTTCTCGGTTAGTGTCGGCACCGGGAACGTGTTCCAACCGAGGGTGTTGGAGTAGCGGAAGTCTGTTTTCAGCTTCCCGCAGATAGTGCCTATCCAAACTAGATGCAGGCGCGAGGCGACGACGGCGAGGTTCCAAAGTGGAGCATCGTAGAGGGCGAAGGCTTCGCTTGTCACCGTACTCCTGGAATCAATCAACCCAGAAGGCAGATATGGTCGATTTTCTGATGAAGTTCGAGGCGCAACAATTGTCCACTCTTCTCCAATACGCATTTCTCGCATTTGATGAGCGCGTTTGGCCATCTCGTTCGCGCCCTTATCGGAACTGGCAAGCCGCATGATGCGAACGCCTTCAATCCTTTTCTGGATTGCAAAAATGGCTTGGATCTCTGCCAGATACCGATCTTCAATCCATAGGCAGTAACGATTCTGACCCCGAATAAATTCGGCAGAGCCATAGATACGGCGAATGAAGCGGTTTCTCTGCTCCCGGCTCAGCCTCAGCGAATCCAATTCGGAACGAGACAAAAGCAGATGCCCGCCATCGACCGGCTTGTTGCCGAAGCTCATTTCCGCCTGCCCGGAAAGCGGCTGCGAGGCTTTCTCGACGATGGCATTGCTACCTGGTACCAGATACGCATTGATGTTTGCGACGTCCTTGATTCCCAGGCTGTCGCCAACTACCGCATCGGCTGGTGCATAAAGCTTACGCAAGGCTGGCGGATGCGTCGAAAGCCCCACGATAACAACCATCACCCCGGCGTTGTGGCTAGCGAGGTTGGCCCACTTGAAAGACGTATAGGCAAAATAAATTTGATTGCCTGTCGCAAAAATTAGCGGCCACAAAATAGGCACTTGCTGCCCTTGGCATATGGAGTTGGTAGATACAAAAGCTGCACTGGCCGGATTGCGGGCGCAGTAATCTGCAGCTTTCATGAACCAACCAGCCACATAATCCAGCGACTTCCAGCTTTTGCTGCGATGCCCAAAGATCCCTTGCAGGTCAGCCTTTTGCGTGACGCCCTGCCAAGTAGAACCAAGGTAGGGAGGATTGCCGCAGAGATAAACCTCTCCACCTTCGTTACTGAAACTTATTTCTGCCTGCTCCAATGGGGTCTGGAACAAATCGTCCGCCGCCAGTTTCACGGCAGCACCCTCTGCAGGGCAGGCTTGCTCCCAGTCCAGCCGCAGCGCGTTACCGCAGGTAATCCAGTTCTCATTGCGCAGCGGCAGAAACTCGGCCAAGGCCAGCTTTTGCCCACGATAAAGCACGTCGCACTGGTACTCGGCGATGATCAGGGCAAGGCGAGCGATCTCCGCCGGGAAGTCGCGCAGCTCGATCCCGCGAAAGTTTGTGAGCGGGATCTCGGATGCGCGATCTCGCTCGTCGCGCCGCCGGTTAATCTCCGCCTCGATGGCACGCATTTCTTTGTACGCGATGACCAGGAAATTGCCCGAACCGCACGCTGGATCAAAGATCCTGATCTTGGCGATGCGCTTGCGCAGGTTCAGCAAGGTCCGGGAGTTGTCGCCCGCCTCTTCCAGCTTGGCCCGCAGATCGTCGAGGAACAGCGGGTTCAGCACCTTCAGAATGTTGGGAACGCTGGTGTAGTGCATCCCCAGCTTGCCGCGTTCCTCATCGTCGGCGACGGCCTGGATCATTGAGCCAAAGATGTCAGGATTGATCTTGGTCCAGTCCAACCCGCCGACGTGCAGCAGATAGGAGCGGGCGATCTTGCTGAAGCGCGGCACCTCGTCGCCACCGGAGAACAACTGGCCGTTGACGTAAGGAAACTCTACGGCCCAGCGTGGAATGTCGGAGGCGGCCCGGTCTTCGCGCTTGGTGTTCATGGCGCGAAACAGCGTGGCAATGACCTCGTGCGTATTGGAGGCGTCGCGCTCGCTCATCTGCGCGACGGTGTCGGTGAAGCGTCCCTTGCCGATGAAAATGTCGGTATCTTCGGCGAAGAAGCAGAAGATCAGCCGCGCCATGAGTTTATTCATGTCGTGGCGACGCGCCGCCGTACCCCATTCAGGGTTGTCTTTCAGCAGCTCGACATACAGACGGTTGAGGCGGCTGGTGGCGCGGATGTCGAAGGCGTTGTCGCTGATCTGACGGACGGTGCTGATGCCCGCCAGCGGCAGGAAGAAGCCAAAATGGTCGGGAAAGTCCTTGAAGGCACAGGCGACGGTCTCGCCACTGGTCAGGTCTTCGGCCTCGAAGTCCGTGCCATCGGTGGCGAGGATGAACTTCGCCTTCGCCTTGCCCGTCGCCGGGCTGGCCTTGAGAGCGGCCAGCGTCTGCGTCACTCGCCCTGCGTCGCAGGTCAGGATGTGGATGTTGTTGGTCTGAAGAACGCCGCCCAGGTCGGACTTGTTCGACGCCCCCGCGCGAAGGCGCTTGATGGTCGTTGCCTTGTTGCCGAAGGCTTCAAGAAAAGCGTAGGGGAACGCTGCGGGGTCATAGGGCTGATCCGCAAGATCTGTGATGGCTTGTTCGATTTCTACGGCGTTCATGTCAGCCAGCGAATTTCCAAACAGCTTCTAAGTGCGAAAGCGTCGCAGCCGCAGGCTGTTGGTGACGACGAACAGGCTCGATACACTCATCGCACCGGCCGCCAGCATGGGGTTTAGCTGCCAGCCGGTCAGCGGATAGAACACCCCGGCCGCGACTGGGATGAGCGCGACGTTGTAGGCGTAGGCCCAGAAGAAATTGAGCCGAATGGTGCGCAGCGTGCGCCGGGCAAGCGCCACGGCGTCGGCCGCTGCGCGCAGGTCGCCCCGCATCAGGATTACCTCGCCGGCCTCCACCGCGATATCGGTCCCGGTGCCGATGGCGATGCCCACGTCGGATCGCGCAAGCGCGGGCGCATCGTTGATGCCGTCGCCCACGAAGGCCACGCAACGGCCCTCGGACTGCAGGCGCTCGACCTCCGCCGCTTTGTCCGCCGGTAGCACCTCAGACAGCACGCGCGTCATGCCGACCTGTCGCGCTACCGCCTCGGCGGTTCGCTGGCCGTCGCCGGTCAGCATGGCGGTCTCCAGGCCCAGACCATGCAGTCGTTCGATGGCTTCCGGGCTGCCGGATTTGATGGGATCGGACACCGCCAGTATCGCGATCAGCTGAGCGTCTGCAGCGACATAGACTGGTGTCAGACCCTCGCTGCCCAAACGCTCGGCGATCTCGGTGGCCGCATCGAGCGCAACCCCGAGCTGTTCCATCCAGCGTCGTGCACCGACGCTGATCTGTTGCGAGCCGATCCGGGCGCGAATCCCGCATCCCGGCACCGCCTCCACCTCGGCAGCATCCGCGAGCGCAAGCCCGCGCGCCTTGGCCTCGGCGACGATGGCGGTGGCAATGGGATGCTCGCTGTGATGCTCGACAGCGGCAGTCAGGGCCAGCGCTGCGTCTTCGTCGATCCCGAAGGCGGTCAGCGCGGTCAAGGCGGGGCGTCCCTCGGTGAGCGTTCCGGTCTTGTCGAGCACGATGGTATCGACCTGGGCCAGGGTTTCGAGCGCCGCGCCACGGCGGAACAAAATCCCCAGCGCCGCACCGCGCCCGGTGGCGACCATGATGGCGGTCGGCGTCGCCAGTCCCATGGCGCAGGGACAGGCGATCAGCAGCACGCTGACCGCAGCGACAAAGGCGTGACTGAGCGCTGGCGTCGGACCCAGCCAGAGCCAGACCGCGAAGGTCAGTAGCGCAACGCCCATGACGATCGGCACGAAGACCCCGGCGATACGGTCGGCCACGCGCTGGATCGGCGGCTTGCCGGATTGTGCGTCCTCGACCAGCCGGATGATCTGGGCCAGCACCGTGTCTGCGCCCACGCGGGTGGCGTGATAACGGAAAACGCCGGTCTGGTTGATGGTGCCGCCGATGACCTCGTCGCCTGGACGCTTGCGCACCGGTATCGGCTCGCCGCTGATCATGGACTCGTCGACACGACTGTCGCCCTCGCTCAGGGTGCCGTCGACCGGGATACGCTCGCCTGGGCGCACCGCGATGAGATCGCCAGGCACCACCGCGTCGGCGGGAATCTCGCTCTCGCCGTCCGTGCCGATGATCCGGGCGGTTTTGGGCTGCAGATTCACCAGCCGCCGGATCGCCTCTGAGGTGCGGCCCTTGGCGATCGCCTCCAGATAGCGTCCGAACAAGATCAGGGTCACGATGACGGCCGCCGCCTCGAAATAGAGGTGGGCCGTCCCCGCAGGGAAAAGCCCCGGCAGGGTCAGGGCCAGGAGCGAATAGAAATAAGCCGCGCTGCTGCCGAGCATCACCAGGCTGTCCATGCCGGCGCTGAGATGGCGCAACTCGATCAGACCGCGTCGGATGAAGCGCCGGCCCGACCAGAACAGGACCGGTGTGGCGAACACCAGTTGGAGCCAGTTCCAGACGCCGATCGGCACGCGCTCGGTCATCAAGGCGTGCAGCCCCGGTATGATCATCGGACCCATGCTGATGAGCACTAGCGGCAGGGTCAGCGCGGCGGCGAACAGCAGATCGCGTTTGAGTTGCCCGATCTCCTGGTCCTTGCGTGTTTGGTCGGTTGGCGCCGCCTGCTCGGGCGCGGTGGGCGCGTACCCGACCGAGCGGATCGCCTGCATGATGCGCTCGCGGCTGAGCGTGGCCGGTAGATAGTCGATCGCGGCTGACTCGGTACTTAGATTGACCGTCGCCTCAATGACGCCAGGCAGCGCGTTGATCGCGCGCTCCACCCGCGCCACGCAGGAGGCGCATGTCATGTCGCCGACCCCCAGCCTGACTGACTCGACCACCGGCTCGTAGCCAACACCGCGCACGGTTTCCAGCAACGCCGGAATCGTTGTTTGATCGTAGCGAACGATCGCGGCACCCGATGCCAGATTCACAGTGGCGGAATCAACGCCCGTCTGCTGGGCGATGGCGCGCTCCACCCGCGCTACGCAGGAGGCACAGGTCATACCGTCGACGCCGATACGGACCTCTTGATTCATGCCAAAACCTTGGCCTGATAGCCGGCGTTTTTAACCGCAGTCACCAGCGCCTCTGAGTCCGGGCTGCCTTCCACGCGCGCCACGCCGGTTTCCAGGTCGACTGCAGCCACGCTGCTCACCCCGGCTACCTGCGACAGCGCCTCGCTCACCGCCTTGACACAATGCTGACAGGTCATGCCTTCGATTTTGATTTCGGTCATTTCGTTTTCCTCTTGGCTGGTTCCTGGTACCTGACATCGCAGTGTAGGCCGGGTTAGGCACGCATGACAAATACGAATGATTCTCGCCAAATGACTTGGTACGCGCAACCCGACATCGGGCTGTGCCTCACCAGGAGTCCGGGGCCTTGCATGCGCCCCGGCACTGACGTTATCGGGATCAATCGGGCTTGTCCTCAATGGCCGAGAGCACCTTGCCGGTCATCGAGTCGACTTTCACGTCCATCACTTGCTGGTCTTTGACAACCGCGACCTCGAAGACCCACTGACCTTTTTCACGCTCGTACTCGGCCTGAAACGCTTTGCCGCCAACATGCTGCTCGGCGGCCGTCACGGCCTCGACCAGGCTGATCCGCGCCTCGGCGAGGCCGAGCGCCTCGTCGTCGGCATGGACCGTGAAGGCAAAACCGGCGGCGGCGAGTGACAGCGTGGCAACGGCGGCGACTTGGGGGAGATTGAATTTCATGATGATGGTCTCTGTTACGGTCACGCGGGGATTCGCGTGATGTTGAAGATACCAATCGAGAATTAGCCCAACATTAGGCTAGACAGAATTTCAAAAACCGAACACCCATCCAGCTAGTCTCTTCACTGACACCTGACACCTAACTACCGCCCTCCAGCGTCTCGCGCAGGAATCGAAAGAGCTTGCGCGGGGCATCCGGTTTGCCGCGCTCGGTATCGCGCTGGGCGGCGCGCACGAGGCTGCGAAGCTGCTGTCGATCGACAGCGGGGCACTGATCGACGAACGCGGCGACCGCTGCATCACCCTCCAGGATCATGCGCGTGCGCCAGCGCTCCAGGGCATGATGCTGGGCGGTCTCCTGGCGTTCGCGCGCTTCGGCGCCGTCGACCAGCGCATGCACGGCGTGCATGTCTTCGCGCTCGAGCAGGTTGGCGATACGTTTCCAGTGCCGATTGCGCGCGCGCACGTCCTTGATCCGCGCGGTCTCATCGAGCGCGATCCAGGTCGCCGTGCTGAGATTCAAGCGCTCCAATGCCGCACGCGGCATGCTGGCCATGCGCTCGGCGAGCGCCTGCAGGGCCAGCTTCTCGCGCTTGAGCTGGCTCTTGCTCGGGCCTTCTGGCAGGGCGTCGTCGAGATCGTCTTCGTGATCAATCATTCCGCGTTAATCCAGTCCGGGTTCTGTAGTGTTCGATTCAGGCGCCTGGAGATGATCCAGCATCAATTGTGCCGAGCGCACACCGCGATAGTCGTTGACATCGAGCCGGTAGGCTAGCCGCATCTGTCCCCGCGCCATCGGCAAATGCTCGCCGAGACCGAAGCCGATGGCCTCAATCGGCGCACCGCCCGTGGGCGCGACCCGCAGTTTGAGATGATGCTCGCCGACCAGACGCGCGGTGAGAATCTCGAAGATGCCATCAAAGCGCGGCTCGGGAAAGCCCCTCCCCCAGGGTCCAGCCATGCGCAACAGTTCGGCGGTTTCAAGCGTCATGAGCGCGGCCGGCAGCGCCCCGTCCGAGCAGACCTCGGGCTGTGCCGGAATGTCGCCGAGCTGTGCGCGAACCGCCTCGACGAAGGCATCGCGAAAGGCGTCGAGACGATCGGCGCGCAGGGTTAGCCCGGCGGCCATGGCGTGACCGCCGAAGCGCTCGATGAGACCTGGATGATGACGCTCGACGCGATCAATGGCATCGCGCATGTGCAGACCCTCGACCGAGCGTGCCGAGCCGCGCAACTGGCCGTCGCCTGCGTCGGCGAAAGCGATCACCGGGCGATGATAACGCTCGCGCATGCGTGACGCGACGATCCCCGACACCCCTTGATGCCAGTCCTCGCCGTAGAGACAGAGCGCGGGCGGTAGCGATGCGCCGTCCAGACTGAGCGTCTCCAGCAGCAGCTCGGCTTGGTCCTTCATGTTGGCCTCAATCTCGCGCCGACGGCGGTTGAGACCATCGAGCACCTGGGCGACTTCCAGTGCGCGTGCTGGATCGTCCGTGAGCAGACACTCGACACCGAGCGACATTTCTTCCAGCCGCCCGGCGGCGTTCAGCCGGGGCGCGACGACAAACCCCAGATCGCTCGTGGTGACCCGCGCCGGATCGCGCCCGCCCACTTGCAACAGCGCGCTCAAGCCCGCACAGCAGCGCCCGGCGCGGATGCGGCGCAGACCCTGCTCGACTAGGATGCGGTTGTTGCGGTCCAGGGTGACGACATCCGCGACCGTGCCGAGCGCGACCAGATCGAGCAGGTCGGCCAGGTTCGGCTCCGGGCGCTCGGTCCCGAGCCAGCCAGTCTCGCGCAGATGGCCGCGCAGCGCCGCTAGGAGATAGAACATCACGCCAACCCCGGCCAAATGCTTGCTCGGAAACTCACACCCAGCCTGATTCGGATTGACGATGGCTGCGGCGTCTGGGAGTTGGCTGCCCGGGAGGTGATGATCGGTCACCAGCACGGGAATGCCGAGTTCGCGCGCGCGCTGCACGGCCGAGACGCTGGAGATGCCGTTATCGACCGTGATGATCAGATCCGCGTCCAGCGCATGGGCCGCTTCGACGACCGCCGGACTCAGACCGTAGCCATTATCGAAACGGCTGGGCACCAGAAAAGACACCCGCGCCGCACCCAGCGCCCGCAATCCGCGCACCGCCACCGCGCTGCCGGTGGCGCCATCGGCGTCGTAGTCGCCGACCACCAGGATGTGGTCGCCGGCCTCAATTCGCTGCGCGAGCAGGACCACCGCCTGCCCGAGTCCGCGCAGGGCCGTCATGGGCGCCAGGGCCGCGAGTCCGGGTGCTGCGTCCTCTGGCGTACTCAGGCCGCGATTGGCATACAGCGCGGCCAGGAGTTCTTGCGGGGCGTGTATATGTTCTAAGGCGTCGTGAGCGTGGAAGCGGCGGATGCGAATGGGGGTCACCGTGAGTTTCGTGGGCCTTGTCAGAGAACGTCGGATCGGCTGCGCTGACCCGATCTGTATAGACCGCTCGACCCGATCGACAGGAGCTCGAGAGTGTATTGCCAATCGCCGAATGCACCAAGTAAAGCGGCATCTGAACACGCCCGCAGGCTCACCCCGAGCGACATGAATGCTTGACAAGTACGTTTTTCGCTTTAGATTGTTAGCACTCTAGCCAGACGAGTGCTAACGCTCTAAAGCCACTCCGATCAACACCGAGCTTTCCCTAAGGAGATCAACATACATGAATCTGCGTCCTTTGCATGACCGTGTCGTCATTCGTCGTAGTGAAGAGGAGCGCACCTCCGCGGGCGGGATTGTGATCCCGGACAGCGCGGCCGAGAAGCCGATCCAGGGCGAGGTCGTGGCCGTCGGCAACGGTAAGATCCTGAGCAATGGGGATGTCTGCGCGCTCGACGTCAAGGTCGGCGATCGCGTCCTGTTCGGCAAGTATTCCGGCACCGAGGTCAAGCTCTCCGATGAGAAGCTGCTGGTGATGCGCGAAGACGACATCATGGGCGTGATCGAATAAGGCTCTGCCGACGCCGCCACTCCAACCATAGATAGACAACGAGGTTCGAAACGCATGGCCGCAAAACAGATTATTTTTAGCGACAGCTCGCGTGCACACATGATGCGCGGCGTCGATATCCTGGCCAACGCCGTCAAGGTCACGCTTGGCCCCAAGGGGCGCAATGTCGTCATCGAGAAGTCCTGGGGCGCACCCACGATTACCAAAGACGGCGTCTCGGTCGCCAAGGCCATCGAGCTGAAGGATAAGTTCGAGAACATGGGCGCCCAGATGGTGAAAGAGGTCGCCTCCAAGACCTCTGACATCGCCGGTGACGGCACCACGACCGCCACCGTACTGGCGCAGGCCATGGTGCGCGAAGGGCTAAAGTCGGTCGCCGCCGGTATGAATCCGATGGACATCAAGCGCGGCATGGATCTGGCCGTCGAGGCCGCGATCAAGGAGCTGCAGACGCTCTCGCGCCCCTGCTCGACCAACAAAGAGATCGCCCAGGTCGGCACCATCTCCGCCAACACCGATGAGTCGATCGGCAAGATCATCGCCGAGGCGATGGAGAAGGTCGGCAAGGAAGGCGTCATCACCGTCGAGGAAGGCAAGTCGCTGCACAACGAGCTGGATCTGGTCGAGGGCATGCAGTTCGATCGCGGCTATCTCTCGCCCTACTTCATCAACAACCAGCAGGGCCAGAAAGCCGAGCTGGAAGACCCCTATATCCTGCTGTACGACAAGAAAATCTCCAACATCCGTGACCTGCTCCCCGTGCTCGAGGCCGTCGCCAAGGCCAGCCGACCGCTGCTGATCGTCGCCGAGGACATTGAGGGCGAGGCACTGGCGACCCTGGTGGTAAACAATCTGCGCGGCATCCTCAAGGTCTGCGCCGTCAAGGCGCCCGGCTTTGGCGACCGCCGCAAGGCGATGCTTGAGGATCTCGCCGTCCTCACCGGCGGCACCGTTATCGCCGAGGAAGTCGGCCTCTCGCTGGAGAAGGCGACCCTTGAGCACCTGGGTTCGGCCAAGACCGCCCAGATCAGCAAGGACGACACCACCGTCATCGACGGCGCCGGTTCGCATGACACCATCAAGGCCCGTTGCGATCAGATCCGCAGTCAGGTCGAGGACACCAGCTCCGACTACGATAAGGAGAAGCTCCAGGAACGCCTGGCCAAGCTCGCCGGCGGTGTCGCCGTCATCAAGGTCGGCGCGGCCACCGAGATGGAAATGAAGGAGAAGAAGGCGCGTGTGGAAGACGCACTGCACGCCACCCGCGCGGCGGTCGAAGAGGGTATCGTGCCCGGCGGCGGCGTTGCGCTGATCCGTGCCATGGCGGCCGTCAAGAGCCTCAAGGGCGGCAATGCCGATCAGGATGTCGGCATCGTCATCGCCCGACGCGCCATGGAGGAGCCGCTGCGCCAGATCGTCTCCAACGCCGGTGAAGAGTCCTCCATCATTGCCAATAAGGTCGCCGAGGGTAGCGGCAGTTTCGGCTACAACGCGGCCACCGACGAGTTCGGCGACATGATGGAGATGGGCGTCATCGACCCGACCAAGGTGGTGCGCTACGCGCTGCTGAACGCCTCATCGATCGCGGGACTGATGATCACCACCGAGGCGATGATCGCCGACGAGCCCGCCGAGAACGACTCCGCCGCAGCGCCTGGCGGCGGCATGGACTACTGATGCGTTAGTTCGGTCTGAGTCTGCACGAGCAGAACCCGAAGCCCGGCCGAATGGCCGGGCTTTTTTCGTGCTGCCGGGTCAACGACCGATGGTATTGCCACACCCAGAGCCGGTGCACGGATGGCGGCTCTGGCGCATTGATCAGGCGACGGCGCGATCCCCATGCTGAGACCGAAAGCTCCGCCGATTTTGCTCCAGGCCCGGGGTCGCCGAACCGAAAAAGGCCAGTACCGTCAGATCCTCCTGGATATCGAAGAAGGCGTGGTCACAGGCTGCATGGACATACATCAGCGTGCCCTGCTGGACATGATGCTCGGTCTCGCCGATGCGCAGTTGACCCTTGCCCTCCAGTACCAGATACAGCTCGTCCTCCTCATGGGCACTGGCCATATCCTTGGAGCCTGTCGGAAGATGGTAGATCGAGCAGGACATGGATGGGGTGTGCAGAAATTCTTTGAAGCTGACGCCCTTACGCTCGATTTTCGCGATCAACTCGTCGAGCTGGAAGACTTCCCAATCGGTCTTTTGCATGGGTTTTAACCTATCAATACAGTCTGTTAATGAACTTCAGGAGGATTTCGACAATAGCAAGGGATGGAGCTCAGAACAACTGAGAAACGTTTGCATATGTATTTGCGATGTCTGATCTCCAAACGATACGCGAGGCGGCCTTATTTAGAGTACCCACCGTCACGACAATCGGGCGCGCGCACGATCTCGCTCAAGGGCGCCATCGCGTTCGGCGTGTTTGCGGAAAACCAGACCCGAACTCTAGTTGAGATTTCGACGCGCTGGGATATAATGCAAATACGAACAATTATTGATCAATCGTGTATGACAGATTTCCGCCAGAGTCCCTCAACCCGGCGCGCACCACTCGTGCATGGGTTGGCGTGGCCGCTCGCTTGCTTGTTTGTATGCGCACACATGCTCATCGCATCGTCAGTTGCGGCTGCACCATCGGCCGGTCAGCTTGGCATCGAACTCAACAAGCTTGAGCCTCACGGGGACACCTGCCGGCCTTACCTGGTCTTCAGCAACCAGACCGACAAGCGGTTTGAGTCGCTCGCGCTTGAGCTGGTGCTCTTTGACGGCGAGGGCTTCATCCTCAAGCGCTTCAGTCTGGACGCCGCACCGCTGGCCCCCGGCAAGACCAGCGTCAAGCTCTTCGAGGTCGAGGGCGTCCAGTGCGATGCGCTGGGCCGCATTCTGCTCAACGCAGTCACCGCCTGTGCCGACACCAGCGGCGCACTGGATGACTGTCTAGAACGGATACGCCCATCCTCGCGTCTTCCAGTCGAATTCTTCAAGTAACCGACAGGGTCTTACCGATGACCGACACTACCACGATTGCCGCGCCCGCGGCACCTGCCCATGCGATGCCCCCGTCTTCTCCGCCGGGGAGTCTGGAGTCGGGTGGCGCGGCACCCCTCGTCGAGACGGCCACGACCGTCCCGACCCCTGCACCAGACATGATGACTGGGTCCGCCATGCTGGACAGATTCCAGGATCTGCTCGCCACCGGCGGTCCCGTGCTGCTGGTGCTCGGCGTGCTTTCGATCGTGGCGCTCGCCATCGTGCTGGTCAAGCTCTGGCAATTCCAGCGCCTGCGGCTCGGCCAGCTTGGAGCGGTCGAGGAGTCGCTACGCCGCTGGCACCAGTGTGACGGCAAGGCCGCGATCGCGCTGGTTGCCGATCGCAGGCAGCCGGTCGCCCACCTCGTCCATCTGGCCTTGGTCGGCCTGCACCGGCCTCGGGTAGACATCGCAACCCTGCGTGAGGAGCTGGCACGCGTTGCGAGCATCCAGCTCGAACGGTTACGCAGCCATCTGCGCGCCCTGGAGATCATCGGCACGCTCAGCCCGCTGCTTGGTCTGCTCGGCACCGTGCTCGGCATGATCGAGGCTTTCCGGCGTCTGGAGATGGCAGGCTCCCAGGTCGATCCGGCCATTCTCTCCGGTGGGATCTGGCAGGCGCTGCTGACCACGGCGGTCGGACTGACGGTCGCCATCCCGGTCGTGATGGCGCACGCCTGGCTGGAGCGCCGTGTCGAGCGCTGCGGGCATCAGATGGAGGATGCCATCACTCAGGTCTTCACTCGCGCACTCAAGGCGCCTCTGCTGAGCACCGAGGGCCGCAAGCCGGTCGGCGCCGCACGTGAGCTCAGCTATGCAGCTTGACCTGCCGCCCGCACGCGCTGGCCGCTCCATCGGACTCACGCCGCTGATCGACGTGGTCTTCATCCTGCTGCTGTTTTTCCTGCTGGCATCGCATTTCGATCAATGGCAGACACTGCGGCTTGCGACGACCTCAACCGTCGTGAGTGACAGCCACGCCGACGACGACCGCCCACCCGCATTGCTGCTGCGCCTGCACGCCGACGGCACCCTCGACATCAACGGCGAGCTGCTGGAGCCGCACCAGCTCGGGCGCACGCTGGAGAGCTACCGCGCCCGCCGTCCGGATCTGTCGGTGGTGCTGGAGAGTGATGACCAAGTCCGTCTACAGGCTTTAGTCGGCGTGATCGACGACGTCGTCGCCTCGGGCATCGCGCGGCTCAATCTAAAATGAAGCTCCCTCGCCCCAAACAGCGCCAGCAGTGCGACAACAGCTTGATTCCCTTGATCAACGTCATCTTCCTGATGCTGATCTTTTTCATGGTCATGGGACAGATCAGCCCCAGCGAGGCGATCGCAGTCGATCCGCCCCTGTCGGCACAAACAGCGACAACAGAAATCGATGAACGCGTCCTTGTCCTCGGCGCCGATGGACGCATGGCGATCGGCGGCGAGCTGATCTCCGCCGAGGCTTTGGAGGCGCGTCTGGCTACTTGGGCCGGGGAACCCGCGTCGGCTGGACTGATTACGCTCAAGGCCGATGCCGCCGTCACCTCGAAGATGCTGCGTGAGACGCTCGACCGGCTGGAGGCGGCGGGGGTCGAGCAGATCACACTGCTGACGCTGGCCAGCGACCGATCCTGATGGACATTCGTTCGCGTCATTGGCTGGTCGCGGCCTCCGTTGCGGCCCTGGCCCACTTGGCCGTGATCGTCGGGATGCGCAAAGCGCCACCAGCGCCACCCACGCCCACTCCAGTGGTCATCCAGCTCGGCGAGATGGGCGCCCCGGAAGGAGCCTCTGGCGGCGGCTCGGCTGACGCTGCCGGAGGCCCGGGTGAGGCGCTGTCTCCGGTTGCTGCAGCACAGCCGCTACCCGCCAGTGAGCCGATCAAGGCGCAGGTCGTCGAGATGCCTCGGCAGGCGGTCGCCGTGGCAAAACCCAAGCCTAAGCCAAAACCCAAACCGACCCCCAAGCCCAAGCCGAAACCCAAGCAGGTGGAGAAGCCTAAACCGAAGCCGGAACCGACGGTTCGCCGCCGCTCGCAGGCCACCCCCAGCAACAGCGAACAATCATCCAAGAGCCAGACAAGCGGCACGGGACGCGCGACGGGCAACCGCTCGGGCGGACAGGGGACAGGCTCCGGCAAAACCGGCAGTGGGAGCGGAAAGGGCGGCAGTGGCAGCGGAAAAGGCTCGGGGTCCGGCAGCGGCACCAAAGGGACCGCCAACTACCACGGCAAGCTCGCCGCCTGGCTCAATCGACACAAGCGTTACCCGAATCGCGCCCGGCGTATGCGCCAAGAGGGCACGGTCAAGGTCACCTTCACCATCGACCGCAGGGGGCGTCTTCTCTCCCACCGCATCGTGGCCAGATCCGGCCACACCCTGCTCGACCAAGAGGTCGAGAGCATGCTCAGACGCGCCTCCCCACTGCCGCCCTTCCCCGCCGACATGTCCCAGTCCCGGCTCACCGTGACGGTGCCAATCCGCTTCAATCTGCGCTGATGGCCGTGATCGCGTGCTCGGGGGGAGCGCGACCGGATGCTGCGACGAACAGCCCCCGAGTCCACCCCCAGCCCACCTCATCGCTCATTGCGTGAATCGCATCGCAGCTCGCGCCTTTTACCCATATAAAATGACGGGTTTTCCTTGATATCACGACCCGTCTCGGGGTCAGATAGCGCACACTACGCGAGCGCTCGAAGCTTATTCGGCGTGTTTTCCGAAATCCCGCGAAGCCCGACATCGACGCCATCAGATCAGCGCTCCGTCCCCGTCGATTCCGTGATGCGTTTGAAGGATAAGCAACGAGTACCGTACTGGATGGAATCTGTCTGGCACGACGGAGGTGAATTTTGTTTAATCAACTGCTCAGTACAGTGCATTTTACATTATAATCAAGATCTTAATTTGAAATGTACTGTACTGAGGTTTGTGGCTATCAAGGCCAACAAAAGCACCGCCAGTGCGCGCCTTTCTCAACCTCGAGCCTGTTTCACAAGTGCACTTAATGATCGTACGGGATGCGACATGTGATAAATAGCCACTTTCCTTGCCGTTAGTGGTAAACAACGCGGTGCTTGCAAATTCCATTCAAAGGCCGCTTTCATTTCTGATGGCGCATCACACAAAAAAGCCAGCGAACGTAGACGCCCGCTGGCAGAAATAGGAGTGGAAGTCACATAAAAGAAAGGTATATAGCCTCCACTACTATGGCTTGGAAGTTACTTCACTTCGGCATAAGCACGGTGTCGATGACATGAATGACGCCATTGTCAGCCATCACATCTGCCTGCACTACCGTAGCGTCATCAATTTTGACCACATCGTCGCTACTGCTGATCGAAACTGATTGACCATTGACGGTTTCGGCTTCACTCAAACCCATGACTTGCTCAGCCGTTACCTTGCCGGGCACTACGTGGTAGGTAAGAATGTCTACTAATTGTTGCTTGTTTTCCGGCTTTAGCAGGGATTCTAGCGTGCCTTCGGGTAGCTTGGCAAACGCCTCGTCAGTGGGCGCCAATACGGTATACGGGCCTTCTCCCTTCAGTGTCTCCACCAAGTCGGCTGCTTGCACAGCGGCTACCAGGGTAGAGAAGCTTCCTGCGTCTGCGGCCGTGTCGACGAGATCCTTACTGATGGCTACAGTCGATACCGAAGCGATTAAGAAAAACGTGAATACTTGTAAAGCGGCTAGTGATTTACGTGTACTTGAAAGTGCATTCATGTGAGCTCTCCTAATTGGTGAGCTTTGAGGCTACCATTTGTCCACTTTATGTCAAGAATATATTTCAATCAATATAGATATATTATAGACACCTAGATTTCTGCACCAGTCTGCGGTGTCTCATTGCTCACACGACTCTCAAGCAAGTTGCAGTGTTTTCCCTAACGCACTAATCTCAACCTTTTGAATAGATTAATTTTTTGGCAATAAAATATTCTATAATTATCAACGAGGATTAGATTATCATTCTTTTCTCAAATAAAAAGCTCATGGTTATAAAAGCTTTTTTAGTCGCGACCTAAATTATTACATCGTCGCCAGCCAAATTAAGGGGGCAAAGTCGTAATAACCATGATCACTATGAGCTAACTCCCGGCTCTGGTTCATTCTGCTTACTGACCCCTTGCTCCCGGGCCATGCTCTGGGCCCAACGGTAATCCTTTGGGTAGTGCCCCAATCGAGAGGATCAATGCTAGCGTGAGCCCTTGACAGGGCTGGACACACTTCGATTTGCACAGCCTACGGATTGGGGCACTACCATCCTTTGAACCAGCATCCGGCGCCTCCCGCAAAGATGGTTCCGACCGTCAGCGAGGCTTGATGGCGGCACTGCAAGAGCGCCCGTGTGCGCAAACGCACCGACTCGTGCTGGCGACCACAGCGTGGGCAGATAAAGCCCTGCGGCCAACGCCACTGATCAAAGCGCCTGTTTGCACGCCTCCTCGGCCCCATACTCCTTGAGAAAATCCGACAAACTCGAGCCTTTCTGGAGCTGAATCAGGTTCTGAGCCATCGCGCCTCTCCCGCAGGTTGTGGGTTGTGTCTACTCAGAGTGTAGATCAGACCTACAGATTCAGCTGAGATTCGTGAATAATCAGGTGTGAAGATGTGTGCAAGGGGATGGGCTGTGCCTGCCCATGATCAACGCTCATTCATCTGAGTTTAATCGAGCCACCATCTGCCATGAGCGTTTGCCCGGTGATATAGCGGCTATCTTCGCTCAGTAAAAAAGCAACAACGGGTGCGATATCTTTTTGAGGATCCCCAAAGCGCTGCAACGGAACCTGACTGGCAGAGTGCTCGTATTGTTCAGGGTGACTGTCTTTCCATTTCTCCACCCCTTCGGTCAGGGCCTTTGGAGAAACCACATTCACCCGTATGTCATCTTGGGCCCATTCATTTGCTGCCACCCGGCTCAGTCCACGGATTGCCTCTTTGGCTGCCGCATAACTGGCTTGCTGCTCAAGCCCAAGCAACGCTGCTCCAGAGCCAAAATTGACGATGGATCCTCCAGATTTTGCCAATTCTGGATACGCAGCTTTCATAAAATACAAAGTTGCATTAAAGCCGGTGCCAAACGACAAAGACCAATCCTCTTGTGTAAGCTCCATCAATAGTTTTTGCCTGGAAGCATGCGCATTGTTTACGAGGCCGGTCAGTTTTCCGAACTTGGAAACTGCCAGCTTAACCGCTTTTTCGGCAGTCGATTCGCTGGAGACATCACCTTTTAAAAAAACAATTTGATCCGGATTGCTTGCGGCTATTTTGTTGCCCGCTTCTTCATTGATATCCACGGCGACAACAGACGCACCCCGCTGCGTTAGCACGGTGGTCAGTGCAGCACCTATACCAGCGGCTCCGCCCGTTACAATGACTACTTGGTTTTTTAGATCGTTCATTCTTTGGACCTCTGAATTAAATCAACTTGCGCTGTCGCATCTCACAACTAGAATTCGATAAGCCGCCTAACAACAGCATTACCACTGAGTATAATCTCGATGTTGATTCTCGTCATATCACTGAGCGGTAGCCGTTCAGGCCAGGGAAATCGCATCACATTTCTCTGATATTCGAGACTTTTTATGAGATCGCCGATTTTACCGAGGTTTTCGATGCTTCGAAAATCAGCTTGGTAAAGATCTTAAACAGGCTCTATTTTAAGACTCGATCAACTCTAGCCAATGCACTACCGGAACCTGTGCGCCGGATCCCAGATGGAGCTGACAACCAACGTTGGCAGTCGCGATCACCTCGGGTGCATCCGACTCCAGAGCGGCGAGCTTGTTGGCCTTCAGCTGCGCCGATAGACGCGGCTGGGTGATCGAATAGGTTCCCGCCGATCCGCAGCATAGATGACTATCCGGAACCAGGGTCGGCACGAATCCAAGGCGCGCCAGGATTGGCTCGACGACCAGCTTGATCTGCTGACCATGCTGCAGACTGCACGGTGAGTGGAAAGCGACCTTGCGCCCCCGCCCAGGCGCACCGAGTGGCGTCAGATCCTCCCCCGCCAAGACCTCTGACGGATCGCGCGCCAGAGCGGCCACGCGCGCGGCCTTCTGCGCATAGCGCGGATCTTGAGCCAAGACCTCGCCGTACTCTTTGATCATCGTCCCGCAGCCGCTGGCCATCACTAGAACCGCCTCGCACCCGGCTTCGATCTCGGGCCACCAGGCATCGATGTTGCGGCGCATGGCGGCGAGTCCGGCCTCTTGGTCGCCGACATGATAGGCCAAAGCGCCGCAACAGCCAGCCTTGGGCGCCTCGATCAGATCGACTCCCAGACGCGCCAGGGCGCGCGCCGCCGCCACGTTAGCTTGCGGCGTCGCCACAGACTGGACACAGCCGGCGAGCGCCAGCATCCGGCGCCCGGCTGCGGGCCGTGGCCAGGCCGCTACCGGGCGCTGCTGCGGTATCTTGGACCTGATGGCGGTCGGCAGCAGCGGTCGTGCGATCCGCCCGAGCCAGAGCACTGGGTGCATAACCCCCGGATAGGGCAGCAAATGCACCAGCAGGCGCCGTAACAACCGCTCACGCCAGGGCCGTGTCACGCGCTCATCGACATAGTGTCGACCGATATCGGCCAGGCGGGCGTACTTCACGCCGGATGGACAGGTCGTCTCGCAGGCGCGGCAGGTCAGACAGCGATCCAGATGCAACTGGGTGATGCGTGTCGGCGTCTGCCCCTCCAGGACCACTTTAATCTGGTAGATGCGCCCACGTGGCCCATCGAGTTCGTCGCCGAGCAGTTGATAGGTCGGACAGGTTGCCGTGCAAAAACCACAATGCACACATGCCCGCAGGATGGCGTCTGCCTCGCGGCCCTCGGTGGTCGCCAGGAACTCTGGTAGAATATCGGTTTGCAAGCTAGGCTGCTCCTGTTTTCCTGCTCTCGAGCAACATTGCTCATTGGGAATTGTAAGGAGAATCCGGCACAGAAAATGCGCTCTATACTCGAACTCGATAGGCTATGGCCGTGTAAGGTGGGCGCCAACCGCCGCAAGGATGCCATGCTCTAACGAGAGATGTCAGGTCAACGACCCCCGCCCGCAACGGCGGGGTTTCTTATGGAGGAACTTGATGACTGCGGCACTCGATACAAGCGAAGCCGATGCCTTAGGTCGTGTCATCGCGATCCGGGGCGGAGTTGTCGATGTGCGCTTCGACGGCGAGATGCCACGCATCAACGACCTGCTGCAAGCGAGCGATCTGGCGCTCGAGGTCGCCTCGCTGGAGAGCGCCGATACCGCGCGCTGTCTGGCGCTCTCCCCGACCCGTGGACTGGCACTTGGCGCGTCCGTCACGGCCACCGGTGGGCCGATCCGGGTTCCGGTGGGCGATGCGGTCTTGGGCCGGATGCTTGATGTCTTTGGGGACCCGCTCGACGGGCTGCCAGCCATCGAGACCGCCGAGCGCCATTCGATCCATGCCGCCCCAACGCCGCTGGCCGACCGTAAGTCGGTTCCCGAGGTCCTGGAAACCGGCATCAAGGCGATCGACTTGCTGGCGCCCATCGAGCGTGGCGGCAAGACCGGCCTGTTCGGTGGCGCCGGGGTTGGCAAAACGGTGCTGCTCACCGAACTCATCCACAACACCGTGCAACAGCATCACGGCGTGAGTCTATTCTGCGGCATCGGCGAGCGCTCGCGCGAGGGCGAAGAGCTATATCGCGAAATGGGCGAGGCCGGGGTGCGCGACAAGACGGTGATGCTGTTTGGCCAGATGAACGCAGCGCCCGGTGTGCGCTTTCGCGTGGGCAATTCCGCGCTGACGATGGCCGAGTATTTCCGCGACCGTAAAGGCCAGGATGTGCTCCTGCTGATCGACAACATCTTCCGTTTCGTGCAGGCAGGCTCTGAGGTGTCGGGGCTGATGGGCCGGATGCCCTCGCGCGTTGGCTATCAGCCGACCATGGCCACCGAGATCGCGGCGCTACAGGAGCGCATCAGCTCCACCCGTTCCGGTTCGATCACCTCAATCCAAGCCGTTTATGTTCCAGCCGACGACTTCACCGACCCGGCTGCGGCACATATCTTTTCGCATCTCTCGGCCTCGGTTGTGCTCTCGCGCAAACGGGCGAGCGAGGGACTCTACCCCGCAGTCGACCCACTGGCCTCGGCGTCGGTCATGCTGACGCCGGGCGTCGTCGGTCAGCGCCACTACACGATCGCGCGCGATGTGCGCCGCACGCTTGCCGAGTACGAGGAGTTGCGCGACATCATCGCAATGCTGGGGCTTGAGGAACTCTCGACCCATGACCGCGCGACCGTGGCCCGCGCCCGGCGGCTAGAGCGCTTTCTGACGCAACCGTTTGTCACCATCAGCGATGCTTCGGGCGCCGAAGGGCGGATGGTGTCGATCGCCGAGACACTCGACGGCTGCGAAACGATTCTGAACCAGAGCACATTCGACGCCCCCGAAAGCGCCTACTACATGATCGGAAGCCTGTCTGAATTGAAGGACGAGACCGCATGAGCAAGGCCGAATACATGGAGGTCACCATCCGCCTCCCCTCGCGCGTCCTCTACCAGGGACAGGCCAGCCGATTGCGCGGCGAGGGACGCGCCGGGGGGTTCGGTCTGCTGCCGAACCACGCAGATTTTGTCACCGAACTGCTGCCGTCGGTGCTGACGCTGATCATGGAAGACGAGACCGAACGCTTTTTCGGCATCGACGAAGGGATGCTGGTCAAGCGCGATCGCGACGTGTCGGTCATCGTCCGGCGCGGTGTTGCGGGTGAGGCGCTTGATACGCTCCACCAACAGGTTCACGACAGTTTCATTGAGGTCGATGACGAGGAACGCGCCGCCCGTGCGGCGCTGTCGCGGCTGGAGGCCGACATGGTGCGCAGACTGGGTCAATTGAACAGGACGCTGTCATGAAAAAACCCAACGACCGGGCAAGCGATGCCATCGACCGCCGCGCAAAACGGATGCAAGCGGCGCGTGAGAATCCCGGCGCAAGCCCGCTGCGCGGCATCGGTGTTTTCGGGATGATCGGATGGTCGATCGCGGTTCCCACTGTGGGCGGAGCCTTCCTGGGAATCTGGCTCGACGAGGTCGCGCCGCAGACGTTTTCCTGGACGATCGCGCTGATTGTCGCGGGCGTGCTGATGGGCGGGGTACTCGCCTGGCGATGGGTGCAAAAAGAAGGAGGTGATTGATGGCGGGTTTTGACTGGAGCGGATTCCTGCTCGGGGCGCTTGCGGGCGGTGCGCTGAGCGCGCTGTTCTTTGCGGGACTAGCCTGGGGCATGAAACTCGCGCTGAGACGTCCCAATCCCACCGCGATTCTGCTGCCGAGCGCGGCACTGCGCATCGCGGCACTGCTGGGCGGCGGCTGGGTGGTCGCGGCGCTGCTGGGCGTTGCCGGGGCCGTCGGTTTCGGGCTGGCTTTTATCGTGTTGCGCACGATCCTCGTGGCACGCCTGCGCACGACGTTTCAGTCGGAGAGCGTCTGATGGAACTGACACCTGACACGATCATCGTCTTCTCGGTGGGCGGCATTGCGATCAACGCAACGATTTTCTTCACCTGGATCATCATGGCGCTGTTGGTCGGGGTCGCTTGGCTGATGACGCGCAAGCTGCGCCCCGACGTGCCGCCAAACCGCTGGCGCACCATGCTGGAGGTCATCGTCAAGGGGATCGAGGGCCAGATCGTCGAAATCACCGGCGGGCCGGTACGGCGGGTGCTGTACTTCGCGGGGACGCTGTTTTTGTTCATCGTCGTCTCCAACGTGCTGGCGGTGGTTCCGGGGTTCCATGCGCCCACCGGGTCGCTTTCGACCACGGTGGGTCTCGCCCTCGCGGTGTTGGTCTCGGTGCCGATCTTCGGTATCGCCAGCCGGGGGGTGAGAGGTTACCTCAAGTCCTACCTCGAACCTACGTGGTTCATGCTGCCCTTCAACATCATCGGCGAAATGTCACGCGGGCTTTCCCTGGCCATCCGTCTGTACGGCAATATCATGAGCGGCGCCGTCATCGTGGCGATCCTGCTTGGTGTCGCGCCGTTTTTCTTTCCCGTGCTGATGAATATGCTGGGACTGCTGACCGGGGTGATCCAGGCGTATATCTTCGCGATCCTCGCCACAGTCTATATCGCGTCCGCCACCGAAGAGTCGCACAAACAAAAGGAGTCCAAATTATGACTGATCTCGCTCTCATCGCCGCTGTGTCGATCTTTACCGCCGGACTGACCGTCGCGATTGGTGCGATCGGCCCGGCGCTTGGCGAAGGCCGCGCGGCCGCCAGCGCACTTGCGGCCATCGCACAGCAGCCCGATGCCGGAGCGACGCTCTCGCGCACACTGTTTGTCAGCTTGGCGATGATCGAATCGACGGCAATCTACTGTTTCGTCGTCGCGATGATCCTGATCTTCGGCAACCCATTTTGGACTGCCGCGCTCGAAGCGGCAGCACAGACGACAGGAGGTTGAGCCGATGTCGGTGGACTGGATTACTGTCGCCGCCCAGATTGCCAATTTCCTGGTGTTGGTCTGGCTCCTGAAGCGCTTTCTTTACCGGCCGATTCTCGATGGTATTGACGCGCGCGAGGCCGAGATTGCCGCGCGCATGGGCGAGGCACAACGCATCCGCGAGGCAGCCAAAGCCAAGGAGAGCGAGTTTGCGCAGCGCGTTGCGGGATTGGAATCTGAACAATCCGGCGTACTCGACAGCGTCCGCGCCGAAGCGCAAGCGTCGCGCGAGAAGATGATCACCGAGACGCGTGAGCAGCTTGCGGCAGAGCGCACGGCGTTCGCGCGCGATCGGCGGGCCGAGGCGGCACGTTACGCGACCGCCTTGCAGAAATCCGCAGCCGAGGCGTTGCTTGCGCTCACGCGCAAGGCGCTGATGGAACTCGCCGACGAGACCCTCGAAGAACGCATCGTCATCCAGGCAGGCCGTCAGATCGATGCGTCCCGACAGGAGTTGCTGGAGGCCGCCGCCGGCGCCGATGAGGCCATCGTGACCACGCGGGAGAGCCTTTCGGACGCGATGCGCGCGGACTTGACTCAGCAGGCGGCGGAACGCCTGCCCGACGTCAGGCTGCGTTTTGCGACCGATCCGGCTCAGGCTCCGGGTTTGATCCTGCGTATCGGCGGGGTTCAAATCGGCTGGACTCTGGACAGCTATGTCGAAGAGCTGGCGGCGATGGTGGAAGACCGGATCACCGAGAAAGGCCATGCACAGGGGGCGCCCGATGCCGCCTGAGGACCAATATCGCAGCCTCGATCCGACCGTGATCATCGAGGCGTTGACCAACGCCCCGGCACCTCGGCCCCGGATCGAAGAGGTCGGGCGCGTGATCCAGCTGGGCGACGGCATCGCTTCCGTCACCGGGCTGGACCGTGCGCTATCGGACGAGCTGCTGGAATTCGCCAGTGGCGTGCGCGCGCTGGTGCTCGATCTGGAGCCGGGGCGCCTCGGCGTTGCACTGCTGGGACCGTCCGAGGCGGTACGCATCGGTGAGGATGTGCGCCGCACCCGCAAGGTCGCCAGCGTCCCGGTGGGCGAGGCCCTGTTGGGTCGGGTGGTCAATGCCATGGGCAGCCCGCTCGATGGCGGAGCGCCGATCAGTGCGCCGCAACGCCCCGTCGAGGTTGAGGCGCCGCCAATCCTCGACCGCTCGCCGGTCACACGACCACTGGCGACGGGCCTCAAAGCAGTGGATGCGGCGGTGCCCGTGGGGCTTGGTCAGCGCCAGTTGATCATCGGCGACCGACAGACCGGTAAGACCTCAATCGCGGTCGATACCATGCTGAACCAGAAAGACACGGATGTCGTCTGCATCTACTGCGCCATCGGTCAGCGCGGCGATGCCGTGGCCAAGGTCATCGGCGCGCTGAAAGACGGCGGCATGATGGATCGCAGCGTGGTCGTCACGGCAGGCGACGAGGATGCGCCGGGCCTCTCGTTCGTCGCGCCCTATGCCGCGATGTCCATTGCCGAGAGTTTTGCCGATCAGGGCCGCGACGTACTGGTGGTGCTCGATGACATGACGCATCACGCACGCTCTTACCGCGAGCTGTCGCTGCTGCTGCGCCGCCCACCGGGTCGCGAGGCGTTTCCCGGTGACATCTTCTATGTCCATGCGCGCCTGCTGGAGCGTGCGGGCCAGTTCGCCGAGCATGCCGGGAACGGGTCGATCACCGCGCTGCCAGTGGTCGAGACGCAGGCCGAGAACCTCTCCGCCTATATCCCAACCAACCTGATCTCGATCACAGACGGCCAGATCTATCTCTCGCCGCGTCTGGTGCGCAGGAATCAGTTCCCAGCGGTCGATCTTGGCGTTTCTGTCTCACGCGTCGGCGGCAAAGCGCAGGCGCGTGCCTTCCGCAATCTCGCGGGCAATCTGCGCGTCACGCTGTCGCAGTTTGAGGAGCTGGAGGATTTCTCTCGCTTCGGCACGCGCCTTGACGACGCGACGCGCGCGCAGCTCGCCCGCGGCGCGGCCGTGCGCGCCGCACTGCGTCAACCCGAGCGCCAGCCGCTGCCGGCCGTGACCCAGTTGGCGATGCTGATTGCCGCGACCACGGGTCGCTTCGACGATCTGTCGGAAATGGAGATCGTCCATGGCATGGAGCGCATCGCCGAGGCGGTATCCAAGGCGCAAACCGACGCGATCCGTGCCCGTATCGCCGCGAACGCCGCGCTGACGGATGCCGACCAGGCCAGCCTGCTGGACATCGCGCGCAAGGCGCTGGAAAACAAATATGAGCCAGACGCTTGAGGCACTGACCCAACGTGCCGCGACGATGCAGGGCATTCGCGGCATCGTCCACACAATGAAGACGCTCTCGGTGGTCAACGCGCATCCCTACGAACAGGCGGCACAAGCCATTGAGGGCTGGCGCCACAGTGTGCTCGACGGCTTGCAGGCCCTTGCGCGGATGCACGGCCCTTTGAGCCAGCCGGCCGATGCCGGGGCGCTGCCGGTCCTGATCGCCTTCGGTTCCGACCAGGGACTGTGCGGCAACTACAACGAAATCGTGGCAGAGGCGCTGGCGGAGCATCCCGCAGCGCAGGGCGAGGCTCACATCCTGTGCATCGGCGCGCAGATGGAGGACGCGCTGCACGGCGTGGGACTGCGCACCCAAGCGACCCTGATGACACCAGCCAGCGCCGACGGGCTGGGGCGACTTGCCAGCGAACTTGTCACCCGGATCGATGCTGCGCGCGCCGCGACGCGCCAAGAGATTACCGTCACGCTCGCCTTCACCGAACGCGCCGCGCACGGCGAGCAGGGAGCGGTTGTGCGCCAGATCCTGCCGCTGGATCCGGCATTGGTCCGCGATCTTACAGACCGGCCTTGGACCTCGCGCAGCCTGCCGTATTTCGACTTGCCGCCACGCGTGCTCCTGTCGGCGCTGATGCGCAACTATCTGTTTGCGAGCCTCTTTCGCGTCACGGCTGAAGCCCTGGTCACTGAGAACGCCGCCCGGCTCGCGCGGATGCAGCAGGCCGAGAAGAGCATCGACGAACGCTTGGAAGAGCTCACCTCCCAGACGCGCACCGCGCGGCAGTCGGCGATCACCGAAGAACTACTCGACGTCATCGCCGGGTTTGAGGCGCTGAAGAAACGACGCGCCCGGCCGAACGATGCGCAATCCAGCGCTACGGATGTAGAAGCATAATTTATGACTCTGGCCGTATTCTAAAAAACACTGTATACAGCAGCGGCACCACGATCAGGGTGAGCGCGGTAGCAAACGCGAGACCAAACATAATCGTGACCGCCATACTTTTAAAGAAAGGGTCGAACAACAGTGGGGCCACCCCCAAAATAGTCGTCAAAGCACCCAAGAATACCGGTCGTGCTCGGCTTACAGATGCATCTAACACGGCAGTTAAACCCGCTTTATCCATCTTTCTTTCAGCATCGGCTTGGTCAACCAAGACGATAGAGTTTTTGACCAGCATACCAATCAGGCTCAAGCAGCCCAAGATCGCCATAAACTCGAACGGTACCTGAAACAGCACCAGACCTACCGTAACGCCAATAATGGCCAGCGGAGCGGTCAACCAAATGACCAGCGGCTGGCGAAGGGCATTGAACATCACCACGACCGCCAGCACCATGGCAGTAAAACCGTAAGGCGCTGAATTGGCTAAGCCTTCGTTTGACTCTTTAGAGTCTTTATATTCGCCATGCCATTCCAACCGATAACCTGGCGGTAAAGGTATGGCTTCTATTTTCGGTCGCAATCGATCTAACAAAGGTGCAGACTGCTCACCCGGCAGCGGATCTACCTGCGCCTTAATTGTCGGAAAACGATCAACACGGCGAATAATAGCATCCACCCACTCGACTTCAACATCTTTTACCAACTGATTCACTGGTAGATAGTTTTCTGACGAAGAGCTGTACACCAATACGTTATCAACATTTTCTGCCGATGCCCGCTCGGTATAGGGCGCGCGAGAAATAATGGGAATTAACTCATCCCCTTCCCGATAGATGCCTATACGCTGGCCGGTAAAAGTGCGGTTTATGGCTTGGCTGATTTGGGTAATATCCAATCCGGCACGACGAGCTGCCACTTCATCGATCAAAGGCCGTAGTACAGGGACTTTTTGCCGCCAGTCATCCTGTACTGCAATGGCGCCTTCATCTTGCGCCATGATCGCTTTGGCGTCTTCTGCCAATTGGCGCAGCACAACAGGATCCGACCCCAAAAAAGCGGCTTCTATCTTCTTACCTCCACCTCGGCCAAGCATAAACTTCCATACTTTAATCTCTGCTAAGGGATGGCGTTCTACCAGTTCTTCTTGCAGATCAGATACCATGCTGGCTATGCGCTTGGGGTCATTCACATCCACCAACAACTGTCCATAACTACTATTGGGATCTTCAGGGCTATAGGTCAGCATAAACCTCAGCCCGCCTTGGCCAATGAAGCTAGTCACATGCTCAACACCGTCTTTGTCTTGTACATACCGACCCATTTCGGCTAACTCAGCCTCTGTTTCGGTAATATCTGAGCCTTGAGGTAAATACATGTCGACTACAAACTGTGGCCGCGCCGAATCGGGCATAAAGCCCGGTTTCACCCAACCAAAGCCAATAATGGAACTGACTAACAGCGTCAGTAAGATACCGCCAGTTAACAAGCGCCGACGTAACGCTCCCTCTAGCAAGCGACGATAACGGGCGAGTATACTAGGCTCTCTGTATGTATTTTCATCTCGCACCTTGGCTTTAAGTAGAGTGACACAAAATAACGGTGTAAGTGTCACTGCAAAAAGCCAACTCAACGTCATGGAATACAGGATCACCCAAAATAATGAGCCAGCATATTCCCCCATGTCGGTTGGCGACAAACCAATAGCGCTAAATGCCAAAATACCCACCACAGTACCGCCCAGCAAGGGCCATTGCGTGTCCTTAACTACGGCCACCGCAGCCGTATCAGCCCGCTCGCCTTTCTGCATGCGTACCAGAATGCCGTCAGTTACCACGATGGCGTTATCGACCAGCATGCCGAGAGCAATGATTAGGGCACCCAACGAAACGCGCTGCATAGCAATATCGTCTAGCAACATGGCAATTAAAGCGCCAGCTACCGTTAGCAGCAAAACGGCACCGACTATGATACCGCTGCGCCAGCCCATAAATAGGATCAGCACTAATACCACTATCGCCACCGCCGCCGCCAGGTTAGCCACGAATCCGTCTACTGCTTCGCGTACCGAGTCGGACTGATAGGACACAACTTGCAGCTCCATCCCTACAGGCCGTTGTGACTCCAGCTCGCTTAGGCGCGCCCGGACCGCATCACCCATGGTAACCACGTTTCCGCCCGCCACCTGAGAGATACCGAGTCCAATCGCTGGCTGGCCATCGTATTTCATCAGCGCCCTTGGCGGCTCAACCACGGAACGAGTAATAGTGGCCACATCTTTGAGAAAGATAACCTGTTCGCCGTTTTGCGACGCCAGTGAAATATCACTCAACGCCGCTACCGAGTCGGACTGTCCTTGCGGGCTGAAATGCACCCGCTGGGGGCCAATACGCAAGTCACCGGCATCCGAAATAACGTTCTGTTGTTTGAGTGTTTGGTAGATCTGATCTAAAGAAATATCCAATTGGGCAGCTTTGGCAGCGGAAATTTCTAAGAAAATCGCTTCCTGCAGCGCTCCCAAAGTGGCTATTCGTGCTACCCCTGGAACCAATAGTAGCTCTCGCTCCAGATCTTTGATGTAATCCTTGATCTGCTGCAGGCTATAACCGTTACCGGTGACGGCAAAAAACAGTGCATATACATCGCCAAAGTCATCGTTCACCACAGAAGGTCCAGCGCCAGGTGGCAACTGGCGCTGGACGTCATTGACTTTGCGCCTAAGCTTATCCCACACCTGTTCGAGTTCAGCCCGGCTACGGGCAAACTTCATGTCTATTTCAACCTTGACCAGCGAGTCGCCCATGCGCGAGATCGAGGTCACTTCCTTCAACTCTTGCAGTTGTTGTACCGCCCCTTCAATAACCTCGGTCACCTCTTCAGCCACTTGAGCAGGCAAAGCACCAGGGTAAGGGGTAGAGATCACCGCTTGGCGGATCACAAACTCAGGGTCTTCAAAGCGCCCCAATGCTTGATAACTGATATAGCCACCCACTAGCAGCAACACACAAACCAGCCAAGCAATGGTGCGTTTGGACAATGTCTGTTCAGCGATATTCACTATTCACCCTTTTAATCATTTTGCCTACCCATGCGACTCATAATTACAAAGGCCGAACCTGTATGCCTTCACGCAACTGATTGACACCTGCGGTCACAATGCGCTCATTACCCTGCAAACCGCTTAACACCACTACATCAGCACCCTGTACATTGCCAAGCGTAACGACCTGCAAACTGACACGAGAGGTTTCTCTATCGACCAGCCACACATTGGTGTCGCCATTGGCGCTCGATACTATGGCGTTCAGCGGCACCATGACTTGGTGCGGTGCGCCATCGACGCCGTTTTGGCGGGGCTGCACTTCCACCGACATGCCCGGTAGCACTTTAATAGTGTATCCAGGCTCCAGCGTCAGAACGACCTCGTAGCTTTGAGTTCGGGCGTCTGCCTGAGTAGAAAAAGACTTAAGGGTCACTGGCAGCGGTTGATTGGGATGATCGGCAAACAATGCATTGCCAGCCAATTGTTTTGGCTCGGTTCGCACCACGCGCTCTGACACATTGATCACAATTTCCAAATTGCTGGTGTCTTGCAGGCTCACAATGGGCTCCTTGGCCTGCACATTGCTAAAATTTTCTACATGCCGTTTTGCTACGACACCTGCAAAGGGGGCTGTTAACCGGGTGTCTTCAACGTCCTTTTTAGCCGACAAATAATACGCTCGCGCTACTTCCATAGCGGTATGCTTTTGATCCACCTCCGCTTTAGCCACCGCTTGGCTCTGCTTCCAGATCTGTTCCACTCGATTATAATCGGTACGCGCCTTAGCAAATTCAGCCTCGGTTGATGCTAGCTGAATATCAAAGTTGGCTGAGTCAAGCTGGGCAACCAAGGCGTCTTTTTCAATCAACTGCCCTTCTTGAACTGGCAGCTCTACGACGCGCCCCGGCAGATTAAAGGCCAGCTCGGCACGCTGCACTGCCCGCACTCGACCTGGAAAGCGTAGTCCAGAAAGAGCATTCGCGGCTTCCACATCCATTATCTGCGCCGGCCTCACAACCTCTTTATTCGCCGAAGGTGGCTCTTGTTCTGCACAACCACTTAACACACTCAGCAGTAACAAACCTATTAGTAAACCAATATAGTTATTCAACCCTATGCTCCTGCTAACCCAATAAATAGTATCATTATCATTGGCGCGACATGCTTCACCACGCAATTTATGTTAGTGCAATATAACAGTGTCGGTTAATTCTTGGCTTTCGAGCGATTCGAATCTAAATACTCGCGTAGAGAGGGTACCAGACGGAGCCAAGCAACTCGGAACGAATTTCGGGTAGTGCCCTTTTCTGCATGACGGCGCGACAATTTAAATCTATCTAATCAATGCTTTAAGCCAGAAGTCATCATATAGATCGGGGCACTACCAGATAGTCTGCTAAAGCCCCTATGCCAGCCGACGATGACTAGCAGTCTACGCGCTATTTGCGGCGCGCTTGGTGTGGCGACTATGGCAGGACATTGCGTTGGGGGTCAACTCAAGCACTGGCATGGCGCTCAGAGACAGATCGCATGTCACATCGGAGCCTGATCGGTGCAGATGTGACATGCGAGCAAGTGGCCCATACTCAATGCGCGGGCTAATTGCGGATGGCAAACACTAGAGCAGGAAGGAAGTGGGTAGTAGCGCCATGGGTGTGCATGACGCATGACCGCAAAGCGCTATCTGGACTGCATAGCCGACGCTGGCACACTAGCGTCGGAAGTCACCTCCAGCTTTTGTGCCCGCGCCATGGCAAAGGCGGCCTGCGGACCGGTCCACAGCGATGGCAGAATAATCAGCGACACCGGAATGGCTGTCAGCACGATAAACTGTTGCAATACACCAATCTGCCCTGCCCCCATATAGAGCAGAATGCCCGCCATAGCAGCCATAGCACCACCCCAGAATGCGCGAATGGCATAATGCGGCTCGTCGTGGCCCGCGCCTACGGTGGCAATGGCGTAGCTCATGGAATCACCAGTAGTGGCCACAAAAACGGTGGTCAGCAACAGCACCGCGGCGGCCATGATGGTGCCGCCGGGTAAATTCTTGGCAACGGTCAGTGTGGCTTGGTCAAAGGCAAAGCCGTTCAGTGCCTCGGTCAGATCAAACACGCCGGTCAACTGATAGTAAACACCAGAACCACCTAGCAGAGTAAACCAGATGGTGGTTGCAATCGGCGCCATGACCGACACCGCCAGAATGGTCTGGCGAATGGTGCGGCCACGGGAAATACGCGCCACAAAAATCGACATCAGCGGCGTGTAGCCGATAAACCAGGCAAAGAAGAACACCGTCCACCACTTCATCCACCATGCCGGTGCGGTTTCACTGGTCATGGTCGCCATGGCGAAGAACGATGAAATGTACTCGCCCATGGACGCGACGTAGGTATTGATCAGAAACAGTGTCGGGCCAAACAAGAAAATAACTGCGCCAATCGCTAGTGCCAGAAACACGTTGAACCGGCTGAGCAACTGAATACCTCGATGGATGCCGCTGACTGCTGAGGCCATGTATACGACGGCCAGCAAACCCAGAATCGTCAGTTGAGTGCTGAATTCATCGGCTATGCCGAATACATCATGCAGACCAAAACTCATTTGCTTCGCTAGAAAGCCGATGGGTCCTACAGTGCCGGCAACAACGGCAATCACACACACGGCATCTACGACACCGCCCAGCCAGGTGCGCATGACCCGCTCACCAAACAGCGGGTATAGCAAAGTGCGTGGCTGCAGGGGTTTACCCTGAACATAGTGCGCATGGGCCAGCACCATGGCGGTCAGTGACCCAAGTACACTCCAGGCTAGAAAGCCCCAGTGCATGAACGACTGCGCCATGGCGGGCGCTACGGCCTGAGCCGTACTTGCTTCGGTACTGAACGCCGGGGGCGTTACCACGAAGTGATAAATTGGCTCACCGGCGGCAAAGAACACGCCGCCGCCCGCCAGCAGCGTACACATAATCATCGACAGCCAGCGAAATGTGCTGATTTCGGGGTGTTTCAGGCCACCTAAGCGCGCAGCGCCAGCGTGGCTTAAAGCCACACCCATGGCAATAAAAAACGTGAGTAGCAGCAGCAGTTGGAAAAACGTGCCCAAATATTTGGCGGTCCAGCTAAAGCCCTGGTCGATCACGGATGCCAGACTGGCTGAGTCGAAAAGCGACCAGCCCACGAACAGGACAATAAAGCCAATGGTCAAAACTAGAACAACCGGATCACCAAAACGGTGGTTACCAACGAGGGCAGAGTGAGAAGAATCAGAGGCGGGGGAAGGTGTGTTATCGATACTACTTTCACTGAGTGAAGACATGTATAGACCAGTTTATAGACTAGTTCCAAAAATTGGCGTTTTACACTACACACCTATTTTTAGATTATCCAGGCTTTTTGAGCGTATTTGCGTTTAATGCCCTGCATCAGCGAGCGGGGTCCACTGAGCGGCAGCGGACACATCGCGCCGCTTCAGGCGTTCAATGACTGGCAGGCGAAATGGCCCAGACTGTTCAAAAAACAGGTATCCAATCTTACGGATTTTGATAATTATTAACGCTCGCCTCGTTCGATGATCACACCTACACTGGTGGTCCCGTTGACGGCGCCGATTTTGTTCAGTGTCAACCGCACCCAGCGCACGCCGAACTCCTGGCGGATGACTTCTGCACAACGCTCAGCGAGAGTTTCCACCAGTTGAAATTGGCTCTCTTGGACAAAGCTGACCAACCTTTCCGAGACCGCTTTGTAGTCCACTGCGTCGGCTATCGTGTCGGATGCGGCCGCACGCTGCACATCGGTACTCATTTCTATATCAAGCACCACGGTCTGTCGGGTCTTGCGCTCCCAGTCATAGATGCCGATCACGGTATCGATCCTGAGATCACGTAAAAACACAATATCCATCAGCATTCTCTATTTCCGGCGCGATAGTGCTCCATGATAAAGCAGCCGTGCCGGACAACACAGGTCAACACGCCCTAACGCCTAAATATCTGCGTAGAGACGGCCAGGGTTGAGAATGCCCTGAGGATCGAAAGACGCTTTCACCTGCCGATGCAATCGCATCAATCCATCCGGCAGCGGATGGAAGATTTCACCGGTGCGATCCCCGCCACGAAACAGCGTCGCATGCCCTCCAGCTCTGGCGGCCTCAGTGCGAATATGCTCCGACTGCGCATCGCTGCGCAGCCAGCGTTGCCCGCCGCTCCACTCGATTAACCAGTGGCCATCCAGCGCCAGCGGCGGAGTCGCTGAGGGCACCGACAGCCGCCACAGCGGCTGCGTACCGGCGAAAAAGGCGTGGCGCTGATCGCGCACCTGATCGCGCCAGAAGACATCGGCATCCGTCTCATCGACCAGCTCGCCGCCGATGCGCTCCAGCGCCTCGGCCACGCCCTGCACGGCCCCGGACAGCCGCACCCACAGCCGCTGCCCATCGCAGCAGGTTGCTGACACCGGCAATGGCGTCGCCGCCCATTGATTCATGCGTATCAGGGCATCTTCGAGCGCGCACTCCAGCACCAACGTCTGGGTCGCTGCCGGGAGCGGCAGCACCTTGACGCTGATATCGAGCAGGATACCGAGCGTTCCCATAGCGCCGACCATAAGCCGCGAGACATCATAACCGGCGACGTTCTTCATGACCTCGCCGCCGAAGCGCAGCACCTCCGCGCGTCCAGTCAGTACGCGCGCGCCCAACACCAGATCCCTGGCCGATCCCCAATAGGGCCGTGCCGGACCCGAAAGTCCGGCGGCGATCGCACCCCCCAAGGTCGCGCCAGATCCATCCTCGGAGGAGGCGAAGCGCGGCGGCTCGAAGGACAGCATCTGGCCCTGCCCGGCCAGCGCGGATTCGATCTCGCTGAGTGGCGTTCCGCATCGAGCGGTCAACACCAGCTCGGTGGGTTGGTAGCTGAGGATGCCGGTATGCCCGGACAGCGCGAGCGGCTCTGCCTGTACGGCACGGCCGAGAAAGGATTTGGTGCCATTGCCCACCAGCGCCAGCGGCGTCGCCTCGGCGATTGCGGCTTGGAGGCGCGCTTGCAGATCAGTCGTCAGGTCTTTGTCCACGCAGTCGACCTCAATGGAGAAAATAGAGTTTAGGACTGCAAGCGCATGTGTCAGAGCGCGCGCAGCGCGGCACGGATGATCTCCTCGCACGTTTTGGCGCCGTCGTCTACCGCTCGCGCCATGCGGCTGGCGTCAGGCGGACGGTAGCCGAGCGCCACCAACGCACTCACGGCATCCGCCAGCGCCTGGTCATGTGTATCAAGCGGAGCCCTAGCGCTCACGGCACTCATTGCGCCCAAACCCTCAATGCGGTCGCGCATCTCGATCAGGAGTCGCTGCGCGGTCTTCTTGCCGATCCCTGGGACACGCATCAGGGCGCCGTAATCTTCTTGCTCAATGCACTGACTGAAGCCTGCCGCATCCATGCAAGAGAGGATGGCCAGCGCCATACGCGCACCGACGCCCGAGACCTTGAGCAAGGCGCGAAAGAGCGCTCGATCCTGCTCGCGGGTAAAGCCGTAGAGCACCTGAGCGTCCTCGCGCACGGCCAGATGGGTCACGAGGGTCACAGTCTCACCGAGCGCTGGCAGGTCGTCGAAGGTCGACATCGGCGCCTCGACCTCATAGCCGACACCGCCCACGTCGAGCAAGAGCTGCGGGGGATGCTTGGAGAGGAGCTGACCGCGCAGTCGCCCGATCATGGTCGCCAATCTCGCCAAGAGGCCGCGGCCCGCTTGCGCGCCGGGATGCCCATCGAATGGGCGTGACAGATGGCGATCGCCAGCGCATCGGCCTCGTCCTCGCCTGGGGTCTCGGTCAACGCGAGCAGAATTCTGACCATGTGCTGCACCTGTGACTTCTCCGCCCCGCCGCTGCCGACAACGGCGAGCTTGACCGATTTGGGGCTGTATTCGTGCACCGTCAGTCCCCCCTTGATCCCGGCACAGAGCACCGCGCCGCGCGCCTGACCGATCTTGAGCGCTGCGGTCGGGTCGCGCGCGAAGATAAGCTGCTCGACGGCCATTTCATGCGGTTGATACTCGGCGACAATGGCAGCGACCCGATCGAAGATGATCCCGAGCCGGTCGGGCCAGGGCTGTTCGCCGACCCGGATGCAGCCGCTGTCGAGCCTCAGACTGCGGTGACCATCGGTGTCGATAACCGCAAATCCGGTGATACGCGACCCGGGATCGATGCCAAGAATGCGATGAGGCAATGTCATCGATCAGGCGCACATCGAATGGAGATGGCGCTTAGACATCCAACGCCGCCATGATCTCGTCGGAGATGTCGGCGTTATGATAAACCTCTTGGACGTCATCGAGCTCTTCGAGCATCTCGATGAGCTTGAGCAGTTTCTCGGCGGTCTCCTGGTCGAGTTCGGCCAGGGTGGACGCGTTATAGGTCACCTCGGCGGCCTCGGTGTCGAATTCGGCCTGAGTCAGCGCATCCTTGACGGCGGCAAAGGTTTCGGGGGACGTGATCACGTCCAGCGAGGCGTCATCGTTGGCGATCACGTCCTCGGCGCCGGCCTCGAGCGCCGCCTCCATGACGGCATCCTCGCTCGTGCCGGGCTGGAAGCTGATGATGCCCTGCTTGGTAAAGAGATAGTTCACCGAGCCGTCCGTCCCCAGATTGCCGCCGTGCTTGGTGAAGGCATGCCGGACATCGGATGCGGTGCGGTTGCGGTTGTCGCTCATGCAGTCGACCATGACCGCGACCCCGCCGGGACCGTAGCCCTCGTAGCGGATCTCCTCGTAGTTCTCACCCTCTATCCCGCCGGCGCCGCGCTTGATAGCGCGCTCGACGGTATCGCGCGGCATGTTCGCGCTGAACGCTTTGTCCAGCGCCAGGCGTAGACGCGGATTAGAGGCCGCATCCTCACCTCCCTCGCGCGCCGCGACCGTGACCTCGCGGATCAGCTTGGTCCAGGTCTTGCCACGCTGTTTGTCCTGCGCGGCCTTGCGATGTTTGATGTTGGCCCATTTGCTGTGACCGGCCATGGGTAGATTCTCCTGCTTGGAATTCGGCCCGGCGCCTCGCACCACATCTGCTCTGCGCCGCGATGGCGCACGGCCCGTAACGCCGCGCCGCCGGGACTCCAAATCTCACTGGCGCCCTGGGGAGACTGGGGACGAGTCAGCACGGATGGCCGCATAGTCTAACATCGCCGTGCATCTGTCAGAGGAGAATGACCCTGATGACCTCAAGCCACGGTCACTAACCGCGCGAGGGTTGGGATTGGATGCGCTGCCGCACCAGTGCGTTGAGTTGGGCGCGCACGGCCCGGAAAGCCTCAGCGGCGAAGCAAGGATCAGCCGCCGCGAACGCGCACCGCAAACCAGGTACCATCAATGCGCTCACCGGTGGCGTCTCCCGCCTGCTCGTCGCCCACCCATTGATAGAGGGGCCGACCCTGGCAAGTCCACTGCCGGGAGCCATCATCGCGCTTGAGCGCGCCGAATGGCGCGGCCGGCTCCTGTGGACCGCCGATCAGAGCCGCACGCCATAACCCAACGCAGCCATTGCGGCAGGCCAGATTGCCAGAGGCATCCAGAGTCGAGGAATACAGGGTCCGACCCTCGGCATCAGCGAGCACGGATCCGAAACGCGCCTGTTCGATCCTGAAGCTATCGTCGATCGTGGCGATGTCCGCCGTGCTGACCGACACAGAGGTGGTGCCGGTGGACGACTGCTCCGCCCGAGCGCCAGCGGTCGCTGCGACGACCTCAGGCGAGCGAGTCGTCGATTGGGCTGGGGCCGGAGTCGCAGTCGCAGCTGGAATCGGGGTCGGAACTGGAGCCGACGCTGGAGCGACCGGCTGGGCTACGGCCGGATACCCCGGGGGCTGCTGATAGCCAAATGGGGCGTAGGGAGCGTAGGGCGCGTAGGGCGCGAAAAAAAAGGGCGGTTGGGGATAATAATAGCCCGGAGCCGGCTGCGCCTGGAGGCTCGCGGAAGAACACAGGGCGACACACGCCCCAATACTAGCTCGCATCCATCCGTTCATCTATGTCACCTGTTCCAGTGCCTGTTGAAGGAAATCCAATACATCCTCGTCCCGGTAGGGTTTGACGAAATAGGCGTCGACGCCCGCCCGCTGGGCCTCACGGCGATGTTTCTCAGTGGAGCGCGAGGTGATCATGGCGATCGGCATGGCGCTGGTCTTGGGCTGTGCGCGCAGGTGCGCGGTCAGCTCCAGGCCGTTCATCTGCGGCATCTCCATATCGACCAGGGCCACATCCGCCGCATCGCGGGCAAGGATTTGGATGGCGTCCATACCGTCACGTGCGATGAGCGGCCGATAGCCGCCGTCCTCGACGAGCCTGGACAACACGCGTCGCATTGAGAGCGAATCATCGACGATCAGCACGCTCGGCAGCACGATCTGCTCGGCGATCTCCGGGGCCGCCATGCTCGAGAAATCAGTCTTCGCGGCGACGCGCAACAGCGCGCGCAGCTCGACGATAGGGACGACCCGACCGTCGCCGAGAATAGACGCCGACATCAATCCGGGCACGCGCGGGACCAGCAAGCCGAGTTCGAGAACCACCAGTTCGCGGCCCTCCAAAAGCGCGTCGACCATGATCGCTCGCATGCCGGCATCGCCCTCGACCAGCAGGACGACCTGGCGGCCCTGGTCAGGGTCACGCACGGACAGACCCATGAGCCGATTGAGGTGGAGCAGCGGGAAGTCGCCTTCGGCATGCCGGAAGGTCCAGCCATCGGGCGTCTCCACAATCTCGCCCTCGTCCGAGAGCAGGGCCACTCGAACCTCATTGGCGGGAATGGCGAGCAACTGGTCCTCGCAACGGATGAGAAGACAGTACATGGCCAGCAGCGAAGCGGGCAGCCGGGCGGTCAGCCGGTAGCCCTTGCCGGGATGCGAGTCGATCGCCAGCGAGCCACTGAGCGACCTGATGGTGTTGGTCACGATATCCATCCCCACGCCGCGCCCGGAGACCTGTGTCACCTGACCGCGCGTGGAGAAGCCCGCCCGGAGCGTGAGCAGCGCGGCCTCCTGATCTGAGAGTTCGGCATCGGCGTCGATCAGGCCGCTGTCGATCGCCTTGGCCCGCACACGAGCCAGATCCAATCCACGCCCGTCGTCACTGACGACAACCTCGATCTGATTGCCCGTTTGGCCGAAATCGATCTCGATGCGACCCTGGCGCGGCTTGCCCTCGGCTTCGCGCTCATCGCCCAGCTCAATGCCGTGATCGATGGCGTTGCGGATCACGTGCATCAGTGCCGGCATCAGCCGATCCATGACCCCGCCATCGATGCGTACCTCGCCGCCCCCGACGCTCAGCTCGACCTCCTTGCCAGTCGCCCGAGAGGTTTGGCGCACCACGCGCCGCAGACGTGCCATGACCGAGTTAACCGAAACCAGCCGGGTGCCCATGGCCAATTGGCGGATCTGCTGACTGAGTTTAACCTGCTGCTGCGCCAGCTCGTCGAGATCGCGCAAGGTCTCGTCCAGCGTCTTGGCGAGTTCGCGGGCGTCGCTGACCCCTTCGTTGAGTCGGCGAGTCGCGATGTACATTTCGTTGTACTGTTCCAGCTCCAGCGGATCCAAGGTCTCCGCGTCGCTGGAATGCGTGTCCGCCCCCTGGCTGCCGAGTCCGCGCAGATCGACCAGCGTCTCCAGCGCCGCGACCTGTAGGAAATTGCGCTGCTCGATCTCGCCTGACTCGTGCAGCGTCCCCTGCGCTTGACGCAGACGCTCCTCGGACTGCGAGAGGGCCATGGTCAGTTCGCCGACCTGGCGCAGCAAATCATCAATGACGCGGGCAGGGACTTGGATATAGGCTTCTTCGGCATCCGCAACGGCTTCCGGGTGGTCCTCCGGCGCGCTTTGCGTCGAGACCGGAGCAGATCTGGCGAGCGCGGCGGATTCATCCCCATCATCGGCTAGCGCGGCTACACCCTCGCGATCGATCCGGTTGGCCCAATCCAGCACCTCCTGCATGGTCGGGCGCAGTCCGTCGGGATCGTATGCCTCGACACCGTTGATGACATCGAACATCACCGAGAGGGCGTCGGCACCCGCGGTCAGGGTATCGCCCAATGCCGCGCTCGGTGTGCGATCTTGCTCGGTCAGGAACTCCAGAAGATCCTCGAGATGATGGCTCAGGACAGCGATGGCGCGCACGCCGCAGACATTGGCAGAGCCCTTGATGGTGTGCGCGAAACGCTGGGCTTGGCGCAAGGCTTCTTCGCCGCCCTGCCCGGCAATGACCCGCTCCAGGGATGCCGACAGCTCGAGCGCAAGCTCGGGACCCTCGCGACGGAAGCTCGCGAGCACGGATGCCTCGATATCCTCCGTCGAGACCAGCGCCAGGTCATCGGTCTCGATCAGGCTCGGGCGTGCTGGAACCACTTCCGTTTCGAGCGACAGCGGATCGTTGTAAAGCTCTACGATCAGCTCTTCGGCATTGACGGGCGAGAGCGGGTCTGGCCAACGCGGATCGCGCAGCGATGCCACCAGCTCGATGCGTGTCGCCGCAGTGAGCGGTGCTTCGAGATAGTCCAGCAGGCGCTGCGGTAACCGTTCCAGCCCCTTGAGCAGGTCATCGGGCCAGGCCGCTTGCGTGGGCATGGCGGCGAACTGGAAGCCGAGGCTGGCGCAGAGGGTCGCAAACGCCAGGAAGCCGGCTTCCGCGGCAGCGCCGGCAACCCGCGTGAAGATATCCCGACAGGCGCCGGCGGTGGCGATTCTGGCGTCTTCATCATCCGCGACGGCGAGCGACTCAAAACGCCGGAGTAACTCTGCGCTCACGTCCTCGACGGCGCTGGCCAGGAGCGCATAGAGTTCGACCGCGTCGACGCTGAGTTCGGCGGTGTCGTGCTCCACGCTGGGATCGTCGGCTGCGACAATCACGGACTCGCGCGGCGGATCAGGATCGGCGACAGGCTCTGCAATTTCAGTCGCAATGCTATCGTCCGCACCGCTCTTCGCACGCTCGAGCCAAAGTGTCGTGGCCTCTTGGTTCAAGGGCGGATCAAAGGCATCCGAGGTCGCCAGTTCGAGTAGCGCCTCGACGATCTCATCGTCCTGCGGCACCTCCAGATGCGCCTCAAGCAACGCGAGCAACTCAAGGAGGTGGACTCGGGCTTCTTCATCGCCGCCTCCGGCCTGCTCCGGCAGTATGGTAACGGCCATATCGACCAGGCCAAGCAGCTCAAGTAGGTGCGACCCACCGGCCTCAAGCGCCGGCCAGAGATCTCCTAAGATCTCGGCGCAGTTATTTGCCGCAACTAGACGATCTTCGTGCGACGCGGCACACTCCCCTGCCAGCTCGACCGCCTGTTGCAGTCCAGGCACCGCGGCGGTGAAGACCTCGGCGATAGCGGCGGGTTGCATCATTAGACTTTTTTCCTAAAGGCTCGAAGAACGACGGGGTTGCGCCACATCGACAGGAGTTTCCGTTCGGTTGAATTGCAGCGCGTCATGTCGTTGTTCCTGCAAAGCCCCCTTGACCACCGGCCAGACCGAAGAGGGCCTCTCGCTAGGCTTGGCTCAGCTTCTTGGTCTTGACTGGCGCAGGCAGGCGGAACAGCGCGATGGCCTCCATCAGCTGACTGGAGTAACCCACCAGACTGTTGGTCTCGCGCGTCTGATTATCGAGCTGATCGGTGGTCTCGAGGGTACTGGTGCGCATGGACTCGACGCGCTCCATTAGCGTGCGGTTGGCGTCCACCTGAGTCTGTGCGCGCACGTCGATCTGGCGCACCGCCTCGGCCAGATTGGCGGTCATCTGCTGTGTCTCGAGCATCAGTTCGCCCGCGCCCTCGATGGAGCGCGACTCGATGCCGACTGCCTCGGTCGCCTCGTTCACGGTCTGGATGCTGTCGAGCGTCTCAACTTGGATATTGGCGATGAGGGTCTCGATCTGGCTGGTCGCGGTGCGCGAACTGTCGGCCAGACGCTGGACCTCCTGAGCAACGACGGCGAACCCGCGCCCGGCCTCGCCGGCCGTCGCTGCCTGCATGGCCGCATTGATGGACAGCACATGGGTGCGCTCGGAGAAGCTGTTAATGATATCGACGATCCCGCTGATCTCTTGGGAGCGCTCACCAAGGCGCTTGATACGCTTGCCCGTCTCCTGGATGGTGCTGCGGATGTTGGTCATCCCCTCGACTGCGCTTTTAACGGAGGCCAGCGCCTGGTCGGTCGACTCCGATGCCTTCTCGGCCGATTCATGACAGAAACGCGCCAGCTCTGCGATGCCGTTGATGGCATCGACCGCGTCAGCGAGATCGTTGGCGGTCTGCTCGATGGCCTCGCGCTCGGCGGCCGCCACCGCGACCACCCGACCGCCCTGGATCTGGACCTGCGACGACGCCTGCCCGACCCGCTCGGCGATCTCGCGCACCTTGACCAGCACCCGCGCGCTCTCCGAGGTGATCTGGTTCAGGGCGTCACGCAGTGGACCCGTGATGTCCTCCTTGACCGGCATCTGCACGGTCAGATCGCGCGACTGGCTGATCTCGGCGCCGACCCGCAGCATTTCGATGATGGAGTCGTTGAGCTGATCGTTCTGGCGCTCTAGGAAACCGATGCCGCTGTTGAAGGCCGCGACCGTACGTCCGAGTTCGTCATCGGCGCCCACCGAGAGACGCTCCGAGAAATCGCGGCGCGCCTCCATGCCGTGGAGCGCGTTGCGGATGCGCTCGGCCGGGCTGAGAATGAAACGCCGTGAGAGGCTGGCGATCGCCAGATAAATGGCGATGCTGGCGAGCAGCGCGCTCAGCACGAGCAAGGCAATGACCAGCACCGTCATGACCTGGCCTTCCTGGGCGCTATCGGTATCGAGTGCATCGATGCGCTGATTCAGATAGCCCTCCGCGCTGGACTGGAAACCCTGCTCCAAACCGATGACCACCGTACCAGCCTCGCGGCCGTAACGGAGAATGGGAAACTCACGAAAGTTCTCTAGGCTAACGGCGTCCTTACCAATCAGGCTCTCGCCGTCAAGCCCCCGGATATCGACGAGGGCCAGCTCTGGATCGCGCTGTACGGTCGCCGCCAGCTCGGACAGATCCGCATTCGCTCGCAGAGTCTCTACGCGCCCGGCCACGTCCGCCAGCAAGACGCCGGCAGTCTCGACCGAGCGGATCGTTTTTTGTTGAAGCAGGCTCGCAAGCTCCCCCGCATCGGAGTCGAGATCCCACGCCGCTGCAGAACGCTCTCCGCGCAGGCTGTTTAGGCCCCACAGAATAGCGACGGAAACCAGGAGGAAGATCGCGAGCACCAGCGCCGTCGTGGAGATGGTGAGTTTCGCGGAGATTGAGAGGTCGCTCAGTTTCATGGTGAATCCTTCGACGAAATAACAGCGTCAGAGCATGCTCGCCTGCTCGGCGAGAATGCCCGCAAGTCCGCCGAGATCCACCTCGGCATAGAGTGTTCCTTCCACCTCAATGCCAGCGCAGACGAGCGCATCGGGCAGGTTGGGCAACGTTGACTGCGACTCAACGCGTGTATCGGGCGGTATGGTGACGACGGTGATCTCGTCGATACACAGACAAGCGCGCGCATTACCGTGGCCAAGTACGAGGAAATAACCGCCCGTCGCCGCTCCACCGCCATCGATCAGGCCACCCAGGTCATAGACCGGGACCAGCTCGCCGCGAAAGTTGGTTAGCCCGAGGCACCAGGGTTTGCAAAATGGTAATCGCGCGCAGAAGCGCTTGGGCGAGACTTCAGCCGGGAGGTCCGCCGGGATCAGGAACCAGCGCTCGCGAATCCTGATGGCATTCGCCAGGGCACCGCCGGTTTCGCGATCCGGCTCCTCGTCCGCGAACGTCGGTGCGAACCAGCGTAGCGTTTCGGGATCCGCCAACACCGGCCGCGCTTCGCTCACCGGTGCGTCCCGCCGCCGTAGGCGAGTTCACTGACGTGGCGCAGGATATCCTCGGCAGAGCAGGGCTTGACCACATAGGCACTGGCCCCTTGCAGTTGCGCCCAGACTTTGTCGGCCTTCTGGTTCTTGCTACTGACGATCACGACCGGGATAGCGCTGGTTTCCGGGTCGTTGCGCATAGTGCGCGTCGCGTTATAACCATCCATGTTATCCATCACGATATCCATGAACACCAGGTCGGGGCGTTGTTCCCGCGCAATCGAAACGCCCTCCTGACCCGATACGGCGATCAGAACCTCATGCCCAGCCTTGGTTAGTAGACTCCGCAAATGATCGCGATCGGTTGCCGAATCCTCCACCACCAATATCTTCGCCATACCTTGACCTCAAATGAATTCAGTGCAAAAAGCGTTTCAGGGTTTCCTTCAGGCTTTTAATCGCCAGGGGCTTGGTCAGGTAGGCATCGGCCGAGGCGAGGCTGCCGCGCAGCTTGTCGATCCTCGACGTCTTTCCTGTCAACATCACAACCGGCGCCTCAACACGGATGTCGCGCTTCATCTGACGCGCGACATCATAGCCATTGATGCCCGGAAGTATGACGTCGAGAAAAATGAGATCGTAGGTGCGTGACCGGGTCTTGAGCAGCGCCTCTTCGCCGGTCACGGCGAACTCGACCTCATAGCCCTCCTTGACCAGACGCACTTCCATCATCCTGCGGACCGATTCGCTATCGTCCACGACCAGAATGCGCTTGGCCGTACCGTCGGGAGTCTCGTGATGCGTCTCGTCGACACCGTGCCCAACCTCTCCGAGACTGGCGATTGCCTGCGCCGACATGTCGTCGCGAATCGCCTGCTCGGGCGCGAAATAATAGACATCGGCGACCAGCTCGTCCAATGCCCGCAAGATGCGGCTGCCGATAACCGGGCGCTTGACGAAGACGTTCCTGGTGCTTTCGAAGAGGTCGGCGTTCTTGCTCGCCGCGCCGATTCGAATGACCGGGAAATCCGTCCGTCGGAGTTGCCCACAGATCTCCGCCCAGCCATCCGCCCCCGCAGGGAGATCCTCGTTGACAAGACAGATGTCGGGGCGTCTGCGATCTCGTTCCCAACGCACATACCGTGTGGGGCGCACCGCAGAAAGCTTGAAAGCGCTGCCCAGGGCATTCTGCTCTCGCTCGGAAAACCCGCAGAGCGCAACCGTAAACTCCTTGCTTGCGTCTTTGGTCACTTCAGGATTCTCGGTTTCATGGATTACATGCCTGTTGGCTAAGGTCCTTGCCGATGGCGCGATTCTCAAACAGCCGCTTTCGATCAATACCGAACACTAGAGACTAAGGGCCATTGAGGGTTCGGCGCGGCTTACCGATGGTTTCATACCAGACCAAACCCTTGAGCATTGTCCGTCGTGTATTAGGTTACCCGGCAAAACCCCAGACGGACTTTGACTCCCCTCACAGATCCAGCTTCTCTCCGCTTGAGATCACACACAGGACGCCACTTCACTGGACGTAACCAAGACTGCGGAATCGCCGCCCAGCGCCTAGACCGATCACCCCTCGCGAACCTCATTGCGCCGCACACGCGAAATCTCGCGCGCGGTGTAGACAACCAAAAGCCCCCAGATGATCTTGTTGACGATGTCGCCGAGGTTGAAGGTGAACTCTCGCAACACGACGCCGACACCCTGATCAAAGATGATGGCGTAAAAGTAGCCGACCGGGTAAATGGTCCAGCCGACGAGAATGAAGAAGAACATATAACCTAGCGTATCGCGCTGCGCGGGAATCAGCTCTCCACTCGGCAGCTTGCGCAGGACACGATAGATCGAGACCAGCATGTAGATCCACAGAGCCATGCCGAGCGCGAACCAGAAAAGACTCATTGTCGTCGCCTCGCCGGCGTCCAGCATCAACTGCTCGCCGACGAACCCGGCGGCGATCATTCCCGCATCGGCTAGGGCCAGGTTGAGGACGAACCGCTTTCCGACACGCTCGACTCCGATCAGCAACGGGAAAGTGATGACCAGCAGGACGGTTGCGATCATCCAGTACCCGTAGCGAACGGCGAGCGGAAATTCCACCAGGGCTTGGACTAGCGTCGGCATCTCCGCGCCGCTGCTCACGAGCGGCTCCAGGCTCATAAAATAGTACAGATGCAGGAGCGACGAGAGCGAACAGATGATGATATTGAGCGCCACGAGCAGACGCAGTCCAGGCTCGATCTTCGGCAGCTGAGTAAAGAAGTACACCACCGCGAGAAAGGCGGCCAGGCTACAGAACAAGAACGAGAAATAGGTGAGATCGAATAAGGTGGCCATCTGTTTTCTTCCTGATTACCAAGAAATCGCATGCGAGGCTCAATCGCCTGGACCATCGGCTTGCGCATGAACGCTGGGGCTTGAACCTGGGAACATTAGCTGACGTCCCGCGGGTGAGTCATTCGATACACGATACGCACACTATGCGGGTCTCGAAGCATAACAATTAACCGGGCCGTCGCGTACCTCTCAGAGCGCTTGTCGCCAGCTGTCTGACGGAGAGTGCGCGCATTTTCAAGAAACATCACCCGGCTCGCGCGGCTTGATGAAACGCAGACTCATCATCAAGAGCGCATGGGGAAAGGTCAGCGCGGCCAGTCCGATGAAAACGACTTGAAGGGACAACTGGGCGCTGGTGCGCTCCGGCCACAAGAGCATGACGGCGCCGATCGCGAGCACCCAGGTCAGGAGCGTCATGGGTAGGGCGTCCTTGACCTCCATCCTCGACGTCGCGCGCCGCTGGCCCGAATGCCCGTCGCGTGCGTAGCGCGCGAGGAAGCGGGCCGAATGCAGGAACCCAAAGTACACGGCGAACGCGATAAGCGGCGGCGTCAGCGCAAACAGCGCGGCGACGGTTGCAAGTTCGAGCAGGGTCGAGAAATGCTCGCGCACAGCGGATGCGCCGTGCGCCGCGAGACTGCCCAGCAACAGGATTGCGAGCGCAATCAGCAGCGGCCAAGCGCTCGCGATCAACTGCGTCAACAAGCTTGCAGCATCCGACGGAATCAGTTGAGAAAACAGCCAGGTCGTCTCGGCAGTATGGAACAGACTCGGTAGCAGGATCGGCATGGTCCCGCGCAAAAGCACCTCGCAGACGTAGCCCAGACCCCATGCCTGAGGCACCCGAGCGTCCTCGCTGCCCCAGTGCAGCACGGTCGCGATGAGAAAAACAGTGAGCATTGTCGCGGGAAAGGCGACCCAGGCGGCGATGACCGCAAGGGCCAGCAACACATAGACCGCAAGCCCGACCCACAGGACCGAGGCGCGCTGGAGCCGCCATGCCAGGGTTTTCAGGTGCATGAGATCGAGCGCGCCGTGCGGGATTCCGAGCAGTGCGACCGAGACGGCTGCAAGCGCCATCCCGGCGGCGAACGGAATCGGGGCGTCACGCAACACACAAAACAGAATGACGATCGCGGACATGCCCAGAAAGCTCACGACTTGGAGGCTATCCGCACGGCTGCGGGGGGCGGTGTCGACCATCGGTGTTGCGCTCATCAGGTTAGGTGTCTCGGGTGACAGATGCAGGAGGCTCGTTTAGAACTTCACAATCATAAGAGGTCGCGCCGCGCGTAAACGTGCGCTTCATCGCGGTTTTTAGAAAAGGCCAGGTCGGCAGGGACGAGATGACATCCAAGTAGTCGCTAAGCCCCGCCCGATCCGAGAGAAAACGCACCGTGGCGTCGGCCCCGGAATGCTCGAACAGCCTGCGAAAGGTCTCAGTGGTCGCGCCAGGGTCATCGACCAGGCGCTGGAGAAAGATTCCATCGAGCCAGCCGGACACGGCTGAATAGGGCCGCGCGGGGATGGACTCTGGCCGACCGGCGACGATTGCCTCGGCGGCCGTCTGCGACCATCGCTGGATGGCCAGGAAGGCGTACCCAGTGCTCGGGCGAACCAGCCCGCCGCGAGTGCCGATCGGATGATAACCGGTCGGGAGCTTGGAGCGAGGTGTCAGCGGCAGGCCCATCGGGATCGCGCCCTGCTCACGGTAGCGGATCTCGTAGCGATCGATACCCAGCCGACGCTCAAGGTAGTCGCGAAGCGAGGATTCGCGACGTTTGGCGTCGAGAACGCAATCAGGGGTCAGAAACGTCGCCTCCACGAGCGCTTCGTGCTCCGAATAGGGAAGGACATAGCAGAATGCGATATCGGGCCCCTGAGGTGTCCAGAAATCCATCAGCGTGACGCAGGACGGGTCGAAGGTGCGGTCATGGGTTCGAACGTGCCAACCGAGAAAGTGCTGGGTCAACATCGGGGGGCGGTCCGGGCGTATCGGCGGGCGCGCGTCAAAGAGCATGGGTCCACGCACCAGTCCCCGCGTGGTCTCCACCTCGAAGCCGTCTGGCGTAGAGCGCACGGCATCGGCCCGGGTCGCGTGCCAGAGGCTGACGTGCGGGGCTGTGGCGAGAGTCCGCAAGGCCGATGCATAAAAACACTCGGAGGAAATCTGCTCGTAGGCATAGAGTTCCGAGGTCTGCCGAACCGCCTGTCTTTGCGTACCGACCGACCAGGCATTCCAACGGTGGGTGACGCACTCCTGGAAGCTGTGCGGCGCGACGCCCCAATAGCACCAGGTGCGATCTCGCACATAATTCTGGCGCGGTTCGACGATCAGGATACGGCCTGCGTAACGCCGCTGGATCAGCTCCACGGCCAGCGTAAGACCAGCGCAGCCGCCGCCGAGGATAAGCAGGTCGAAGTCTGACCTAATCGAAGGATCTGAATCGGATGTCTTGTGGGCCATTGTCGAAAACCTAGCTCGGCGCGTCCGTGGCGAAGGGGTGCACGATACCCGCGGATCAGTGGCTGGTGAAGATACCAGCCGGACAGGGCTTCCGCCCCGTCCGAAACGACTCGAACGCCGCCGGGAACATGCGCGACGCGGTGAGTAAAATCAATCCGCTCCGGCGAGGAAGGGATAGTTGGTATAGCCCTGCGCATCGCCGCCATAGAAGGTCGACTCGTCGGGCGAGTTGAGCGGGGCGTCGCGGCGCAGACGCTCGACCAGGTCCGGATTGGCGATGAAGAGCTTGCCGAAGGCGATGAGGTCGGCGGCGTTGGCCTTGCGGGTCGCTAGGGCGAGGTCGCGGTCGTAGCCGTTGTTGCCGATATAGGTGCCGTCGAACAGATCGCGCAGCGTCTGGAGCTTGAACGGATGGCCGGTTTCGCGCGGTCCGCCGGTGACGCCCTCCACCACATGGAGAAAGCCCAGCCGACGCGCCGAGAGCGCCGTGACGACATGGCTGAAAAGCATCTCTGGATCGCTGTCTTCGATGTCGTGCACCGGCGAGAGTGGCGAGAGACGTACACCGACCCGATCCGGCTCCCAGATATCGAGCACTGCGTCCGTGACCTCGAGCAGCAGACGGGCGCGGTTCTCGACGCTGCCGCCGTAGGCGTCGGTACGCCGGTTAGTTTTGTCGCGCAGGAACTGATCGAGCAGATAGCCGTTGGCCGAATGGAGCTCGACGCCGTCGAAGCCCGCCTCGCGTGCGTTCTCCGCTGCACGCCGATAGTCGGCGACGATCCCTGGGATCTCATCGAGCGTCAGCGCGCGCGGCGTGACCATGTCGACCATGCCTTGCCCGGTGAACACCTGTCCGTGCGCCCGAACCGCCGAGGCTGCCACTGGCAGTGCACCGCCCGCTTGCAGCTCGGGATGGGAAATGCGCCCGACATGCCAGAGCTGCATAAAGATCTTGCCGCCATGACCATGCACGGCCTCGGTCACTTGCTCCCAGCCGCCGATCTGTTCCGTGCTGTGGATTCCGGGGGTCTGAATATACCCCTTGCCCTGGGGCGAGATCTGTGTGGCCTCGCTGATAATCAGCCCAGCGCTCGCGCGCTGGGCGTAGTAGGTCGCCATCAACGGGGTCGGCACATCGCCAGCGCCTGCCCGGCTGCGTGTCAGCGGAGCCATCACGATGCGGTTGGCAAGCGTCAGGCTGCCAAGCCGGTAAGGTAGGAAGAGATCAATGGGGTGGGAACAGTCAGTCTGCATTGGGCTAATAATTCTCGATTGAAACTGTGATGCGGTTGATGCTGGCGGGACGGACGGAGCGCGCACCATGCCGATCGGCGCTTAATTTTCACGCACTGTCCGACTTGAAGCGCTCGCGCATGATGTCGGAGCCGCGCATCAGTTGTTCGGCAAACACTTGACGCAGGATCCGCTCATCCACGTCCAGGCCACGCGCGCGCTGATGAAAGTAATAGCTGGCGGCCTTGCCCAGGGCATAGGTCGTGGCACCGCTGGTGGTCGCGCCCCAGAGCGCCCCGACGCTCTGTCCGAGCACCGGCACCAGCTTGATGAGCGTCTGCCCAAGGTAGCGCAAGGCGTAGTTGATGCCCGCGCCAGCCCCCAGTAGTGCCAGCAGCTCAAGGATGGACTGACGATCCCAGGTCTGTCCATAGATCTTGGCCAGGCTCTGGAGCAGCTTGGCCTGAATCGCCGGCACACCGGCCAGATCCACCAAGGGCACGGCGCCCACTCCGGCTGCGGCCATCGCATAGCCGAGGATGTGCGGATGGGCGGTCCGGGCGAAAACGTCGCGCACGTGCGCATCCTGTCCGAGCAGCCACTGCAAACGCACTACCGAGACTTCTTCGATTGCGCCCCACAAGGCATCCAGACCATAGTTCGGAGGCGTGAAACCATCCTCCGGCTGGGTCAGATCGATCGGCACCCAGCGCACTGCGGCTTTGCCCGGCAGCTTGCCCGCGCGCTCGCGCTGGTAGTGGAGCGAGCGCGATAGATCCTGTGGGATCGACGCTGGCCAAGGCGTCTGATCGAAGGGGTATGGCAGTCGATGCTCGCCATCGGCAGGGTAGCGTTCGTGCAGTGCGGTCTGAGCGATGATCAGCGGCCACTCTGGATGGCGCCGGCGCACAGCGCGCAAGACCTCGAGCACGGCGTCCTGATCCTGATCGCCCGCCTTCATCACCGCCAGCAGCAGATGCGCCTGGGATTCACAGAATTCGATATCTGCGCCCGGATCATAAGCCACCTCCCCGAGACCACGGGTGTCGAGAAAACGCACCACCGGGGCCTTGCTCGGGTAGTCATAGAGTTGCGCGGTCGGGGTGCAGGGCTGAAAGCCATTGCCGATCTCGGCCCGCTCGCTGCCGGTGAGCGCGCGAATGATGGAGGTCTTGCCAGATTGGGTTTTGCCGATCAGCCAGATGACGGGCAAAGGCGCGCGCGCGCGCGCTGCGGCAAGCACGGCATCGAGTTCCTGGTCATCGACATGCGGGCTCAAGAGCGCATCGCGCAGCCTGCGCCAGCGCCCGGATATAGGGTTCCAGCGAGAATTGATCATCAGTCGGACTTCCCAAAGACGCGGTTTCAATGTTAAACATTCCGCCCATTCTCCCCCGGCGATGCAACCATCGGAACAGAGATTCATCATGGCGAAATTGGTGATTGCGGCCATCAATGCCGACTTTTGCCCGGCGCATTGCAAAATCCGTATGCGATACTTTGGTTATTCGCTCAATTTAATCCGTTAGGACTCAACGATCATGTCAAGATCAATCATGACCAGTTTACAGGCGCGTTTGTGTCTGCCGGCAATCAATCGTGGCGCGCGCGTTGGACTGATCCTGTTGGCTGCCGGACCGCTTGTGCTGAGCGTCGGCGCCTGTGCCAGCGACCCGGACGGCAAGGCTCCCGATCGTGGCGCTCGCGTAACGAGCGCCTCCAAACCCTATATCCACACCTACCGCGGCGTAGACCGTCCGATGGACAGCTGGGCAAACCTCGACAGCTCCAGCACCGATATCAGCTCAATCGGCACATGGCGGCAGCTCGACAGCTCCGCGCTGCGTCTGCGCGCGGCAAGCGCCCTGATCGTCGACGATCAGGGCCGCCAGCTCTACGCCAAGAACGCGCGACAGGTCAAATCGATCGCTTCCATCACCAAATTGATGACGGCGATGGTGGTGCTGGATACGGGCGTCTCTCTGAACAGGCCCATCCTCATCACTGAGGCCGATCGCGACCGCCTGAAAAACAGCAGCTCGCGTCTGCGCATCGGCGAGGCCAAGCTCTCGCGCAAGGAGATGATCATGGTCTCCATCATGTCCTCGGACAACCGCGCGGCCCATGCGCTCGGGCGCACGACCTACCGTGGTGGCAAGCCGGCCTTCATTCAGGCCATGAACCGCAAAGCCAAAGCCCTCGGAATGCACAACACTCGTTTCGTCGACTCATCCGGACTGGATCCACGCAACCGATCCACCGCCGAAGATCTGATCAAAATGATTCGGGCCGCGTCCAACTATCCGCTGATCCGCGCCACGACCTCGCGCAGTGAGATGATGCTGCGTCCCGTTGCCAACCGCCCGCTGCTGCGCTATCGCAACACCAATCCACTGGTGCGCAGCCCTGAATGGGCCGTCGAAGTCAGCAAGACCGGATTCATCAACGAGGCCGGACGCTGCCTGGTCATGGGTACACGCATCAACAACCAGCGCCTCTACATGGTCTTCCTCGGCGGCAATGGCCGGGCGAGCACCGTGAACGACTCCAAGCAGGTCCGCGACTGGGTCACGGCAGTCACACATACCGCATCGAGATAGATAGACGATGTACGCTGGCGAATTCTTCAACAGCATTTCCCATCTGGTCGGCGCTGTTTTGGCACTGATCGGCGTCACCGTGATGGTCACGCTCGCCAGTATTGAGGGGGGGGCGCTGCGCATTGCCAGCCTGTGCGTCTATGGCGTCACTCTGTTTCTGCTGTATCTGTTTTCAACGCTCTATCACAGCTTCAAGGGTCGGGCGAAACGCATTTTTCAGAAGCTCGACCATGCCGCCATCTATCTGCTGATCGCCGGCACCTACACACCCTTCACGCTGCTGGTGCTCAAAGGCGCCACCGGCTGGTGGATGTTCGCCACGGTCTGGGGGCTGGCCTTGATCGGAATTGTGCTCGACTTGTTGCCGCGCAGGGGACCGCGCATCCTTTCAATGCTGATCTATCTCGGTATGGGCTGGCTGGTGCTCTTCGCGCTCACTCCGCTCATCGCCGCGCTTCCTCCGGCGGGTTTCCGGGCGCTGCTGGCGGGCGGGATCTTCTACACCGTCGGTATCATTTTCTACATCCTTGATGACCGTTATCCCTGGTGCCACGGCATCTGGCATCTTTTTGTCCTCATCGGAAGCGCCAGTCACTATTTCACGATTGTGCTGTTTCTGTGAGCAGTGATCGTCACGATCCGATTCTTGCTGAGTCGGCGATAAGCGGGACGCGCCGACTCACCCCGGTGAAGAGCTGATAGGCGATGGTGTCGCTCGCCTGGGCGACATCGTTGGCAGAGACGGTTTTGCCCCACAGCTCGACCCTGTCGCCGATGCGCGCGTCGTCCATCCCGGTCAGATCCAGCGTGAGCATGTCCATAGAGACCCGCCCGATGATCCGGGTGATGCGTCCCTTGACCGCGACCGGGGTGCCGTCGGGCGCGTGGCGCGGATAGCCATCGGCGTAGCCCACGGCGGCCACGCCAACCCGTGTCGGTCGATCGCAGACGAAACGCCCGCCATAGCCAACCGCTTCGCCAGGTGCTAAATCGCGCACCGATATCAGCGCTGATTCGAGCGTCATGGCCGGGCGCAAGTCCGTAGCCGCTGGCACATCGTCAACGAATGGCGAGGCCCCGTAGAGCATGATGCCGGGCCGCGTCCAGTCGCGATGTGCGTCTGGCCAGGCGAGGATGGCGGCTGAATTGGCGAGACTGGCGTCAATCGACACACCGTCCAGCGCACGCTCGAAGACCGCCAACTGCATCCGCGTGTAGGGATGCCCAGGCTCGTCGGCCCGGGCGAAATGGCTCATGGCGACCAGCCGGGCGACGTGAGGACAAGCCGCCAGCCGCGCATGGCTCGCGCCGAAAGCCTCCGGCGCGAGTCCGACGCGATGCATGCCCGAGTCGATCTTGATCCAGCAATCCAGAAGGCGCGACGGACGTGCGGACAACACCCAGTCGAGCTGCTCGTGACAGTGGACGACCATCGTCAGAGCGGCCCGGTCCACCACGGCGATTTCCTTGGGCGCGAAGACGCCTTCGAGCAGCAGGATCGGATTGGCGATTCCAGATTCGCGCAGCTCGAGCGCCTCGCCGACGCTTGCCACCGCGAACCCATCGGCTTCGGACGCCAGCGCCCGAGCGACCTCAACCGCGCCATGGCCATAGGCATTGGCCTTGACGACCGCCAGTGCGCGGGCCGATGGCGCGAGTCGCTTGGCCAGACGATAATTGTGGAGGATCGCATCGAGATGAATGCGCGCGCGTAGTGGACGGGCTGAATTGATCATCGCGTCACTTTGCCATTAGGCTCAAGGTTTGTCTTGGGCGATGCATACGCGCGCGCGGCTGAACCGATGTCTACTTTAGAATCTACCGCGATGATTATATTGAATTTTATGTCTGCGCCCTGCCCTTTCTAAGCATTTCCGGGTTATATTGCAGCGCAACACCGCACCGAAACCGAATGCCTCCCGGCGCCCGCGAGACGCCCTGAGACAGCATCATCCACGCTTGATTCCCGGCGCGGCAAGCGCAATCAGGCGACCAATGTATCACCCCACTGGATCGATTTGGCATGGCACGCATCAAGCTCGAATTCCCCAACGCCGATGGTCACACCCTGGCGGGTCTGCTGGAGACTCCGCCGGATCGCATACCCACTGCCCGCTACGCGCTCTTTGCACACTGCTTTACCTGTAGCAAGGACGTTGCCGCAGCCAGCCGCATCAGTCGCGCGCTGGCCGCGCGCGGGATCGCCTCGCTGCGGTTTGACTTTACCGGACTTGGCAACAGCGACGGCGACTTCGCAAATACCAACTTCTCCTCCAATGTCCAGGATCTGCTCGCTGCAGCGCGCAAGCTCGAACAGGACTTCGAAGCGCCAGCACTGCTGATCGGCCATAGCCTGGGTGGGGCCGCCGTCTTGGCCGCGGCGCCTCAGCTGCCCTCGGTCGAGGCCGTAGTGACCATTGCCGCACCGGCGACCGCCTCGCATGTGCAGCACTTATTGAGCGGGGCGCGCGGGCAACTGGAAGCCGAGGGCGAGGCCGAGGTCAAAATCGGTCTGCGTCGCTTCCGCATCAAGCAGCAGTTGCTCGATGACCTAGAGCAGTATGGCAACGCCGACCACATCCGCCATCTCAATCGCGCCCTGCTAGTCTTTCATTCGCCGCTCGACACCATCGTCGACATCACCGAGGCGGCAAAGATCTATCAAGCCGCGCTGCATCCCAAGAGCTTTATCTCGCTCGACAAGGCCGACCACATGCTCAGCAACCGCGAGGACGCCGAGTATGTCGCCGAGACGCTGGTCGCCTGGGCGAGCCGCTATCTGGGGATCGGCCGCCATGCCTTCGAGCCGAGCACCGGCACCGCCCCCAAGGTCAAGTCCGGTGACGTCCTGGTCACCGAGATCGACACCAAGTTTCTGCGTGGTCTCTACAGCGAGCACCACCAATGGCTGGCCGATGAGCCTAAATCCGTCGGCGGCTCGAATCTCGGACCCTCTCCGTACGATCTGCTGCTCATGGCGCTGGGGGCCTGCACCTCCATGACGCTGCGGATGTATGCCAATCGCAAGGGACTCGACCTTGATGATGTCGAAGTGCATCTGCGCCACGAGCGCACCTATACCAATGACCGCAAGGACTGCGAACAAAAGCCCGGACGGGTCGATCGCATCGTCCAGCGGCTCAACATCCACGGCAATCTCAGTGGATCCGAGCGGGCGCGATTGCTGGAGATCGCCGAGCGCTGCCCGGTGCATCGCACGCTCGATTTTGCCCCGGTGATCGAGACCCGCTATTTGGAAGACGATCCGCTATAGGGCCGCGCCGCCCGGCACATAGCGGTACAGATACCAGGTATGCAGGGGCCGACTGCACGGCGGTTCGCCGCCTTCCTGAAGCGGCTGTCGCGGACAGTCAAACAGCACCCGCTGGGTCTCGACCGTAAATCCGCCGATGACCGGCGGCGCCCCGAATCGCGTCACCAGCCAGAACGGGCCGGTCAGCGCGTCCGGCACGATGCGCGGTGCGATCTGGCCCCGCAGGTATTCGGAAGGACGTGTCAGCCCTGGCCATTGGCTCGTAGCCAGATCAAGGCGATAAAAGCGCAGCATGGCCGTGGTCTGATAGCGGTCGGCATGGACCGGCGCATCCAGCTCGGCTGCGATCCGTGCCAGCTCCGCGAACCCATGTGTCTCGCGCAGAATGCGGTTTTGGTTATCAGGCAACGGTAGCGCATCGGTCGCAGCATGCACGGCATAGAGACTCACCAGCAGCACATTGACACCAGCGCCCACCAGCACCCAGGTGCGAACACTGCGCAACCAAACGGCGACCAACGGCGCGGCGCTCATGAGATAGACCACCGGCCAGTTGGCCTCCACCTCGCTGACCCAGGACACCAGGGCGAAGAACGCCAGCGGAAAGACTGTGGCGGCGATCAGCAACCGTCGGGCATGCGCCGGGAAGACCGCGTCCCTATCCACCGACACATCAGTCCTAGAGCGCCAGCCCAGCCAGAGCCGGGCGAGCATGGCAACGAGCAGCGCACCCCAGAAAACAAGCTGGGTTCCAACATAGCCCGCAAGACTCGCGAGCCGTTCGGATAGCGACTGCGGACCCTGATGATCGATGGCGCTGGCCTCAGCCGCAGCGAAGCTGCCGACATCCGTCGAGAGTCCATGACCGAGCTGAAAGCCCATGGTCAGCCAGTCGTGGTGCGCATTCCAGAGAATGTTGGGCGCGAACACCAGCACCGCCGCGACTCCGCCCAGATAGGGCCAGGGCGTTTTCAGCGCCCGCCAGTCAGAACGTATGATGGCCCAGAGAAAAACCGGCCCGATGAGCACCATGCTGTACTTGCCGAGCAAGCCCAGCCCGGTCGCCAGCCCGGCGGTGATCCAGCGCCGCCGATCGCCCGCCAGCGCACGCTCGGCCTCGTGCAGAGACAGCGCCCAGGCGAGCGCCAGCAGCGTATCGGGTGTTGTGATGACCCCAACCGCCAGACCCGGCAGGGTCGCGAAGACCAGCACCAGCGCAAGCCCGAGATCCCTCGCCGTCGTCAAACCGCAGTTGTGATAAAACCGGGCGAGCACCAGCAGGGTCAGGACGCCCGCAAGAATCCCTCCGAGCCGTGCTGCCAGCGCCGAACCGGGTTCCAGCCATGTCCCCAGCCCCAGCAACGCCACGCCCGGCGGATGGTCGAAATAGCCCCAGGCGAGACTACGTGCCCAGTCGAAGTAATAGGCTTCATCCTGCGTGACCGGAACCAGCGCGGCGATAGCCAGACGCCAGAGCGTCATCGCGGCGATCAAGACCAGCAGCAGACGCCACGGATGCGGGTGTTGGTGTTCGGTTAGAGGGTGAGGCATGCGGTTACTCGTCTGCTCAATGACTTTCGGCTACGGACCGAATGGGCGCGACGCGGTAGAATGCCACGCCCGTAGCGGCGGGTTTAGCCAATCGCACGCCGCCGTTTCTCGATCAACGCTCCCGCTCAGGCCTCAACCATGCCAGATCAGACGACCCGCTCCAATCCCTGCCCGCCCGTTGAGCTGGCCATCATCGTGCCGACCTACAATGAGGCGGATTCGGTCGCGGAAATTGCACGGCGCGTTGCCCTAGTGCTAAAGGATGTCGCCTGGGAGCTGATCTTCGTCGACGATGACTCGCCCGACGGAACGGCCGATCGGGTGCGCGCGCTGGCCCGCGAGGATGTCCGTATCCGGCTCATCCAGCGGGTCGGCCGACGGGGCCTGTCGTCGGCCTGCATTGAAGGGATGCTCGCCACCTCGGCGCCCTTTCTGGCGGTCATGGACGGCGATCTCCAGCATGACGAGACGCTCTTGCCGCGCATGCTCCAGACCATTCGGGACGAGAATCTCGACATCGTTGTCGGCAGCCGTTATGTCGACGGCGGCAGTGTGGGCGACTGGAACGCTCAACGCCAGTTTATGAGCCGACTGGCCACACGTATCGGTCAGTATCTCATCCGTGTGGAGCTGCAAGATCCCATGAGCGGGTTCTTTATGGTGCGCGCGAGCGTCGTGCAATCCTGTGTGCGCTCGCTCAGCGGTGTCGGGTTCAAGATCCTGCTCGATCTGTTCTCCGCCGCCGAGCGGCCATTGCGCTTCAAAGAGCTACCCTTCACTTTCCGTGAGCGTCACGCCGGTGCCAGCAAACTCGACAATGCCGTGCTCTGGGAATATCTGCTGATGCTGGCTCAGAAGATCATCGGGCCATTGATCCCGGTGCGTTTCATCGCCTTCTCGATCATCGGCGGACTGGGCGTTTTCGTGCACTTAGCCGTCCTCTGGCCGATCCTGAGCATCATGGGCGAGGAGTCCTTTCTACTGGGTCAGTCGGCGGCCACGCTCATCGCCATGACCAGCAATTTCTTTCTCAACAATCTACTGACCTATCGCGACATGCGTCTGCGCGGACGCCAGCTCATCTGGGGGTGGTTGAGTTTCGTGCTGGTTTGCAGCGTCGGCGCATTGGCGAATGTCGGCATCGCCAATTATCTCTTTGAGGGCGGACACTCCGGGTGGCTCCTGTCGGCACTCGCGGGCATCCTCGTCGGCGCGGTCTGGAACTACGCGGTGACGGCGGTCTATACGTGGAAGCGTCCTAAAAGGGCCTGAGCCAAGGCGGCTCAGTCGGCAACGGTCCATGCGGGCCGCTGCCAGCGGGCTTACTGGGCAGGCGGCGCACGATTACCCAGGCGGGACTTTCACCCGCTAGAACACGCAGCCTTGCCAGGCCGCACTGTCCCTAGTTTTCCTAAGCGGTAGCGGATACTCTTGGATCTTTAGGAAGCAAGGCGTTTACGCTTTCTAATGCGCATAACCTATACAGATATAGGAGCACCACATGACCGAACCCACCAGCTTGCACTCAACTGTCCTCGTCACCGGAGCTGCATCCGGTATTGGTCGCGCTGTCGCAGTCCGTATAGCCGCGGAGGGCTATCGGCTGGCCCTGTTCGATCAGGACGCGGCGGGTCTGGAAGCGACCCACGCTCTCCTGGCAGGAGAGGGGCACATCGCATTGGAGGGCGACGTCACAATTTTGGCAGATCTTGAGCGTGCCGTGGCTGAACAGGCAGATTCCGCCTACCCGCTGCAAGGTGTCGTCGCTAACGCAGGCATCGAGGTACTGGGCGACGTTCTGGCGTTGACGACTACCGACTGGGATCGCTCGCTGGCGGTCAACCTGACAGGAACTTTCAACACGGCAAAAGCCTGCCTACCATCCCTGATAAAGCAGGGTGGTAGTTTCGTGGCGGTTTCATCAGACGCAGGGGTCGTCGGGGCACAGGGATACGCAGCATACAGCGCAGCAAAGCATGGTCTGATTGGCTTGGTTAAGTCCATGGCATTGGACTATGGACAAAGGGGGATCCGCACTAACGCCGTCGCGCCGTCGTTCGTTGAGACAGCAATGGCTGACCGAATTTTCGAGAGCGATCCTGCTTCGCAGACTTACTATGCTGGCACTGTACCGCTTGGTCGATTTGCAAGGGCAGATGAAATCGCATCGGCGGTATTTCATTTGCTCAGCGATGAATCGTCCTATGTGAACGGCATGGTTTATCGCATTGATGGCGGAAGTACTGCAGGTTATTTCGAGAAATCGGAATGAACTGAGATTATTGTGGCCGATGGAACCGCTGCGCCATGGGCTCGGAGAACCAGGGAGAACCAGGGACAGTGCGGCCTTGCCAGGCCGCACTGTCCCTGGTTTTAAGGATTGTGACGTCTTCAGGGTACGTGTTCTTTAACCGCTTGTTAGCGCAGGTCTTCTAATACTGGAATGGTCTTTAGATTTCGAAAACGGTCGCCGGTGAACTCGTAGAAGTGCGCACCGTGCTCACCTGTCTCATTGACAACCCCCGCCATTACAAGCAATCGACTGTTTTCGCGAAATAACAATCTTTCGCCCTCACCCTTCCAGCAACAAATCGAACCTGGCAAGAACACAACGCGGCCCGTTCTCAAATTTATCACCGCACCTTGCAGACAGGTGGTTCCACATCCCCAAGCGGTAAGTACATACTCCCCAGCAAAGTTAGGTGGAGATTTCGTCGCTTCGCGAAGACGTGTGCGAAACATCCTGTCTTCAGAAGTTGACAGAACAACCTGTGCGGGATCGCCGGTGAAGGTACGGTTTGCGGGGAAGCTGGCGAATTGGGGTGCTTTGGCTTGCTCCGCAATTGAGAAACCTGGAAGAAATGCGATGCATGCGAAAACTGCTAACCGTAGATGCTGGGTTGTCATTATATATAGCGCCTCACGTTAAATTCTTTCTATCGCGCTAACGTCAAACCTAAGCCGACCCATACTGCGCCGCGATGAGGTCGAATGAAAACACCGAGCTACGCGCGCAGTATGGGTTCGGCTTGAGGTGCGTTATGTATCTCTTATTTTAACTACGTAATGGCTATTCTTGTCTCTCTTAAGCTCAAAAGACCCTATTGCTACAACCAGATCGCTGAGCCTTGAATAGCCATAGTTTCTCGAATCGAACGACGCATGGTTAGAAATGAGTGTTCCTACTCTTGAGAGTTTAGACCACCCGTTATCTTCTCTTGTTGTTGCTACGGCGTTTCGCAGTAGCTTTAGCAATTGCGCATCGGATCTGAGTTTTTTCTCTGTTTCTTTTTCCGCCTCTTCCCTGGTATCAACTTCTTCGTCTAGGTAGAGAAAATTGGAGCACGCATTAACAAATGCAGAAGGAGTTTTTCTTTGCCCGAAGCCGATAACCATTTTTCCGTCAGATAAAACCCTTGTTACAAGCGGCGTAAAATCACAATCAGAGGTAACTATACAGAACGCATCTGTATTCTTTGTGTAAAGGATATCCATTGCATCAATGGTCAAAGCAATATCAGTGGCGTTCTTTCCCTTTGTTAGGTCATATTGCTGTATAGGCTGTATTGCATGATCGTGAATTATTGACTGCCATCCATTAAGGTTTACGGATGTCCAGTTTCCGTATGCTCTCCGTATATTTACCTTTCCATAACTTGCCAGTTCTGTCAAAATGTTCTGAATGAACTTCGAAGGCGAGTTATCAGCATCAATCAATAAGGCGATATTCGTCACTTTTTCGTTAGGCAGATATTGCCCACCTCAAATACATAACAGTTGATTAGACAGAATCCGTAAATATGGCACTAGACAAATTCCGCCTAGCACAGCACTGAAATCGTCGTCCTCTCGCTCAACCAACCACCCGAAACGCTTCACGGAATGCAGAGGGACGCAACGCTGGTTCGAGAAGGCTGATGCTTGCCCATCGCCGGATGCCAAGAAACCCGTCGCCTAATCCCCGAGCGTTCCAGCCGCTGTGCGGTATAGCCAAATCGTGTTGAACGGTACCAAGTGAGACATAGCCGCATTGTGATGAGGGTCGCAACGAAGAACCGTCACCGCACCACGCAAAGCGACGGCTATGCCGACCTTTGCCGGAGGGCTTGCGGGAGATCTGCTGAAAGCGGGTGTCAACCGTGGAGATGCAGACCGCGCTGCTTGGCTAGAAGATGGCGTTCGCCATGATTTCCTGAGCAGTTTGTGCGGCGCAGACGGCAACGGCCCTTGCAGGCCGCCGCCGACAGGTTTATTGGGCCGTTGCAGCCGGTGTGTCCACGAAGGTCACCACGAAAGTCACCGGAACGGCATCGCTGATGCTGTCTAGACCGGCGATCTCACGCAGCTTATCGACCTCATCGCTCATGCCGAACTTGGCCGCATCGACCAAGAGCGGCTTGGTGGTTGCTACCATCAGGGTGCCCGCGTTGAGCTTGGCGGCTTGCATGCTCAGGGTCATGGGCTGCGTCTTGCTTTGCAGCGTCAGATTGCCTTCGGCGGTGATCCGGACGATCTCACCGACGCCAAGATCGGTGATCAGCTTGGGATCGATCTTGGCTGTGAGCCGCGCCTCTTTGTAGTCAGTGGTCTTGAACAGGATCTCGCGCATCCGCTCATTGCGGATGGGGATCAGCGTCTCGACGCTGTCGAGCATCATCACCACGGTCACCTGACCATCGGCATCGATGCTGCCCTGCATTTCCTGAAAGCTGTTGTTCTCGGCGACGTCTTCGGCCTTGATGGTGACATAGGTCACGGCGGAGCGCTCGGCATCGAGACTCCAGTCGGCCAGCGCGGGAGCGGCGGCCAGGCTTGCGACCAACATGAACGGCAGTATCGAATTGCGCATTGCTTCCTCCATCGGGGATAGTAGCTTTGAGATTTCGGAAAGGGCCGCGAGTCAGTGCCTCGCTCATCGCACCAATCCGCACTCACAACCTGGAATCGAATTCACCAGAAACAAGCGTTCTGTGAACGACAGCGAGGAGCAAAATCCAGATGCAGACGATCGAAATCGCACTGCCCGATTGGGTGGCTGGCTTCCTCAATACGCGCGAAACTCGGCTGGCGACCGATCAGGCACGCATGGGTCTGGTGCTGGATCTGACCCGCGCACATCTGCATGCCGGCTCGGGCGGACCCTTTGGGGCGGCGGTGTTTGGCGCACGTACCGGTGAGCTGATCGCGGTCGGCGTGAACTTGGTGGTCCCCTCATGCTGCTCGATCGCCCATGCCGAGATGGTGGCGATCGCCAGCGCGCAGCAGCGACTGAAACACCATGATCTGCGCCAGGCGGTGCCCGGCGGCTGCGTGATCTACAGCAGCGCCGAACCCTGCGCTATGTGTATGGGCGCCCTGCCCTGGTCGGGCATCGACCGGCTGGTGTGCGCGGCCAGGGACGAGGATGCTCGCGCGGTCGGCTTCGATGAGGGACACAAGCCCGCAGACTGGATCGCGGGCTACGCGACACGCGGCATCGCGGTGACGCGCGACCTGATGCGCGAGGAGTCGGCGGCCCTGCTGGCGGAGTATGCGAGCGCAGGCGGCGAGATCTATGGTGAGCCTGACCGCAAGGCGTGAACGGTAAGATCCTCAGTGTCGACCCGCATCATCGACCGGCAGGATGATCATGCGCTCGACATCGGCCATGCGAATCCGGCGGCCATCGAGCGTCTCGATCTGGCGACCATCGATTGCCCCGCGCCGGGCATGATAGGTGATGATCGCGCCGGTGCTGGCGTTGATGACCTGAACCTCGACGACCTCGCGCGTGTCCAACCAGCCGCGCAGAAACACCAGGGCGCTGCCCCCGGCCATCACCGCGAGCAGGATCGCCGCGACCAGACTGACCGTGCGGCGCGGCAGCAGCGGCGGGCGCGGCAGCTCAAGCCCTTGGGTGACGCGCTCGGCGCGCATGCGCGAGCGGATGACGCCATAGGCAACGAGCATGACCACCAGCGTTAGGAGCAATTTTCCGATCATGTGTCCATATTATCCCGAGCGTTGCGCAAGGAACGCGATTGCCCCGCGAACACGTGGCGTGATAGCGCGAGCAATCACCTCAACATCCTGGACCTCGACAGCGTCTAGCGCTAACGTGCCCATCTCATGAACAATCGACTCCCGAAGTTTACCCTGGTGCTGATAGTGCTTGCGCTGACTGCCTGTGGCAAGCCCGAGCCTCCGACCATCAATCTCTATCGAGCGGTGCACAGCGGCGATCTGGATCAAGTCACGCGACATCTGCGCTGGAAGACCGACATCAACCGAACGGATGTCAATGGCGATTACCCCTTGCATGTGGCTGCGCGCGGCGGGCGTGTCATTATCGCCCGCGAACTGGTCGAGCACGGCGCGGATGCGCAAGCGCTCAATGCCGCGGGCGAAACGGCCATCGAGACCGCGCTGATAAATGGCAAGACGCGGGTCGCCAAGATGCTCCTTGAGCATGGCGTAAAGCTCGATGCGCAGGCGGTGCTTATAAAGCTGGTCAAGGCGGGCGTCTCCGATCGCGACGCCTTTACGCTGCTGATGCACCAAGGTGCGAGCCTCGGCGAGCTGGATGCGCAGGGTGATACCCTGCTGCATCTGGCCATCGCGCGGGGGCATCACGACAGCGTCTCGCGGCTGATCAGGTTCGGCGCCGACGTGAGTCAACTCAATGGCGAGCAGCAAACGCCCCTGGCGCTCGCCTTGGAACACGCCGCGCGCAGAGACAACAACGCGAGCGCTATCGTCAATCTGCTCGAAAGCAGCGGGGCGCGCGCGGAGCCTCGAACCCCGCCTGACTCCACACCATAATCGCACACAGAGGGACAGCTACGATGACCGAGAAGATCGATGATCTGACCGTCACCTACATGGAAGACGGCATTGAAACCAGTAAAGAATTAGGCAAGGTCGTCCTCTCCAAGGGGAGTTGGACGACGATCATTTTCCGCTATCAGGACTGGGATCGCGACAAAGAGGTCTATGGCCCAGAGCGCTACACGATTCGCCGCTATCAGAAGCGTCATGGTGAATATCGCCAGCAGTCGAAGTTCAACATCTCCAGCCGCGCACAGGCCGAGGCACTGATCGCGGCACTCCAGGGCTGGTTGGAGGCGAACGAGGCGTGAGCGCTCGGACAGCGACTACGAGACACGATGGCGGAGAGTCGCTGTTCATCTCCGATCTGCACCTCGCCCCAGAGCGCCCGGCAACCATCGCGCTGTTGGTGCGCTTTCTTGCCGAGCGGGCGGTGCGCGCGCGGCGGCTCTATATCCTCGGCGACCTGTTCGAGACCTGGATCGGCGACGACGACGACACGCCCGCCTATCTGGCCGTGCGCGAGGCACTGCGTGCGCTGAGCGCCTCCGGCACCGCATGCGCCCTGATGCGCGGCAACCGCGACTTTTTGCTCGGGCGGGCCTTCAGCCGCGACACCGGCTGCACGCTCCTACCCGATCCCATACTGATGCGCTTCGATGGCGAGCCAACCGTGCTGATGCACGGCGATCTGCTGTGCACCGACGACGTCGCCTACCAGAAATTCCGCCGACGCATCCGCAACCCGCTCGTCATCTGGCTGTTTCTGCGCAAATCGCTCGCCAGCCGCCGAAATATCGCCGCCGACTACCGCCGCAAGAGCGGCGCGGCCATGTCAGCCAAAACCGCGCGCATCATGGACGTCAACCCAGACAGCGTCCGTGCCCATCTGCGCCGCTTCGATGCCGTGCGGCTGATCCATGGCCACACGCACCGGCCCGCAGAGCACGAAATCGACATCGACGGCGGCGTCGCGCACCGATCGGTGCTGGCCGATTGGCATGCAGATCGGGGTGAAGTGCTGGTCCACCGCGATGGGCAATGGCGACGCGAACCTGTCCACTGAGCGCCGTGTGGCGACCTCAGTGCGCTCTCGGGCGCATCTGCTCAGGTCGCAGACTGGGCGTGAAATAGAGATCGGCATCGTCGAGGTCGACCTGGTTGCCGCACTGATCGACTAACGGCTGCTCATCGTCCTTCCAACCGCGCAAACCGCTCTTGAGCGACACGACATTCTCATAGCCCAGAACGATCATAGAATGAGCGGCCAGCACGCTGCGATGACCTGAGCGGCAGACGACGACCACTTCGCGATCACGCGCCTGGACCAGCTCGGGCACCGTCTCCTCGTAGTCCCACTCACAAGCGGACTCCAGAATGCCCCGTGGAATGCTCAAAGAGCCGGAGATATGCATGGCCGCAAACTCCTCGGGTTCGCGCACGTCCACGAGCAGCAGTGCAGGGTTGCGCTGGAGGCGCTCCTCCAGATCCCACGGCATGATTTGGCGGATGTCGCCGAGACAATGCTTGATGAGTTCCAGGAAATTTTTCACGGTTTAAAGCTTACACAAAATTCATCTTGAGTGCCGGACGCTTGAGTTGCTGAATGAGGTAGTCGTCGAGCAATCCGTGTTTGAGTTGGTAGACGGTGCATCCAGTTTTGGCGGCTAGGCGTTTAAGGCATACCCTCACGAGGAAGGCGCAGCCGATGTGGTTGCGTTGGATACGGGCCTTACGGTACTGGCAGGACTCCAGCCCCAAGCAGGTCACCATCTTCCTGTGAGAGGAGCGCACCGCGTCGCGATACATTCCCTGCACCCAGGTCGGGCGGCTGAACAGGCAGGCAAAGGGTTTCAGAACAGATACAATCGAGGCTGGCAGGGGACTCATCGGCGCACATCGCTAGGGTTTTGGTCAACATCAGACGATACCGCCTGCAGCCCTCTGCCGCCAAATTCAGGAAGCCCGTGACCATCGATCGGGGTCGCGCGCCACTCTTCCGCTAAGGCTCAAAATGGCCAAAGTCGAGTTAAAGGTGTCAGAGCAAATAATGTCGAGAGGACCATGGCCACCATCTATGTAAACGGCGAGGACAAGACCGGGCAGATCAGCGGTTGGAGAATACGGAATTCTCGCCAAGGCCTGGAGCGCCTGGAGCTGACCTGCTTTTTCCCCTCAGGAAAATCCTTCACTCGTCCGCTCGATGAATGCGAGATCACGCCCACCGAGGTGGTGGAAGACGCGCTCCTTGTGAAGAAAAGCGGCAGCGTATTCTCCCATGTGTACAAAGTGGTGGTTTATGATAACAAGCAAGCGGTCGTCCAGTATTCAGCGAATGCTAAATCCTACGTTATGAATATGGACAATATCCGGCTTGTTAAGAAAACAGAGTTCAAGGATGGCAAAATCTTTCGTTACTTCGTTTCTGTGGCCGAGACCAGGCTGGAAAGGGCGAAGGCAGACCCTAAGGAAAATGCAGCCATTGCTGACAATGTGCTGCGTCAACTGAACGCCCTGCCTTCAAATCCAGAGGTGGTATTGAATGCATACTGCACAGGATATAGTCGGCCAAGAGAAACTGCAGAAAGCCTTATTTTCCCTTTCGGCATCAATAAAAGCCAACTAGAAGCAGTAGCGAGAGTTTTCTCCTCACAGGTCAGTGTTATTGAGGGCCCTCCCGGCACAGGAAAGACCCAGACGATACTCAATATCATTGCCAACATTCTTCTGCGGAACGAAACCGTTGCCATTCTTTCCAATAACAATACCGCCGTTGAAAATGTGTATGAAAAACTGGGTAAAGAAGGACTGGGTTTTCTTGTCGCCAAACTCGGCAACAGTGAGAATCGTAAGGATTTTTTTTCCAATACATCCACAGTTCCAACAGACGGGTCTCCGCCTGCGCCGTTATTACAGGAAATCGAGAATCAGATAGAGCGATTGAAGCAGTTTCTGCATGCCCGGAACGACGTGGCGAAACTGCAAGCTGAAATCGATGAACTGAACATAGAGCGGAAAAATCTACTTCAACGACAGCAGGAGAATCTGGAAACCCACCCGCGCTCGCCCAAAATCGATCCACTGGAAAAATACCAGTTATACAAGCAAAAGATCACGGACTTGATGGCGTATCTAACCATGCTTGATGACAAGCCTATCAGCCTGAGGAACAGAATAGAGTTGTGGCTAAATTTCCGGATTTTGCGCACCAAATCTTTTAGCACTTTGGACAAACGCAACGCTACGATCCATGCTTTGCAACTGGGCTACTACGATAAGGCATTGCAGGAAAAGGAAACCGCCCTGGCTTCCTGTCAGGAGACTTTGAAGAATGGTGATTTCGACGCACTATTGGCAGGCACAACCACATCATCGATGATCTACCTAAAAGATCAGCTCCAACAACGAAAATGGCCTGAAGAAGCCTTTAATTCGGAAGTTTACCGCGACCGGATCGATGCGTTTTTGATGCGCTATCCGATCATTGGCAGCAGTACGCATTCCATCATCAACTCACTTAAGTCAGGGACGGTTCTCGACTACGCCATCATTGATGAAGCGTCTCAGCAGGATATTATTCCGGGAATACTGGCGCTGGGCTGCGCCCGAAACCTCGTTATAGTTGGCGACAGAAAACAGTTGCCCCCAATTTTCGCGAAGATCGGCAGCACAGCGCCTGATGAAAGGTATGACTGTGAAAAATATAGCCTGCTGGATTCTTGCCTTCATGTTTTTGGCGACACCATTCCGGTGACCCTGCTGAAGGAGCACTATCGGTGCCACCCCAGAATAATCCAGTTCTGCAATCAACAGTTCTATGACAACCAGCTTATTCCGATGACCCAGGATGCGGGCGAAGATGCCCTGCAACTGATTGTAACCGCCAAAGGGAATCACGCCCGAAGTTACACAAACCAGCGAGAGCTGGATTCGTTGCTCCACATCCTGGAACGGGGCGAAAGCAGCCAGTGGGATGAGGCATCCAAGCGAGGATTTATTGCACCATACAATGCACAGGTCACACTGTCGCACTCGTATCTGCCCGCCAGTTTTGTCAAGGATACTACCCACAAGTTCCAGGGCAGAGAATGTGATGAAATTGTCTTCTCAACGGTATTGGATAAGAAAGCCAGTAACCAGAAAAAGCTGACGTTTGTGGACGACCCCCATTTGATTAATGTGGCGGTGTCCCGGGCAAAAAATAAGTTTACTCTCGTAACCGGTGATGGTGTGTTCAGCGCGGCAAACGGGCCTGTTGCAGCGTTGATTCGCTATATTGAGTATTATGCGAATGAAAAGGTACAGGCCCACAGTTCACCCGTTGTGTCGGCTTTCGATTTGCTGTATGCCGAGTATGACCAATCTCTGGAAAAACTAAGGTCTTCTTTAAGGGCGAGCGATTCACAATTTAAGTCAGAACAGATCATGGCCCAGATACTGCGCGAACGCCTTTCTCTGTCTTCGAATCAGGCGGTAACCTTCCATACACAGATAGCCCTGAATGAGTTGGTGTCACTTGGCAATGAAACGCTGACGGCAAAAGAGCGCGGCTTTATGAAAGGCCGAAGCCGCTGTGATTTTGTACTCTACTTCAAGGTGGGTAAAAAACCGCTGGCGGTCATTGAGGTAGACGGGGGTGAACACGACAAGCCCCAACAGAAGGAATGGGATGCCCTGAAAAATAGCATCCTCCAAAAAGGGGGCTTGCCTTTGCTTCGCCTGAAAACGGTCGAAAGCCATATTGAAGAAAAGGTCGAAAATTTTTTGGTTACAGTGACCGGAGAGACTCAGTCCGCAGGCTAATGTCACTTTGGGAAATTCCGAAAATTGGAGTCTGACAATCATCGGAACGAAAACTTACGCTAAGGAGGTTTCAGCGCGGTTCGTTCGGAGCCTCGAGTCTTGGTGTAACGGGAGACGGTTTGAAGCGCTTCTCTATTGACTCAACCCGTCGGGCCGACCTCGCGTATCGCGGCACGCCCGCACAGATTGCGCTCTACCGCGATCACCGCCGCCTCGACCCGCGAGTGCACGTCGAGCTTGCGCAGAATCGCCTTGACATGGAGCTTGACCGTCCCGTCTGAAATCCCGAGCTGACGCGCGATGGCTTTATTACTCTGACCCTCAGCGAGATGGCAGAGAATCTCCTGCTCGCGTGGTGTCAGGTCGGCGAGCCCGCTCTCGACCCGCGCAATTTTGGCCTCGCCTTGCACGGCCTTGGCCAGCACGATGGCCAGCTCCGGCGCTATGACTGTGCGGCCTTGGACGATCTCGTCGAGCGCGCCGATCAGTGCATCGGGTTCCATGTCTTTGAGCAGATAGCCCTGCGCCCCGCTCTGGAGTGAGTCAATAACATCGCGCTCCTCGGCGCTCGTGGTGAGCATGGCGATGGGCATGGTCTGGTTTGCGCTGCGCAGCGCGCGCAGCAACTCCAGACCCGAGAGCTGGGGCATACGCATATCCAGCAAGACCACGTCCGGGCGCGTTTCGGCGACCTTGCGCAACCCGGCGGTGGCATCGCCGACTGCGGCAACCACTTCGATTCCGCGCCGCTCCAGCAGCTCCTGAAGACCGAAGCGAAACAGTGCATGATCGTCGATCAAGAGCACACGCATTAGAGCGCCTCCAGTGATGGACGCGCTGCGCGCCGGTTGGGCTCGAAAAGAATCTCCACTCGCGTACCTTCGCCAGGCTCGCTCTCGATGCGCAGCTCCGCACCGATGCGCCGCGCGCGCTCTTCCATGATCGACAGCCCGATGCGCTCACCCGGCTGTGAGTCGTGCGCCATCGCACTGAAGCCGCAGCCATCGTCCTCGATCAGCAGCACATGCTGAGCGCCGCTCTCACGCTTGAGCAGCACGCGCACGGTCTGGGCCTGGGCATGTTTGCGGACGTTGGCGAGCGACTCCTGCACGATGCGCAGCAATTGCAGCTCCTCGCTCGCTGAAAGCTCGAACGGACGGCAGTTATTCTGAAACAAGACATGCGCGCCAGTCTCTTGGCCGAAACGCTGGGCCAGCTTCTCCAGTGCGGGCACCAGACCGCGCCGGTCGAGCGGTGCACGAAAGCTCGCGAGCAACTCACGCAGCTCGGTGTGGGCCTCGTCGAGTCCATTGCGGATACGGCTCAGATCGTTACGCGCCGCGTCCGAAATCGCACGCTCGGCCAGTGAGTCGGCCAGCATGCGGCACTGAAAACGCAAGCTCGCCAGAGTCTGCGCCAATGAATCGTGCAGCTCGTGGGCGAGTGCGTTGCGCTCTTCAAGGATCGATGCCCGGTGAGCCTCAGCGTCCGAGCGCTGCTTGGCGATAGCCACGCCCAGATGATGTCCGACCGTACAGAGCAGATGCATAATGTCCTCGCGGGCCTTCACGCCAGGCTGATCGACGAAGATGTTATAGACCCCAAGCAGCTCGTCGCGATGCTCCAGGGGCACCGTCACCACCTCCATCTCAGAGCTTGCGAACATGCGCCGACCATAGATGCGCGAACAATAGCGAGCGTCGTTGTCGCACAGGATGTCGCCCGGCGCGAGCGTGCTCCCGCATAGACACAGATCCACCGGGGCCATGTCCTGCTCGCGCACCAGACCGTCATCGAGACCGATGGAGCCGACCAGACGCCGGGTGCCGTCGGGCATCACCAGGCGCACGGTCGCCGCACGGGCGTTGATCATCTCCTTGAGCACGCGCAGGAAGCGCAGCAGCAGCTCCTCGACACTTTCGGTCTGATGAATCCCGGCTGCTACATCGTAGAGAATATTCAGCGACGCGGTCTTCTGGGCCAGACGCATGGTCTGGCGCGCTACGCGATTGTCCATATCTTCGTAGAGATCGGTCAGCTCCTCGTTGAGACTGTAGATATCCTCGGCAATGTCGTTGAGCACCCCCGGCTCGCGCAAGGCATCGCTGGCGTTCGGCTCGCCCTGACAGACCCGGCTCAGCGCATGTTCGAGCCGCACCAGCGGCAGCAGCAACTGGTTGCGCAACCGCAGCCAAAGGCGTGCGAAGGCGGCTGCGCCGATCAGGATCAAGCCGGAAACAAGCCAATGCGACCAGGTCCAACCAGGCCCGACCCACTGTAGCGCAAGCAGCGCCAGCGCAGCGACCAGGACGAGCGCAAGCGCCAGCATGGGAACCAGCAAACGCGCCTCGCGCAAAATGGCGTAGACACGCCCGCGATCATAGGGCCGATGCGCAGGCGGTCGAGATCGGTTGAGCGTCGGGGTCATTCGGTTGGCCCGCTGGCGAGGAGGCTGTCCACGCCTTCGTGCTGCTGAAGCTCCCACATCGCCGCGTAGTGTCCGCCGCGATCCAGCAGCTCGCGATGGCTGCCGTGCTCGCGGATGCGCCCCTGCTCCATCACCAGGATGCGATCGGCATCCACCACGGTCGAGAGCCGGTGCGCGATGACCAAGGTGGTATGGTTCTCGGCCACCTCGGCGAGTGTCTGCTGGATCGCCTGCTCGGTATGACTGTCGAGCGATGAGGTCGCCTCGTCGAAGATCAGAATGCGCGGGCGCTTGAGGATGGCGCGCGCGATAGCCACGCGCTGCTTTTCGCCACCGGAGAGCTTGAGGCCGCGCTCACCGACGACCGTCTCCCAGCCGTCGGGTAGACGCTCGACAAAGCTGCGGATATGCGCCATCTCGGCGGCGCGCACGACCTCCTCTCGGGTCGCATCCGGGCGCCCATAGGCGAGATTGAAATAGATGCTGTCGTTAAAGAGCACCGTATCCTGAGGCACGATGCCAATGGCCGCGCGCAGACTCTCCTGTGTCAGATCGCGCACATCCTGACCATCGATCAAGATGCGCCCGCTGGTGACGTCGTAGAATCGAAACAGCAGCCGCGCCAGGGTCGATTTTCCGGCCCCACTGTGCCCGACCACGGCGAGCTTCTGACCCGGATCGAGTGAGAAATCCACATCCGCGATGATGCGCCGCTCGGGCTGATAGTGAAAGTCGACATGCTCGAAGCGGATGGCGCCATCGCGCAATTGAAGGGGTTTTGCCCCCGAAAGATCGACGACCTCAGGCTCGCGCTCGAGCAGTTTGAACACCAGATCCATGTCGGCCAGCGCATATTTAATCTGGCGATAGACGACGCCGAGCAGACCGAGCGGGATAAAGAGCTGGAGCATCAGCGCATTGACCAGCACCAGATCGCCGATGCTCATCTCGCCCGTGGCTACTCCCTGAGAGGCCAGCGCCATGATGGCAGTGACGCCAAGTGCGATGATGACGCCTTGACCGAAGTTCAGCAGCGACATTGAGGTTTGGCTGGCGATCGCCATCTCCTCCCACTGCGAGAGCGTCGCATCGTAGCGATTGAGTTCCAGGCGCTCGCTGCCGAAATACTTCACCGTCTCGTAGTTGATCAGACTGTCGAACGCCTGGTTATTGGCTTGAGAATCGAGCCGGTTCATGCGATGACGATAGTCCATGCGCCATTCGGTGATGGCAAAGGTGAAGACGAAATAGATACCGACCGTGCCAAAGGTCACTAGAGTAAACGAAGGCGCATAGTTTCCGAGCAGAATGATAGCCACCAGCGTGAACTCCACCAGCACCGGCATGACGCTGAACACCAGGTAGTTCATGATGGTCGAGACCGAGCGCGTGCCACGCTCCAGATCCCGGCTGATGGCCCCGCTCTGGCGCCCCAGATGGTAGCGCAGCGAGAGCCTGTGCAGATGCTCCAGCACCCGCGTGGACAGTCGGCGCATCGCCCGATAGCGCACTCGCGCAAAGACCACGTCGCGCAGCTCGTTAAAGAGCGAGGCGCTGAGTTTCAGCGCCCCGTAGGCGAGCAGCAGACTGACAGGCAGCACCAGGGTGCGCGTCTCGGGACTCTGAAAGGAATCGACGATATCCTTCAGAATTAAGGGAATGCCGACATTCGCGACCTTGGCCAGGATCAGGCAGCCAAGCGCAAGCGCCGCCCGGCCCCGAAACTCCCACAAAAACGGCAGCATGCCGCGTAAATTGTGCCAATCGCGACGGTCTGCGTGGACCCGTTCGGTGGCGAATAGGCGATTGATCTTACGGTTCTTTTTCATGCACTCTCTTGACTTAACATCCGTTACAGCATTGCTCAGACCACGCTAACGATTGGCCAGCGCCCGCCAAGTGGCTACGCCGTGCGCGCCACTGCAGAGGCGCTCGCGCTTGGATCGAGTCTGTCAGGGTGGGATGATTGGCGGATCAGGCTCGCCGAACAGCTCCATAGTGATCGATGACACGCGACAACCGAGGACACAATCATGGCCGAATCCCATCTGGGCAGCTCGGGCTGTAGTCTGCACGAACCCTATGCCCTACAAGTGCTGGGAGACGAAATGGCGCCGGAATTCCCGGACCGCTGCATCATTATCGTCGAACCCAGCGAACAGTGCGGCAACGAGAGCTACGTCTTCGCCGAGGTCGAGGGGGTGCGCTGGTTTCGCCAGTACGTCCGCGATGGCTCCGGCGCGCAACGTCTGGTCGCGCTCAATGCGCTCTATCCTGATATCGCGCTCGATGGGCTTGAATGGTCGATTCTCGGCGTCATCATTCAGCGCAACATTCGACGCCAGATCAAACATTACGATCAGCCGCACGCTGCGGTCAGCCCCGCGATCACCGAACTCACATGAACATCGAAACGCTCTACAGCGCCGTCGATCTGGTGCGCGCCAGCGGTTATCGCAGTAACGCCCGCGAGGCGGCCTTCATGCGCACCTACCCCATCCTGCTTGCGACCGCGCGCCTTCCGGCGGCGAGTTCGGTCGAGGCCCTGCTGCGCAATGCCAGTCTCGTCTATGCCTGGATGCCCCAGTCAATGCAGCTTGACATGGCCCAATTGCCCCGAGCCGCCGAGGCATTCGTGGCTGCGAGCCAAGAGGTGCCGGGTGTTTCCCAACAGCTCATCGAACCCATTGCCGATTGTCTCAACTCGCTCGTTGGTGCCGCCAAGGTGCTGCATCTGGCCAATCCGGCGATTTTTCCGCTGTGGAATCGTCGCGTGGAGCAGTTCCGTCTGGGGATGGCGCCATCGAGTTATCACATGAGCCAGACGCGCAACTATCTGATCTTCATCAACGAGGTCCAAGAGGTTGCCGCGCATCCGCTGTTTCTCACTTTCCACAACGACTACTGCACCGCCTATCAGGCGCGCTTGCAGCGACTCGGTATACCGGCCTATCCACTCACCGAGTCGCGCGTGATCGAGTCCGCCGCCGCCGAGCTGGCCGAGCAATAGCAGCGAGACCGATCGGCGGGCGTGGGCGCGGTCGTACACAGATGGATGGGTAAATCCCGGTTCGTCCAGCCCTTGGCGGACAGCTTGGCACGGGACGCAGCCGCGCAGTATGACCCATGACAATCGCCTGCTCGTGCGCGCTAAACCGGCAGAGCTGAGCTGCTTGAGCATTTTTCGGTTGGCGTGCTCGCGCCGCCCTCGCAAACGGCCTCGAACTGACGCATCAGATAAAGGCAGGAGTCGCGCCAGCGCAAGCAGCGCGGCACAGGTAGGGTATCGGCGATAGAGACGTTCCACCACAGGCTCGATAGCCATAAATACACAACATGTTGTGCTCAAGGGGTCGAATATGCGTATATATTGACGACCTCGCGCATTCGCTTACATCCATGACACGATCAATATTTTCAGGAGGAGCCATGTCGGCCAGCAACCAGACGTTATCCCAATCCACCCATCTCCCCGACTCGGACGGCGTCTCTCAAGGCGATGAGGCAGCCTGTATTCCGGGTCAGGTTCAGGTCATCCGGCGCAATGGCAAGGTCACGCGCATGGACCCCAACAAGATCATGGTTGCCATGAGCAAAGCCTTTTTAGCGGTTGAAGGCGGCTCGGCTGCGGGTTCCAGCCGGGTGCATGATCGTGTACATGCATTGACCGAGCAAGTGGTGTACGCACTCACCAGACGCTTGCCCGGCGGCGGCACGGTGCATATCGAAGACATCCAAGACCAGGTCGAGCTGGCCCTCATGCGCGCCGGTGAGCACAAGGTCGCACGCGACTATGTCCTCTATCGCGAGGCACGCGCCCGCGAGCGCGCCGAGAAGGCCGCCTCCAGCGCGGAGCTTGGGCACGCCGAGACGATCAACGTCACTCTCGCCGACGGCACGACCCGCCCGCTTGATTCTGAGCAGATGATCCGTCTGCTCGATGAAGCCTGCCGCGAGCTTGATGCGGTCGACGCCGATGCCATCCTCGCCGAGACGCTGCGCAACCTCTTCGACGGCGTGCGCGAGAGCGATGTGCGCCAGGCGCTGGTGATGTCCGCCCGCACCATGATCGAGCGTGAGCCGCAATACAGCCTGGTCGCCGCCCGGCTGCTGCTCGACATCCTGCGCCGCGAGGCGCTCGGCTTCCTCGATCTGGCCACTGGCGTCGAGACTCAGGCCGATCTGGGCGAGTGCTATAGCGATTATTTCGCGGCCTACATCAAGCGCGCCGGTGAGCTGGAGCATCTCGACACCCAGCTTGGCCGGTTCGACCTTCAGCGTCTCGGCGCGGCCATCCGTCCCGAGCGCGATCTCCAGTTTCAGTATCTCGGACTCCAGACGCTCTACGACCGCTATTTTATCCACACCGCCGAAGGCATCCGCTTCGAGCTGCCGCAGGCTTTTTTCATGCGCGTGGCCATGGGTCTGGCGATCAACGAGATTGAGCGCGAAGAGCGCGCCATCGAGTTCTACGAGCTGCTTTCGAGCTTCGATTTCATGAGTTCAACGCCGACGCTGTTTAACTCCGGCACGCTGCGCCCGCAACTCAGCTCCTGCTTCCTGACCACCGTCGCCGACGACCTCGAAGGCATCTACGGCGCCATCAAAGACAACGCCATGCTGTCGAAATTCGCCGGTGGACTCGGCAACGACTGGACCCGCGTGCGCGGCATGGGGGCGCACATCAAGGGCACCAACGGCAAGAGCCAGGGTGTGGTGCCCTTTTTGAAGGTGGCGAATGACACAGCAGTAGCTGTGAATCAATGCCTTGCGCCCGAGACGACGGTTTTCACCGCCGACGGCCCTAAGGCCATCCAGCATGTAAAGGTCGGCGACCTGGTGCTCGGCCAGCGCGGGCGCTATCGCCAAGTGACCGAGCACTTCGTCTACGACCAGAAAGACGCGCCCATGGTCCAGGTCGCCGTCAAGCATGCGGTCAACGATCTAAAAGTTACCAGCGGGCATCCGTTCTGGGCAATCCAGGGTATCCCCACCGAGCAGAGCATCGAGCGGACCTTGCAGCAGATCGAAAACGGCCGCTTCAAACCGGACTGGATCGAGGCAGGTCAGTTGTCGCGCGGCGACTATGTCGCGCAGGTCATCCCGTCCGAGGTCGTCCCGGTCGATGGGCTGACGGACGACGATGCGCGCCTGTACGGCGTCCTGCTGGGCGATGGGCACCTCACACGCGGTTATGAATTCGGCGTCTCCGGCAACCCCAATAACGACGCGGGTCATCTCCAGTTCGTTCGGGATTACCTCACCGAGCGCGGCATCCACTTCTGGGAGAACAGTCGCGGCGAAACCTATCTGCAAATCAAGTGGAGCGTCGGGCGGGGTCTCGCGCGCTGTGCCACGACTGGCCAATACGTCGGTCTGGACCAAGCGCATCTGCTCTTCACCTACGAAGATCTCTACGACGCACAGGGCAACAAGCGGATCGCGCGGCGCTTTAACCATCTGCCGCATGGTCAGGCGCTGGCGCTGATCCAAGGGCTGCTAGAGACCGACGGCGGCGTCTCGCGCGGCAAGGAGATCTATTTCACCTCGACCTCGGCCCCGTTGGCCGAAGGGTTACGCTATCAATTGCTCCGGCTCGGCATCCCCTGCGCCGGTCAATACCGCGAGCGCGACAATGCGCACCAGGGCATCCGGGGCGACGGCTCGGTCGTCTCTTTCACCGGCACCACCCGCGCCTTCGACCTGCGCATTCCGGCAGTCCCAGAGATTGCGGATCTGGCCGGTGTCCCCGCGCTGACGAAGCACAACTGGTTTCGCCTCGGCAACTGGATATTCACGCGTGTCAAATCGGTCACCGAGATCAAGCCTGTCGCCAAGGTTTACGACCTCAAGGTCGAGGGCGACGAGACCTACATGACCGCCGCCGCGCTGGTGTCGAACGGCGGCAAAAGAAAAGGCGCCGTCTGCGCCTATCTGGAAACCTGGCATATCGATATCGAAGAGTTCCTGGACCTGCGCAAGAACACCGGCGACGATCGCCGCCGCACGCACGACATGAACACCGCCAACTGGGTGCCGGATCTGTTTATGAAGCGCGTCGCCGAGGATCAGCACTGGACGCTCTTCTCCCCGGACGAAACCCCGGACCTGCACGACCTTATGGGACAGCCGTTCGAGCAGGCATATCTGGCCTATGAGGCGCGCGCCGAGCGCGGCGAAATGCACATCAGCAAGCGTCTCAAGGCCGTCGACCTGTGGCGCAAGATGCTCGCCATGCTGTTTGAGACCGGCCACCCTTGGATCACCTTCAAAGACCCCTGCAACCTGCGCTATACCAATCAGCACATGGGCGTGGTGCATAGCTCTAACTTGTGCACCGAAATTACATTGCATACCAATGACTTAGAGATCGCCGTCTGCAATCTCGGCTCAATCAATCTCGCCGCCCATGTCACCGAGAAGGGGCTGGACACCGAGCGGCTGAAAAAGAACGTTCGCACCGCCATGCGCATGCTCGACAACGTCATCGACTACAACTTCTACAACGTCCCCCAGGCGCGTAACTCTAACCTGCGCCACCGCCCGGTCGGCCTTGGCATCATGGGCTTCCAAGACGCGCTCTATAAGCTGCGCATCCCCTACGTCAGCACAGAGGCCGTCCAGTTTGCCGATCGCAGCATGGAGCACCTGAGCTACTACGCCATCCAGGCCAGCTCCGAGCTGGCCGCCGAGCGCGGGCGCTACCCCAGCTTTGAAGGCTCGCTCTGGAGCCAGGGCATCCTGCCCATCGACAGCATCAAGCTGCTGGAGGAAGGTCGTGGCGGCTATCTCCAGATGGACTCAAGCCAGAGTCTCGACTGGAACGGGCTGCGCGAGCAGGTACGCACCATCGGTATGCGCAACTCCAACTGCATGGCCATCGCCCCGACGGCGACCATCAGCAACATCGTGGGTGTCAGTCAATCGATTGAGCCGACTTATCAGAACCTTTTCGTCAAATCCAACCTCTCCGGCGAGTTCACCGTGGTGAACCCCTATCTGGTCGATGATCTTAAAGAGCTTGGTCTTTGGGATTCCGTCATGGTCAACGACCTTAAGTATTACGACGGCTCCATCCAGCAGATCGAGCGCATCCCCGATGAGATCAAGCAGCTCTACGCCACCGCCTTCGAGATCGACGCCCGCTGGCTCATCGAAGCCGCCAGCCGCCGCCAGAAATGGCTCGACCAGGCCCAGAGCCTCAACCTGTATATGCAGGAACCCAGTGGTAAGAAGCTCGACAATCTCTATAAACTCGCTTGGGTGCGCGGGTTGAAGACGACCTACTACCTGCGCTCCATGGGCGCGACCCATGTCGAGAAGTCCACGATGGCCGATTCGAGCAGGGCCAATCAATTGAGCGCGGTCGGAGGGAGCTATATCGCGATAGACAAGGACAAGGACAAGGCGAGTGGGAAGGGGAATGGGGCCGCCGCGCCGAATGCTTGCTCGATATTGGATCCGGAGTGTGAGGCTTGTCAGTAGGATAGAACTGAAGCCAACAGTGTCGTTTTGACCAACACATCCGATGGCTGGGATTTTCGGGTGCTAGACGGACTGCAGTCTAGTTCAAGAAAATCCTAGCTCAACCTAGAACACGTTAGCTGAAGGGGAAAGGACACGAAGGTGGCAATATTTGACTTGTTCTCGAAGAGGCAGAAGAAACTCCGTGGAGACGTCCCAGACGTATACCTCTATGATGATGTGAACAGCATTTTCCGTGTTCAGGTCGTGCATATCGTCAAAGATACTTTCGGCATAGATGGGTACGGCCACCATAACGTAGCTCAAGCCTTCAAATTAATCCATGACGTTCTATGCAAAGAATATGGAGTTTTTTCACTTAGAGAGCATGCCGATTCGGACTTCGACGCTATTTACGACTATTTCCTGAAAGCCGAGAACCACGAGGAAGCTCTAGATATTGTTGAACTGAGCTTTAAGGTCATCAACACATTTGTTCGGGAAGCACCTTTCCGAAACACCACGCAGGGAAAGGAGCTTACGCCAGATGATGCAATTAGCGAGCTAAATGCTCGATTCAAAGAGCATGGAATCGGGTATCAATTCGAATCTAACGAAATCATTCGGATCGACTCGCAAGTGTTACATTCGCAAGTCGTCAAACCTGTGCTACAACTACTTGCCAGCGAAGTTAGATTTAAAGGGGCTAACGAAGAGTACCTGAGCGCGCATTCACACTTCCGACATGGTCGCTACAAAGAGTGTCTCGTTGATACGCTCAAAGCGTTTGAAAGCGTCATGAAAGCGATCTGCCAAAAACAAGGATGGCCCTACAACCAAAATGATACGTCTAAGAAGTTAATAGACATTTGCTTTCGCAACAATCTGATACCCAGCTTCCTGCAATCCCAATATACAGGATTGCGCTCGCTACTTGAAAGCGGAGTCCCCACCGTCAGGAACAAGCTCGGCGGCCACGGACAAGGAACAAATAGTGTGACCGTATCCGAGCCAATCGCAGCCTATGCGATTCATTTGGCAGCAACCAATATTGTTTTTCTGGTAGCGATGGAAACGGACAACTTCAGCCCGCGTAGGGCGCAATAGCGAAGCGTATTGCGCCCTACGCCTGACGCGAGGTTGTTGCATTTGTTCATACTTGACATGGAGTGGTCCGTCCCCGAATTCTGCCCTTGATGGGCAGGATCTGCCATCGCGGCCCTTCTGGTGATCTCCGAGCGACAGCAAGACGACGAGGTGAGAAACCCATGAAACTCGATTTCGATGCAGCAGCGGATGCCGCCTACTTCGAGATATCAGCCACAGAAGTCGCCACGAAAACCAGCGAAAACCAGGGACAGACCACGGTTTCCTGCTAAGCTCTTGATGGATTCCGGACAGATGGGCCTGTTGTCAGCTCAAGGATCGGTCGGCTACGTCTGCGCCTACGGTTAGCCTTTGTTTTATATAATGGCGCTGAGCGTGCTGGGCGACCGGGACCGACGGATTCTGGGAACCTGTCTGAAACGCATAAAGAGCCTTCGATCCAATGGAATACAGCGGCATCGGTGAATGCCAAGAGTCGGACACATCGTTCTACCGAGAAAACCGTTGTCTGTCCCTGGTTTTAAAGCGTGCGACTCCTGCGGCTTTCGACAAGGTGGTGTAAGGGCCGTGGGGCGACCAGAGCGTGTGAGCCGCAACAGTCGCGATCGATGCCGTTCTGGCTGATCGCACCTGTCAGTGCTACCGTTCCAGCATCGTCGATATCGGGCTGCGGTCTGGCCGCCTGACCTCGATCATCAAACCGACCGGGGTGGACGAGCGAGAGCAAAGTCCACCGAATCTCGCTCCCTAGCTGGTGGACTGCGCTGCCCTCTTCGGCTCCAATTAGCGCAGGCTTGTCCACCCGACGGAAGACGACCGGCCGGAACAATGATCGTCGTCGGCAATCCCCTCGGGAGACATACGGCGACTCGGCTCTCTAGAGATAAGACGCCTGGCGCCCTTGGGAGCAGAGGAACGAATTGGCCGGTTCCCCAGTGCTCGAAAACGCGAGCGATGGGAAACCGGGGCACAACCCAGAAGTCACGACGGAGGAGGCGATGCAAGCCACCAAGATACTGGTCACTACCGACGGCGACGGTCGGATCCAGGACATGCCACCCCTCACACCCAACGCCCAACTCGAAGCCATTTTCCTGGTGGTCGACCAGCTAGCGGCACGACCGAAAAGACGCAGTCCATCAACCCGTATCGCTGGCCTCGGCGCGATCCATGGCGACCTCATGGCACCGGTCACCGATGCTGAGGATTGGGGCGCGCTGCGGTGATTCTGCTGGATACACACATCTGGGTGCGATGGCTGATCCCCTTGGATCCGCTACCGAGATCCTTGGTAAGCCGCATCGAAGACGCGGATCGTATCGGCGTATCCGCGATCTCATGTTGGGAAGTGGCCATGCTCGTCGAACGGCAGCGCCTTTCACTCCCGCTGCCACTAACCGAATGGATTGATGAGGCGACGCAAGGATCCCATGTCGAAATTCTTCCGATTGATTGTGCGTCGGCCCGTCTGGCAGCACGGTTGCCGCAGCATCATCGCGACCCAGCGGATCGACTCATTATTGCCACAGCCCTGAATTTGAATACGCTACTGATCAGTCTAGACGAGGAATTTCCGGCTTACTTCTCTGATGACCAGAAACTGCTTCAATCGTGACCGGTGATTTCCGCAGCGCAAGGAAGCGGCAGGCTACGCCAATCTTAGCGGCTGCGTCGCCCGCAAGCGGGCTCCTACGGAGTGCGGTGTCTTGGTCAAATCATTTCCGGAAACCGCCTTAATGGCAGTGAGTCTGCCCCTGCGAATCGGGCCACCGTAAGAGCACTGCCCCCTTCGCGCCAAGAAGCGCGGCATCCAGCGGAAAATCCAGTTGGACTGGATTGGGCACGCCTTGGATCGTCCCGCCCGGGTCGAGACCGACGCAGCGGACGACAGCCTGCTCCACGTTCTCTATCCCGTACCGGAAAGGGCACTTCGTGTCCTGCGTGTCTTCTACAACGAGACGACGGAGTCGTCTCCGTCGTGACCGCCTACTTCGACGAAGACGTGAAAGACCGATGAAGCTCGAGTTCGATGACGCGTCGGATCAACCTTGATCGCTGGCGGCACAGGGACCACGGAATTGCTCGGGGATGTTCTCCGGGCATTCGCCGCAGGCTTCGTTGCCTGGCACGGCGAAATCGATCTTGCGTGGATAGGGGAGATCCAGCCCGTCCATCAGCTCCACGAACGCATCCTTCGAGCGACCGCCGCCAAGGCGCGGGTTGCGGGCCTTCTCCTGGGCGATGCATGAGACGAAACGCTGCTCGTAGTCGTGGCCGGGATAGACCAGGGTTTCGTCCGGCAGTGAGAACAGCTTGTTGTGAATGCTGTTGTAGAGCGCCCCGGCGTCACCGGATTGGAAATCGGTGCGGCCGCAGCCCTCGATCAAGAGGGCGTCGCCGGTGAACAGCAACTTATGCACCGGTGTATCGATCAGATAGGCATGATGGTGGTCGGTGTGTCCTGGCGTGAACAGCGGGTGCAGGGCGATCGAGCCGACCTTAAACGGTTCGCCCTCCTGAACGCCGATATCGGCGCACGGCAGCGCAAGCATCTTCGGGTAGGCGATCTGGCATTCTGAGCGCTGCTTTAATCGACGCGCGCCGGTGAGGTGGTCGGCATGGACATGGGTCTCCAGCGTGGCGAACAGGGTCAGGCCGAGATCCTTGATGATCTGCAGATCGCGCTCGACCGTATCGATCACCGGATCGACCAGAATCGCCTGGCCGGTCTCTGGGCAGCCGATGAGATACGTGTAGGTGGATGAATCGGCTTCCAGCAATTGTTTGAAGATCATCAAATTCTCCGCGAAAAACTTCGCCGTTGAGGGCGGGGATGGATAGTAGCCGCCCCGGATAGGTGCAGGCTTTCCACCTGATGGACAGGGCCGTTGCTGACCCTTGGCTTACAGCACGGGACCGATTGTCGCAATGACATTGTTCCAAATTCGCTTGCGCCAGGGCCAGGCGAGAACTGTTGGCAATACAACCTCTTTGGAACGGTCGAGATAGCTCTGCTGCCGCTCGGCGATCGCCTGTGTCGTGGCCGCGTCCTGCAAAAGGATGTTGTTTTCGTAGTTCAGGTCGAAACTGCGCAGGTCGAGATTTGAGGAGCCGATCAGGCTGACACGCCCGTCAATTGTCAGGGTTTTTGCATGCAGCAGACCACCCTTGAATTCATGGATGATACAACCCGCATCGAGCAGCCGGTGATAGTAGCTGCGGCTGGCGGCGGCCACGATCCAACTGTCATTCACCTTGGGATAGATCAGCGTGACGGCAACACCGCGATGGGCAGCGGCGCACAATGCCTCCAACACCGTCGCATCCGGGACAAAATAAGGTGTGGACAGGGTCAGCACGTCCTCGGCGGTGGCGATCAGGTTGGCAAAGAGCTGTGGCGTGGCACCACGACGTTCCGTGGGTCCAACGCCCATGACCTGTGCGGGGAATCCGACCTTGCCCGGGTCTGATACCAACGCGATCTCGTCAAGCGACTCACCCGTGGCCTGCATCCAGTCGCTGGCAAACAACAACTGGTTCTGTGTCACAACCGGCCCCATGAAGCGCAGCATGATATCGACCCAGGGCGCGTATTTCGCCTTGGGCAAAAACTCTGGGTCTGCTGAGTTTCGGCTGCCGCAATAGGTGATGCGCGCGTCGATCACGGTGATCTTGCGATGGTTTCGCAGGTCGATACGGCTGGTCAGGAGCGTGCGGATGGGGTGCTTCAGCGACAGTGCGACCGCAAGCTGAACGCCTGCATCACGCATCCGTTGCCAGAGCTTGGACTTGATTAACGCACGCGAGCCAAGCCCGTCGGCCATCGCACGACAAGTGACCCCTCTTTGAGCCGAACGAATCAGCGCTTCGGCAACACTCCTGCCGGTGTTGTCGTCAAGCCAGATGTAATAAAGCACATGCACGTGATCGGTGGCGGCGTCGATATCGGCAACCAGTCGAGCACGCGTCGCATCGCCGTCGGCCATCAGTTCGGCGGTGTTGCCGTCGACCGGATGAAATCCGTTGATCGACCCAGCGTAGCGGAATGCCGGGCGATAAATCGGATCGATCAGCCTGTCGACGCTCGCTGAGTCGCCCATGAACTCAGAAGCCTTGGCCCTGATTTCATCGAATATCGCTTTGTGGCGCTTGTTTGCGCTGTTGCCGATATTGATTTCACCGAACAGAAAGTAACCGACGCTGCCGAAATAAGGCAGCAGGCTCAAAATGATAAACCACGCCAGGCGCGCGGGGGGCGACAGGTCATCGCGAAGCAGAATTCGAGTCATGAACGCCAGGACCAAAAGGCCGTGGAAGATCAGGAAAAATGTCATGTGATTTTCTGACTTAAGCGATCTTATCCGGCGCATGTTCTTCGCGCGCGGCCTCTTGCGCACTGGCCGCGTCCGGCTCCTGTTTGGCAACGATCAGACTGTGCTCGTCGAAATCTCCCAGCACCGATTCCACGTCCGGCAGCACGTCGGCGAACTCCACGCCGTAGATCTCCCAGATCGAAATCAGCAACGAGGCGATCAGCGGACCGATAAACAGCCCCGTAAGACCGAACATGAAGATGCCGCCAAGGGTGCTGAAGAAGATCATCAGCTCGTGCATCTTGGTGTCCTTGCCGACCAGGATGGGGCGCAGGACATTGTCGAGGCTCCCGACGATGAGTCCGCAGAAAATCCCGAGCGCGATACCCGTCGTCACATCGCCCTGGGCGATAAGGATGACGACCGCCGGAATCCAAACCAGCGCCGCGCCGATGTTGGGGATGACCGAAAGGATGGCCATCAGCGTCCCCCAAAACACCGCGTTCTCGATGCCCGCGACGGCAAAGGCGATACCGGCAAGCCCACCCTGTAGCAGCCCGATGAACAACGAGCCTTTCAGCGTCGCGCGAGTCACGGAGGTGAACTTCTCGAGCATCAGGCGCTCGTCGCTGGTTTTGAGTGGCAGATAGTACAGAAGCCGCTCCAGCAGCTTCGGCCCGTCCATCTGGAGGAAATAGGTGCTGTAGAGCAGCACGAAGACCATGAAGATGAAGTTCGCCGCCCCAAGCGTCGCCGCCGAGACCCAATCGACCAGTAGCTTGCTGACCAGGCTCGCGACGTTACCAGCCTGTTGCAGGATCAGATCCCGATGAGCCATCACCTGATCGTAAAAGGGGAGATGTTGCAGATAGGCGGTCACGGCGGCCGGGTCGTCGATCCCGGCCTTGATCCAGACCGAGATCAACTGGCTGACATCGAGTGCCTGCCCGATGAGAACCGCCGCCAGCAGCGTCGTCGGAATGAGCACGACGACCGCCATCAGCAGCAGCGTCAGCAGCGAGGCCAGATGCGAATTACCCCCGAGACGCTTGCGCAGACGCACATAAACGGGTCTCGCCAAGGCGCTGAACAGCGCGGCGAGAAAGAGCGCCATCAGAAACTGTTGGATCATGGAGAGAAACAGCGCCGAGATCCCGAGCGCCATCACAAGGACCACGGTCTTATTGACGGCGTCTTGATTCATCCGTATCTCCGCTTCTGCGCAGTCGCCTCTTTTAGTGTCCACCGCCTTTGAGCGCCGCGTTCATGCCCTCGATGGTGTCCTTGGCGTCGCCGAACACCAGATAGGTGTTGTCGTAATAGAAGAGCAGATTGTCCACGCCCGAATAGCCTGGGCGCATCGAGCGCTTGAGGAAGTAGACCTGGCGTGCGCGCCCGGCTTCGAGGATCGGCATGCCGTAGATCGGGCTTGTCTTGTCCTCCTTGGCAGCCGGGTTGACGACATCGTTGGCGCCGACCACTAGCACCACATCCGCGCTTGGGAACTCGGGGTTGATCTCGTCCATCTCCAGAACCTGATCGTAGGGGATGTCGGCCTCGGCGAGCAGCACGTTCATATGCCCTGGCATGCGCCCGGCGACCGGGTGGATAGCGAACTTGACATCCACCCCACGCTCGCCGAGCAGTTCCATCAGCTCTTTGAGCGAATGCTGCGCCTGCGCGACCGCCATGCCGTAACCGGGCACGATGATGACCTTTCCGGCGTCCTCCATCCAGTAGACGGCATCTTCGACTGCAGCGGATTTCACGCCCTTCTCGGCGGCCTGCGCACCGGCGCTGTCGCCCGATCCGCCGTCCGAACCGAACCCACCGAAAATGACGTTGAAGATCGAGCGGTTCATCGCCTTGCACATGACGAAGGAGAGAATGGCACCCGAGCAACCGACCAGCGCGCCAACGATGATCAGCAGGTTGTTCTGGAGCGTGAAACCGGTCGCCGCCGCCGCCCAGCCGGAGTAGCTGTTGAGCATGGAGATGACCACCGGCATGTCCGCCCCACCGATCGGGATGATGACGGTCACGCCGATGGCGAAGGCGAGCAGGGTCATGAGGGCGAGCGAGAGCATGCTGCCGGTCATCGCGAAGTGGACCGCCAGCGCGATGGTCGCGAGCGCCATCAGCGCATTGAGCAGATGCTGCCCCTTAAACTTGACCGGCGCCCCGCTCAGTAGCCCCTGGAGCTTACCGAAGGCGATCACCGAGCCGGTGAAGGTGATGGCGCCGATCACCACTCCGGCGGAAATCTCGCTCATCAGCAAAGTATTCAGCAGACCGGTATCCTGCTTGTGCAGGAAGATTCCGATGCCGACCAGCACCGCCGCCATGCCGACGAAGCTGTGCAGTGCGGCCACAAGCTGGGGCATGGCGGTCATCTGGATGCGCATGGCCACAATGGTGCCGATGACCGCACCGCCGCCGATCCCGGCGATGATAAAGCCGTATGACTGCACCTCGCGACTGAGCAGCGTTGCCACCACAGCAATCAGCATGCCGAGCATGGCGTAGAGGTTGCCGCGCCGCGCGGTGGCCGGATGGGTCAGACCCTTCAGACCGAGGATGAAGAGAATGGCGGAGACCAGATAGGCCAGCGCCTGGTGGTTGACTGTGAAATCCATCGATGGCCGTCCTTATTTCTTCTTCTTGAACATGGAGAGCATGCGGTGGGTCACTAAAAACCCGCCGAAGACGTTGATCGATGCCAGCAACACGGCGACGAACCCGATCAACTGAACCAGTATCCCGGCTTCCGAGTTGCCTGCCACCAGCAGCGCGCCGACCAGGACGATGCCCGAAATGGCATTGGTCAGCGCCACCAGCGGGGTGTGCAGCGACGGTGTGACGCCCCAGATCACCCAGTATCCGATGAAACAGGCGAGGACGAAGACATAAAGGGCAACCAACGAGGGATCGAGTGCCTCGGGCATTGGGATGACTCCTGTAATAAGTGGATCTGTGCGAGCGTGCGTTACGCGGGCGCGCTCACGCGCGTGGCGGCGGTGATGTCGTCCGCGTCGAGGTCTTTCAGTTGCGGACCGTCATCGCCCGGCTCGACCATGATCTCGATGAGATTGAGCAGATTGCGGGCATAGAAGGCGCTCGCATCGGCCGGCACCAGCGCCGGGTAATTGGTCAGCCCGACGATGATCACGCCATGGCGCTCGACAATCTCGTCGGCGACGGTAAGCGGGCAGTTGCCACCGCTGGCGGCGGCCAGATCGACGATGACCGAGCCGGGACGCATGCGCGCGACCACTTCCTCGGTCACCAGCACGGGTGCAGCCCGACAGGGGATGAGCGCGGTAGTGATGATCACATGCGCCTTAGCGAGCGCCTCGCCCAGCGCCGCCTGCTGGCGCGTCTTGGCCTCGTCTGTCAGCTCCTTGGCATAACCGCCCTCCCCCGCGCCGCTCTCGCCCAGATCGAGTACGATCGGCTTGGCCCCGAGCGAGAGGATCTGCTCGTGGGTTTCGGGGCGCACATCGTAGGCGTGGACATCCGCGCCGAGTCGACGCGCCGTGGCGATGGCCTGCAAGCCCGCCACACCCGCGCCCAGCACCACGACCCGCGCGGGCTTGGCGGCACCGGCCGAGGTCATCATCATCGGGAAGAAGCGCCCATAGCGGGCCGCCGCCTCGATGGTCGCGCGATAACCGGCGATATTGCTCTGCGAGGACAGCACATCCATCGACTGCGCCCGCGAGGTGCGTGGCATGCGCTCGAGTCCGAGCACCTGCACGCCCTTCTCCAGCATGGCCGAGACGATCGCATCCTCGCCGCAGGACTCGAGCAGGCCGATATAGACCCCGCCGGAGCGCATCGCTGCGACATCGTCCTCATCGGGTCGCCGGACCTTCAGCAGCAGATCGACATCATAGGCCCCGGCGCGATCGGTGAGCCGCGCGCCGGCTGATTCATACTCGGCATCTGGATAGCCAGCGCGCGCGCCAGCGCCGGATTCGACCAGGACGCCGAAGCCCTTGCCGACGAGCTTTTTCACGACCTCGGGCGTCGAGGCCACGCGCGTCTCGCCCAAGCGCGTTTCCAGTGGGATTCCGATGTTCATGATGATTTTGGCCCCGTGCTCGATACAGCCGCCACAATAGGCGGCAAAATCCCGGCATTATCATGATGGGATTGAACGACCGCAACCTCCGTCAACCGGTTTCGAGCCGCCGAGGCCCGTTTCAGCCGGTCGCGACGCAGCAATTGACCGCTCTCGCTGTAGATTTAAGAATTCATCGTCACCGTCTTCGACAACTCCCTTTCTTGATTGTCTTTGAGCGCCTTGACGATCTGGGAAGAAATCTCCTCGATCGACTGCGTGGTCGTGTTGAGGACTGGAATGCGAAGACGTTTGTAGATTTGTTGCGCCATGCGAATATCGTCCTGGCAGCGCTTCAGCGTGGCGTATCCGCTCCCCGGCAGACGCTCCTCACGCACCAGTTGCAGGCGCTGCGGATCGATGGTCAGCGCGAAGAGCTTTTGCTGGCAATCGTAGAGTAGCTGAGGGACGTCGCCGCGCTCGAAATCCTCCTCGGTGACCGGATAGTTAGCCGAACGCAGGCCATAGTGCATGGCCAGATAGAGGCAGGTCGGTGTCTTGCCCGAGCGCGAAACTCCGATGAGGACCACGTTGGCGCGATGGAAATTGTCCGGGCGAATCCCGTCGTCATTGGCCATGGCGAAATTGATGGCCTCAATGCGCTTGGTGTAGAAACTCGGCTTGGTGATGGCGTGACTGCGCCCGGATTGCAGACTTGGCGGCACCCCCAGTTCGGCTGACAGCCGATCGACGAAAGCCTCGAACAACTCCATATAGAAACAGTTGCCGTTTCTGAGGATGTCGCGGATCTCGTTGTTGAGCATGGTCGCGAAGACGACCGGGCGTACGCCGTCGCGATCGGCCGCCTCCTGCATGCGCAGCGTCAGCGCTTTGGCGCGCGCTGCGGTGTTGATATAAGGCATATAGACCTGCTCGAAATCGATAGTATCGAACTGCGAGAGCAGGCTGTGGCCGAGCGTCTCGGCAGTGATTCCGGTACTTTCCGAGACGAAATAGACTGTCCGGTTCATGATGCTTTTGAAAATCCGTGCTTGATGCAGTGGGTGCTTTTGAGAATGGTAGGAATCTCAAGATGCATAATAGTTATGCAGTTTATATTAAGGTTTCGTTGTGGAATGCGGGAAAGTGCTTTCAATCAGCACCCAATCACTGGCTAAGGACTCCGCTCAAGGGCGGCAATCGATCACTGTCGCATCCCTAAAGTCAGCAGTTCTGTGAGCCACCCCGAGCCATCACGACGTTGCAACCACAAGGATTGTGCGTCATGTTGTGAATCGATCGCTCATCACACGAGAGGATTGACTATGAAAGTATTAAAGTCCCGAATGGCCGTCGTTGTCGTTTCGGCGTTGTTCGGCCTCACCGCATCTGCGGCGCTCTTGGCTCAGCCCGGACAAGGCTACGGCTACGAGCAAGGACCCAATCGCGGGCAGAACCAAGGCCCCCCCGGACAGGGCCAAAGGCCCGATAGAGGTTCTGACCAAAGACCAGACCAGGGCCAAAGACCCGATCGCGGTCCAAACCAAAGACCAGACCAGGGCCAAAGACCCGATCGCGGCCCAAACCAGAGACCAGACCAAGGCCAAAGACCCGATCGCGGCCCAAACCAGAGACCAGATCAAGGCCAAAGACCTGATCGCGGCCCAAACCAGAGACCAGACCAGGGCCAAAGACCCGATAGAGGTCCGAGCCAGGGGCCCTATCGGGGACAAGGTCCCAGACAAGGATGGGAGCCAGATCGCGGCAGGTACGACAGGCCAAGGGGGGGGCCGGGATACGGCCCCGGCCCCGGTCCCGGCCGTGGCCCCGGCTATGGTCCCGGCTATGGTCCACCGGATGGCTATGGTCCACCACACGGTCCAGGTGCGCGCGGGCCATACGGCCAAGGTCGCTACGGCCCACCTCCAGGCTATTGACGTCTCGCGTCACCATGACTTCGCGGATGGCCGATTCGCGCCATCCGCGAGGGCAGGAACAGGCTCGCCGCGTATCGCGCCATGAAGCCATCGAGCGACTGCACCCGCATCGAAATCTCGAAACACGCTAAGCCCCTCCTCCTCGACCGATCACACTAACCTGCGGCATCCGGGTCCATGAGCACCTCGGTACGGCCAGCGGCCGCGACCCGCGCAACGGGCAAATCGACGCCCCGGCGCCAGTCAGCAAGTGCTTGGCGCTTATCTGTCCCCGTGACCAGAATCAACAGTTCAGCGCTGGAGGCGAGCGCGCGCGGTGTGAGCGACACGCGTTGCGGCGGTGGCTTCGGCGCATCATCGACCGGCATCACAAGGGCATCGCGCGCAATATCCCGACCTGGGAACAGGCTCGCGGTATGACCGTCCTCACCCATGCCCAGCAGCACCAAGTCAAACGGCAACCTGGGGCCGATCAATTGCGCATAGCGTGCGGCCGCGGTCTCTGCGCCCAGCTCGGCTGGAATCGGGTACACATTGGATGCCGGGATCGGCACACGATCGAGAAATGCCTGAGCGGCTGAATGGCTATTGCGTTCGGGGTCATCTGGAGCAAGACAGCGCTCATCACCGAAAAAAATGTGCCATCCGTCCCAGTCCGAGAAATGATCAGCCAGTAAAGTATAGGCTCGCAGGGGGGTTCGCCCACCTGCCAGCACCAACTGAAACTGTCCGCGGGCCGACAGCGCCTGCTCGGCCGCAGTGAGTATGCGCTGCGCTGTCATGCTGGCGACCTGCTCGGCGGACTCGCACAGATGGAATCTGGTCTCTTGTTTGATCATGGCAATAATGCACCAGGGGCTATACGGTTTTCCGCATTGTCGGACGCGATTACTTCAGAGAATACCCCAAGTCGTCCGCGCCGAGCACGATGATCGAACGGCGAGCGTCGACTTGCTCGAACCACATGCACACAAAACCGCGCGGTTACGCAGCCATTCCGATGTGTCCCGACGGGTGAGACAGTCTGTCAGCCAACCATAGCTGCAACACAGTCTGACCAATCGCCACACGTCAGTTATTCAACCATCATTGGAAGTGATGCGCTAAATGAAAATACTCTTGGTCGACGACTCTAAATCCGCCCGCTATGCGCTGCGGCTCCAGCTCCAACGCCACGGAATCACGGTCGATGCGGCCGAATCCGCAGAGGCCGCCTTCGTCAAACTCAAAACCACTCTACCTGACGCCATCCTGATGGATCACATGATGCCGGGGCTTAATGGTTTTGAAGCCTTCGATATCCTCCGCGAGGATCCACGAACGGCTGACATTCCCGTGGTCATGTGTACCTCGAACGAAGAACCCGAATTCGTTGCCACGGCCAAGAAAAAGGGTGTTTTCGGGGTTCTGCCCAAATCCGCGGCCTCCGAGTTTCTGCCAGAAATGCTGGGCAAGCTCCAAGCTGCTACCGGTATGACCAGCGTGCAATCTGGCGACACCGACATTGAGGCGTCGCTTTCAAAAGAGGCGGTTGTCACGTTGGTCGAGACAAGTGTCGATGCGTATCTGTCACAGCGGTTGCCAGCCTTGCTCGAAGAACTCGACCACGATTTGATGGAGCGTATCCTCAACGAGACGCGCCGCATGATCGAGGAGCGCTCAGCCACCGAACAGGCCATCAAGAGAAACGCCGCTCCACAGCCAACGATGGCCGATCTACAGGCGATTTCGACACGTTTGGCAACCGAAACTGTGCCGGATCTCATCAAGCGCGCCATCAAGAGCGAGCGCGATGAGATCATGACGTCAATGGAAAAATACGTGCGCGACACGTTGCCAAAAACCGGCAGTGAGCATGATGGACAAGAGAGCGACGAACAACAGATCCTCACCAAGGCGTCGGCGATCGCCAGACGTGAGTCTCAGGACGCAGTCAACGCCGCGCTCACAACCTCGCAGCAGTCGATACAGATGCTTGAACTGTCACTGAAAAAGGCGAAAGGCACTCTCTACGGACTCGTCGCGCTTGCCGCACTGCTCGGCATGGGCGCCGCTGGCGCCGTGTTCTATCTGCTCGGCGGTTTATGAGTCACGCTCGGCATCCGATGGCGCCTCGGCTGGTGCTCAATCGGGTCAGATGCACAGGGTTGCTAACCACATGATGCGCGCCATCGGTCTGCATAGGAGGGTCGTGCGATCTGGGGAAAGGTTAAAAACCGCTACAAGCTGGCCTGATCTCAACCTGCGACAGTCGAATATTCGCGCCGAAAGCAGACTCAAAGCCTAAATTGATAGACGAGAGACACGAAAAAAGCCGTTTCATCGTATTCCAGGGCCTCATCGTTGCTCGTCTTGATCTCATGGCGAATCTCCGATTTCGCTGACACATGGCGGCTGAGTCTGTGCCCGAACGCGATGCCCGCCCTATAGAGGCGCGTATTCTCCGAGAGGCCCTGGTAATCCGTGTACTCGACGCGCCCGTAAACCCCGGCGCTGCTGGATCTTGACAGTCGCGCATTCCAGGAGACGGCACCGCCGTAGTTCGTCTCGTCATTCATCGTGCCCATGAAATCGCGGCTTTCGGCAAAGAAGCTGCCCAACAGGTCGGCGCGTCTGGCGGCCCGCGAGTAGTAGGCCTCGACCCGCTGCTGGTAGTAGAACCCCGACGACTGAGCCTCGATCGGCTCGATGACACCAGAAAGGATCGGCTCGGCAAGCGTCGTATTGGCCTGATCCTCGAATCCGAGATTCAGCCTCAAGCCGGCCAGACCGCGACGCCCCAGAGCGGCGCTGGCATCCATGCGTGCCAAAAGCCCTGTTTTGTCGCTGCCGTCGTCCGGGTTGGCAATGGAAGAACCGACCTGGACGTCCAGGTTGCCCCGCGCACTGTGCGAGCCGTGGCCGAGAAACAGGTCGACAATGCGGAAATCACTGGCATTCGCCCCGGCTCCACCACGATCGATATAATTGACCGATCGCACCGCAAGATTCGCGGAGATCCACTCGGCGCGACTGCGCCTGACGGTCAGATTAAGCTCGCCGCCAAGACGATAGTCGTCCGGCGCGCTCTCCCCCGATGAGTCGGAGTTGTAGGAGTAGCCCGCGCGGCCCTTGGCCGTGAGCGTGGTGACTGGGGACAAGGGCACGAGTACATCTGGCCCCGTCCAGAGCACGGCCTGACTCTCGAGATTGTCGGGCGAATCGGGACCCAGACGATCGGCTCGCGCTTGTCTCCAATCCCCGTCGACCACCCAAGAGAGACGCTCGGGTTCGAGATGAAAGACAAGATTCCCGTGCAGATTCGGTTTTAGCTCATCTGCCGCGTTGCCCTCTAGATAGGATCTGTAGCCGAGCCGACCATTGAGCGCGCCTTGCGTTCTAGCGGAACGGCCACTGTAGTCGAGTCCGATGAAGACCTCGAAAGGCGCATCGGACAGTTTATCTTTGGTGAGATTGACGTTGTCCGTATACCCAGTCTCGATGCCGACGATTGCGTTAAGCGGTTCGGCATCGACGTAGTGCGCCATCAGACAGAGCAGCAGACACAGGGGCGCGCGCGCGGCGGCATTGATCGACGGGCGCTGTCGAACTGAACGCATGGGCGGGATTTGCATCGACTAGCGCCGCAATCGCGCGGTGATCCGTTCGACGTAGGATCGCGTTTCCGGATAAGGGGGAATTCCTCCGTGGCGCCGAACGGCTCCCTCTCCAGCGTTGTAGCCCGCAAGCGCAAGCGCGATATCGCCGTCGAACTCACGCATCAGCCACCGCAGATAGGCCATGCCGCCACGCAGATTCTGCTCTGGATTCCACACGTTTACGACTCGAAAACGCGCTGCCGTCTCTGGAATCAGTTGCATGAGTCCCAACGCATTCTTGTCGGAGCGGGCATTAGGATCATAGTTGGACTCAGCCTCCACGACCGCCAGCACAAGCTCCGGGTGCAACCCGTAATCCGGTGCGAGCGTGCGAACCAATTTGGAGATCGACGCCTTGCGAGCGCCCAACGCACCATCCGGCGTTTCAGATCCCGCCCTGCGGCTCGCCGACCGACCAACCGACGGGGAGCGCCCCGGATTCCGCCCGCTCGTCGCGTTCGCGCAGTATGCAACCAGCATGCAGTCCTGGCTCTTGCCCACGTTCATCGCGCGACCGGGCGAGCGACCGAAACGCATCTGCCCGGCATCGTCATCGGCAAGGGGTTGCGCCCTGGATGCGACTGGGTACAGCGACATGCAAAGGATTGCGATCAAGGTCGCCAGCACAGGCACTGATCCAACCCTGCCCTGGTCGGGGACTACCTGCGACCTTGGGCGCACCCCGTTGCGCACCCTCAAACACCACCGTAGTAGGGCCAATAGCTGGCTTTGGCGGCACGGCTGCTTTTGTTCAGAACCAGACCGATCGACGCTCTGTGCGAAATGATGGAGACCGCATCCATCACGACTTGTTTTGAAGTCTTGCCTTCTTCGACCACGACCAGCACCTGCCCGGCGAGATCGCTGATTGCCACACCCTGACTGGTCGTCAACAGTGGTGCGGTATCGATCAGGATGATGCGATCCTCATGGCGCTCGGCCAGGGCCTGAATGACCTCACGCATCCGTTCGCTCGAGACCAGCTCACTGGGGTGCTCGGCCGGGCTGCCGGCCGGGATGATCGCATATTGGCCAACGTCGACCTTGACGGTAACCTCACCAGGCTCCAGCCCGCTATCGAGCAGGATATCGCTCAGCCCGGGTCGATCGTCCATCTGAACGCGGCTTGTCAAGGCACGCTCGATGAGGTCGGCATCGATTACCAGCACCGATAAATCCCGCTCCATGGCGATACTCATCGCCAGATTCAGCACAGTAAACGTCTTGCCTTCTCCGGGGACCGCGCTGGTCACCGCGATGATCCTGCTGGACGAGTCCCCCGCGTCCTCAGACGCGATGGCCTGCTTGAGTATCGGGCGCTTGAGGATTCGGTATTGCTCGGCCAATCGACTGCGCATCTTGTCTGGTGTGAGGTAGCCGCTCTCCCCCAGCGCGGTCAGGTCGAGCGCGAACAGGGATTGCGCCTCATCCTGGGTGTCCTCAGTCTTCGCGGCGATCACATCGACTGCCGGTATGGCGTTTTCCGAACCGGCGTTCCGGCTCCCAGTCGGCGAACTCGACCGTTCGGCGGACGATTGCCCTGGATGCGCGCAGTCATCGCGTCCAGGTTCACTCACCGTCTTGTGAAACATCGGTTTCTCCGGTCGGTAGCGACTGATTTACTGTCGCCTGCACATTCGAGTCCGAATAGGTCAGTCCATGCTGAATGTGGATCGAGGCGGCAGCGGCGGCAAAGGCGAGTAATGCGCACAGCACGAAAGCCAACGCGTCGAGGCGCTGGCGCAACCGCCAGGCGGGCGTCGTCACTTGCGAGATAACGCCATGGACGGGCAGCCCCATCATCTCTCCCAGCTCACGCTGACTGAAAACGGGAGGCCGCAACTTGAGCAAAAGATAGCTCAGCGCGGCCCCGCCAGCGAACCCCGCCCCCAACACCGCAGCGGCCAGCATCAAGCGCCGCTTCCACAAGGCAAGCAGTGAGGAATCGACCGGAACGCTCGGCGGCTCAATGACCCTGAACTTCAGATCCTCGTTGAAGCCAGCCTCGCTCTCGTCTTCCGAGAGCTTCCGGCTATTTTCGATCGCCTGACGCCGAGTGATCAGCGCCTGGTAGGTCTCGGTGATCTTATTGCTTTCGTCGGACAGACGTCTCAGATCATCTTCGATTTGCGGGAGCGTCTCCATCTGAGCTCTGAGATCTTCCGCGCGCAAGGTATAGAGTTCTTTCTTGGTGCGTAGCTCCGCGAGCGTTGCCTCAGTCTCGCTCGCCCAAAGCTGAAGCTGCTCATACAAGGGATTGACCATCGCCGGAGCGGATCCTGGACCACGACGCATCTCGGCTTGCGCCTGTGCGATGTTGTTGCGCAGCTTGCCGATCTCGGGGTGTGACTCGGTGTACTTGAGCAAGGCCAGGTCGAGTTCCCGGGTGAGTTCGAGCAGACGTTGCTCGGCGGACGAGGGGATCGGTGTCCCGTCCCGCGCCACGGCCCTGACTCTTGGTGGAGTCGCATCGAGCTGGCGCTGCAGCGCCAGCAGCCGTGAGCTGGTCTGTCGGATTTCCAGATCGACGCCCTGAAGCTCCTCTCTGGCGGAAGAAAGACGCTTGAAGTAGCCTTCGCTCCCGGACACCAAGGCGCCCACATGCGTGCGCTGAAACTCCCTCAGGCGTCGCTCGGCACGCATGATCTGCTCCTTGCGCGCCGCGATCTGGCCGTCGAGGTAGACGATGGCCTGCTCAGCGTCCTGTTTGATCTGAGCGAGCGTGTTCTCCGCGAATGCATCGATCAGTGCTTGCACGACCTTTTCGGCGAGCACGGGATCGCGATTGGAGTAGGTGATCGAGTAGAAATTGGTATACCCGGATTCCGAACTCGTGCGCTCGGCGGTCAACGAGATGCTCTTACGTAAACCCTCGAGCACGATATCCGATTGAGCTGGTCCCGGACTTGCCTCCGAATTGACCCCTTCGGTTGTCCTGGCTCCCTGCCCGTCCAAACCAGTCTGCGCGACGACACGTTCCAGGTTCGGACCCGCCAGCAACTGCCGACTCATCAAGCCGAGCTGCTCGCTGGGATTCGTCGGAAGCGTCAGCCCCTTGAGAACTGGGCTTAGAATCGACTGCGTATCGATATAGATCTGGGCCTTTGCCGTGAATACAGGCTTGGTGAAGACGTATGCCAGCGGCCAGCCCACCAGGATGATGAACCATAGGGCGGCCACCGCGTACCAGCGATAGCGCCACATGCCTCTGGCGATAGCGGTCAGCGGCTCTAATCCGACAGCTTCATTCATAAGTCTGTTAGGAAACACATAATAATTTTAGAACTCACAGCCATGACGCCTCGGGAATGATCAACACGTCACCGGGGAGCACGGAGGCATTCGCGGTAATTTCGCCCTTTCTCAGGAGGTCGTCGAGGCGCGCGCGATAACGTGTCTCCCGGCCCTCAACGGTACGGATCAGCATCGCATCGTTGCCTTTGGCGAACTCCGTCATTCCGCCGATGGCAATAACCACATCGAGCAGAGTCATGCCATCTCGGTAAGGAATCGATTTGGCCTCCTTGACGCCATCGCCAACCACGCGAATCTGCTGACTGTAGAGTCCGACGAACTCGGTGACGGTCACAGTTACATAAGGCTCGCGAACGAACCGAGTGAGCTGCTGCCTGATTGAGCGTGCGAGTTCCGTAGCAGTTTTACCCGCGGCGACAACGTCCTCGGCAAGCGGTGTCGTGATTTTTCCGTCTGGGCGCACCGGAACGTTCACGATGGACAAGTCCGGATTGTCCCAGACGAAGACCGCCAGCGTATCCCCAGGCGCGACCCTGTAGTCTAGATCGAGATGCTCTTGAGCGGTCGGCGGCAGGGCATCCGCCCGGTTGATCGCGCATCCCACCTGAAGCAATCCCAGTAAGACCAAAGCCATCGCGGCAACAAGAGCGCGCGCACTGCCTGACCCGCCGTCGCCGATCATAGCGCCCCCACGCTTGCGCGCGGCCCATCGCCAAGGGCTTGGGGCGCCGTCGCTGTCCGTCGGCCATGCACAACCCAACCCGACGCCAGACGGAATCACTCCACGCCCGAAAGAACGAAAACTCACTTCCATATCCTCTTGGCCCTGTTTGGTGGATTGCCAACTGCGAAATCTGGAACCCTTTCGGTATAGCGCATCGGGCAGACAGGGTTGCTCCCCAAGCCAGCCATGCAAAGCGCGCGCCCAGACGTCTTCGATGGGCGTGGCTGGCACGCAAAATCCAGAGAGGATAAGCCCCCTGAAGCTCATCGTCCATGCCAGGATCACACGCCTCTTGGAGTGCAGCAATCGCGATCAAGCTCTTGATTGCAGAGCCGCCGGACCCGTTGGGAGTCCACATATAGTAGACCAATGGCGCCACATCATCGCGCGAAACCGTAAGGCACTGCGTGAGTAATTATACGGAATCGTAATCGGGGGAATTATGTGCAAAAATTGCGCACGAAAAAAACGCACCTTGCCAGTCGGACTTTCACGCGAAAGCATGTCTGTTTTTGTAAGACGATCAAATGATGATCGGGCCACTGGCGACAGGATGCTGACGGCCTCCGTGAGCACGGAGGCTATGGCAACATTAATGAAGTGTGATGAGCTTAGGAGGTACCATACCTACTACATCAGACCAGGTTCCCGAACAGCACAACAGCAACAAATGCCGAGGCGTCACATAGCTGTTACATCCTGGAACGGAAGAGCGACAGCGCGTTTCAAGGCTATTTGTTGATCGGACACCTCGCCTCGGACCACTTCAATCCAAGCCATCCGCGTGCCCGGCCTGACCGACGCCATCGGACATTTTTTCGGAGCTGGTCCGCGACTCATTCAAATATCAACATGGCACTTTCTGTGCATGACTTTTCCGGATGCGGCGCGGAATGATCCACGCTTCCCTATTTATCGCCAGGCTATTTTTTCGATTCTTGCCGTAGAATTTAATTATTTCACTCATACTTTTCGATGAAAAAGACAAAATTTTGTATTTCCTTAAGTGTGAGTTCCAGCCTTGCGTGTCCACGAGCTGGTCGGAAAGCAATGGCGTCCTTTTCGCTAGAAGACTAAGGGAGCGCGCTTGATGATTAACTTCATAGCACACAATAGGGACTCGACTATGAGCAATCTGTCTTATCTCTTCCCGCCAGAGCCAGACACCAGCGCACGCAGCGGGATCAGCGCGAATGCTAAGCGGCGCTGGAGCGCGGATTCTTCATTGCTGCCCGCAGCGTTTTTTCTGGAGCGTGCACGACACGAGAAGGCGCGTGCGGACCGCTCTGGCCAACCGCTTTCACTCGCCATCGTCTCCATCGACAGAGAGCGTGAGATGTCATCCTTCGAGGTCTTTTTGCTGTCCAAAATACTCCGCACCCTGCTGCGGGATACGGATTTACCTGGATGGTATTCGCCTAGCTCGATCGGTGTTCTGCTGCTTGATACCGATGCCGTTGGCGCGAAGGCTTGCTTGACCAAGATCGCGACTCAAACGGATGGAATACCAATCCGCTGGGAAATCTTCACGTACCCCGATCAGGCATTCGAGATACTCCTTGGGGAACGTGAACAGCCCAGCCATCCCATGCTGCACCTGGCCAGAACGGCCTACGCCCCGCGTTACGCACAGACGCTCAAGCGCGGCATCGATATCTTCGGTTCCCTGTTTGGTCTCGTGGCGCTTGCCCCGCTATTTCTGGCTACCGCGATTGCCATCAAGATGGACTCAAAAGGCCCCGCTCTATTTAAACAAGTGCGACTCGGCAAGCATGGTCGATCCTTCAGCTTCTATAAATTCAGATCAATGCGCGTCGACGGAGACGACGACATCCACCGCAAGTATGTCCAGAAGCTCATCAAAGGCCAAACGGATGTCAATCAGGGAAGCGACAGCCAGCCCATGTTCAAGATCGCGCATGATCCTCGTGTCACATCGATCGGCAGATTCATTCGTAAGACCAGTATCGACGAGCTGCCGCAACTGTTCAACGTGCTGCGCGGAGACATGAGTCTTGTCGGGCCACGGCCTCCAATTCCCTATGAGGTCGAGCATTACAGCGCGTGGCACCTTAGAAGAATACTCGATGTCCGACCTGGACTGACGGGTTTATGGCAAGTCTCTGGTAGAAGCCAGAAGTCATTCGATGAGATGGTACGACTGGATCTCGAATACATTCAACGATGGTCACTCTGGCTTGATGTGAAAATTCTGTTGAGAACGGTAAAAGTGGTTTTCACCTGCTACGGGTCCGTTTGAGCGCTCTTGTTTCAATTCGAAACGCATACAATTATTTGAAGGAACCTCCTGCCATGATCAACGTCGGTATCATCGGTTACGGTTATTGGGGACCGAATCTGGTTCGCAATTTCTCGGAAGCGTCGCAGACGCATGTTGTCATGGTGTCTGATTGCGACGAAGCGCGTTTGCGCCTGGTCAATGCGCGCTATCCTGCGGTGCGGATTACGACCGACGCGCGCGATCTCATCGAGAGCCCGGACGTGGACGTGGTGGTCATTGCGACCCCGGTCGCGGCCCATTTCGACCTGGCCATGCAAGCCCTGCGTGCCGGCAAGCATGTTTTTGTGGAGAAGCCGCTCGCGGAGACGGCCGAGAAGGCCGAGCGCCTTATCGAGGAAGCCGAGAAACGCGGCCTCGTGCTGCATGTGGATCATACTTTCGTCTACACGGGCGCCGTGCGCAAGATGCACGAGATGATGACGGCGGGCGAACTCGGCGAACTCTATTATTACGACTCCGTGCGGATCAATTTGGGCCTCTTTCAAACCGACGTGGACGTGATGTGGGATCTAGCGGTCCATGACCTCTCGATCATGGATTACGTGTTTCCAGGTGAAATCGCCGAAGTCAGTGCCGTCGGAATGAATGTCGCAGGCAGTCACACCAACATTGCGTTCCTGACCGTATTCTTTGAGAACAACTCGATCGCCCATTTGCATGTGAACTGGCTGGCGCCGGTGAAGGTGCGCCGCACGCTGATCGGCGGGAGCCGCAAGATGATCGTGTACGACGATCTAGAGCCGAGCGAGAAGATCAAGATCTACGACAAGGGCATCACGGTCGATGGAGACAAGCAAGACAGCTATAACCGACGCATCGGCTATCGAACCGGCGACATGTGCGCCCCGCAGCTCGATCTGAAGGAGGCCCTGTTGGTCGAGGCCGAACACTTCGCCGATTGCGTCGCCAACGGACAGCCTTCCATCAGCGATGGACATGCCGGACTGCGCGTCGTGCGCATCCTGGAGGCGGCCTCGCACTCGCTGCGAGAGCGTGGCCGACCCGTGAAAATGGGCTGGAAAGGCCGGGAGGGCTAAAATCATGGTGCCGTTTCTCGATCTCAAAGCACAGTACGCCAGCATCGAAACCGAGTTGTTGGAGGCCGCCGCAAGTGCGCTCGCCAGCACCCAATATGTTCTCGGACCCGAAGTCGCCGCCTTCGAGGATGAGTTCGCGGCCTATTCGGGCGGCAAGTTCGGTATCGGCGTGAACTCCGGAACCAGCGCCCTGCATCTGGCGCTCCTAGCGGCGGGCGTGGGTCCGGGCGATGAGGTCATCACCGTTTCCTGCACCTTCATCGCCACCGTGGCCGCGATCGACTATACCGGCGCGCATGCGGTGCTCGTCGACGTCGATCCCCGCACCCTGACCATGGACGCGGGCAAGATCGAGGCGGCTATCACGGAGCGAACCAAAGCGATTCTGCCCGTCCATCTCCACGGACATCCCGCCGATCTCGATCCGATCCTGGACATCGCGCGGCGGCACGCTTTGATCGTGATCGAGGATGCCGCGCAAGCTCATGGGGCTGAGTACAAGGGCCGGCGCATAGGCTCGATCGGCGACATGGGCTGCTTCAGTTTCTACCCAGGCAAGAACCTCGGCGCCTGCGGAGAAGGCGGCATGGTAGTCACCAACAGCGAGGCGCATGCGCAGCGTATCCGCATGCTCAGGGACTGGGGCCAGGAGCGCAAATATCACCACACATTCAAGGGTTTCAACTACCGGATGGAAGGCATTCAGGGCGCGCTGCTGCGGGTGAAACTGCGCCATCTGGAAGCCTGGACCGAGGCCCGGCGCAGCCATGCGGCGCACTATGATGAGCGGCTGGCTGAATCCGGCATACCGACACCCTGGCAGGACGCCGAGGCGCGGCATGTCTACCACGTCTATACAGTTCGTGTTCGGGGACGGGACGCCCTGCAGCAAGCACTCCAGGAGCGCGGGATACACACCGGAATCCACTACCCGATTCCCGT